>JBFKII010000245.1:0-6546 GCA_041632295.1 Anaerolineales bacterium | reverse complement strand
GGAAATGTTCCTGACGCTCCGGATGCGGAGCTTGACTTCTCGTGCGTTGGCCATGGTGGCTTCCCGGCTCAGGCCCAGGAGGCGTTGTAGGCCTCCAGGGCGGACCTCAGGTTCTGTTCCAGCTCACCGCTGATCTTTCCGCCTTTGCCGATCTCGCTGACGATGTGAGGGTGGGAGGCGGCCATGAAGCGCAGCAGTCCGTTCTCCCAATCCTTCATGCGGTTGACTTCGACCTTATCGGTGAAGCCCTGCGTGCCGGCGTAGATTGTGATCACCATCTCAGCCAGCGACGCGGGCTGGTACTGCGGCTGTTTGAGAATTTCCTGAAGCCGCTGGCCGCGGTTGAGCTGCGCCTGCGTGGATTTGTCCAGGCCGGAGCCGAACTGTGCAAAGGCCGCCAGCTCGCGGAAGGCAGCCATGTCGAGCCGCAGGCCTCCTGCAACTTGTTTCATGGCTGGTGTCTGGGCGTCGCCGCCGACGCGCGAGACCGAGAGGCCGGCGTTGACCGCCGGGCGGATGCCGGCGTTAAACAGGTCGCTCTCCAGGTAGATCTGGCCGTCGGTGATCGAAATCACGTTGGTCGGGACGTAAGCCGAGACGTCGCCCAGCAGGGTCTCGATGATCGGCAGTGCTGTCAGGGATCCACCCGACCCGGCAATCTGGACGATCTTGTAGTCGTCGGCATTCTCCATTGCCTTGAGGGCTTCTCTGGCATTGTGCTCCGCTACCGGCCCCTTGTATGCGACTCCGTTGACTGCGTCGGATTCCTCCGCCCGGTTGCCTTCAAAATCCTTCGAAGTAATCACGAAATTGTCGGCCAGGCGGGCAGCGCGCTCCAACAGGCGGGAGTGCAGATAGAAAACGTCGCCCGGATAGGCTTCGCGCCCGGGCGGGCGGCGCAGCAGCAACGAAACCTGGCGGTAGGCCCAGGCGTGCTTGGAAAGGTCGTCGTAAATCACCAGGGCGTCGCGCCCGGTCTCCATGAAATATTCGCCGATGGCACAGCCGGAGTACGGCGCGATGTACTGCAGGGCGGCCGGGTCGTCTGCCGAGGCGATCACAATTACGGTGTTGTCCATAGCCCCGTTGGCTTCCAGGACCGCCATCGTGCGGGCTACCGCGGCTTTTTTCTGCCCAATCGCGACGTATATGCAGACCAGATCTTTGTCCTTTTGGTTGATGATCGTGTCGATCGCCAGGGCGGTTTTTCCGGTCTGGCGGTCACCGATGATCAGCTCACGCTGGCCTCGCCCGACCGGGGTCAGGGCGTCGATGGCCTTGATACCGGTCTGGACCGGGGTATCGACGTCTTTGCGCTGGATTACACCCGGGGCGATGCGCTCGATCGGGAAATACTCGCTGAACTGGATCGGCCCTTTGCCGTCCACCGGTTGGCCGAGTGCGTTAACCACGCGTCCGACCATGCCATCGCCAACCGGCACCGAGGCGATGCGGCCGGTTGACCGCACGGTCATCCCTTCCGCCACTCCGGAGAAATCGCCCATGATGATGATCCCGACGTTGTCGGCTTCCAGGTTGAATGCGATGCCCATCACGCCGTTTGCGAACTGGACCAGCTCCTGGGCTTTAACGTCCTGGAGCCCGTGGGCCCGGGCGATGCCGTCTCCGGCCTCGTATACCGTTCCGACGTCGCTAACGGAAAGGTCAGGCTGGAAGGATTCGATCTGTTTCTGCAGGTCTGCGGTGATCTGTGCTATCAAGTCAGACATATTTCCTCCGGTATGGTGCGCTGATTAAAAAAAGGAAAGCTGCCGCAGCAACTTTCCTTGATTCAGACTGTAACTTGGGCCGCCGGGCCGACGATCTGCCAACGTGGCCGCCTGCGGCTGCCTCCAGATAGTGTCTCACTTCGGGCGGGCAGAAATAGACCGCCTGGGATTTTATTTGTGAAAATGCCCGGCATCTCTCCTGGCGCTGTCCTTTGGTGAGAGGTTGGATTCATAGCTCGCCGAATGTCAGGTGAAACCGGCTTGAAACCCCTGCAATCCCTCACCCAGGAGATTGCGGGCCGGATTTTGGCAGCGGATTGCAGACGTGAAAGGACAACCCGGGCCGCCGAAATAATAACTGAAAGGGGTTGATTTGTCCAGGTTTTCACAAATAGATTAAAAATTTTAGGCCTAGGACGGCTCCGGCGAGTGGGCATCCGGATCGGCGCCCAGCTCGCGCGAGCGCTCGTAAGCCGCCCAAATCGCCCGCGAGATGGCTGTGCGGAAACCGGCTTTTTCCAGGAAATACATGGCCGCTGCGGTGGTGCCGCCCGGGGAGGTGACCTGGCTGCGCAGCCCGGCCAGATGGATCGGTTGCGACTCCGAGGCGCTGAAATAGTATTCGACCGAACCGCGCATGGTCTCAATCACCAGCTGTTCGGCCACTCGGCGGGGAAAACCGAGGTGCACGCCGGCATCGACCATCGCCTCCATAAACAGGAAAACATAAGCCGGCCCGGTCCCAGAAAGGGCGGTGGCCATGTCCAAATACTTTTCGTCCTCCAGGAAGACCTGCTGGCCGAGTGCGTTCAGGATCTGGCGGGCCATTTCTTGCTGTTCCTGGGTAACTTGCGGGTCAGCGGTCCAGACGGTGATTCCTTTGCCGATGCGGGCCGGGGTGTTGGGCATCGAGCGCACGATCTTTTCGTGGTCCACGCCCAGGGAGATCTTTTTGATCGGGACACCGGCGATGATCGAGAGGATCAACGCCGGTGGTTTGAGGCGGCCGCGCAGGTCGGACAGCACCGAGTCAAGGGACTGCGGTTTGATCGCCAGGACGACCACGTCTGCCTGCGAGGCGGCTTCGCCGTTGTCGGTCAGCGTGCGGATGCCGTATTTCTGCTGGAGATAATCCCCCCGGCGCAGGCGCGGCCCGCTGGCGACAATCGACCCGGCGGGTGCCACGTCCTCCCGGATCAGGCCGGAGATCATGGCTTCTGCCATGTTGCCTGGGCCGATGAAAGCGATGGTTTTGTCTTCGAACAAAAGGGGCTCCTGATGTCGGCGTGTTACGAGAAATACTGCAGCGCCAGGCGCAGGCGCGTTTCCACGTCCTGGGGGGCATCGCGCGGGATGGTCTGCAGGGCGGCCTGGGCCTCCACCACGCTGTAGCCCAGGGCGACCAGGGCTTCCAGGACCTCGGTGTCGGCGTCGGTCATCATTGCCACGGGCGCAAACTGGTCGACATCGGTGATGCGGTCCTGCAGGTGGAAAAGAATTTTCTGGGCCGTTTTCTTGCCCACCCCCGGGATGCGGCTGAACACCTCCGCCTGTTCCTGAAAGACCGCCCGGCGGATGGCGTCAGGGTTGAGGGTGGCCAGCGCCGCCAGCGCCAGCCGCGGCCCGACCCCGCTGACGCCCAGCAGCATTTCGAAATATTCCCGTTGCTCCAGTGTTTCAAAGCCGTACAGGGTCAGGGCGTCCTCACGCACGACGAGATAGGTGTGCAGGGAGATCTGCTCGCCCGGCCGGAATTCGTCCGCCAGGGGCGCGGGGACATACACCTGCAGGCCGACTCCACCGACGGCAACGACCAGGCTGTCCGATTCTTTTGAAAGGATATTGCCTTTGAGATGCGCGATCATCCCGGGTTCTGGTACAGGGCCTGGGTCTTCAGGCTGTGGATGTGGCAGATGGCGACCGCCAGCGCATCGGCTGCGTCGTCAGGGCGCGGGATCGCCTCAAGCCCGAGCAGGGCCCGGACCATATTCTGCATCTGGGCTTTGTCTGCGCCGCCGTAGCCGGCGATGGCCTGTTTGACCTCATTGGGGGTGTACTCGCCGACCTCCAGGCCGTGTTGGGCCAGCGCCAGGATGGCCACGCCTCGCCCCTGGGCAACAGAGATGGCGGTTTTTACATTGCGCTGGAAAAAAAGTTGTTCGACGGCAGCCGACCGGGGCCGGTGCTCGTCCAGGATCTGGCTCAGCTCGAGGTGTAGCTGCGCCAGGCGCTCCGGCATGGCGGTTTTCGCTGCGGTGCGGATGACCCCAAATGCCACTGCTGCAAGGCTGCCGTCCTGGTGCTCGCGCACGAGGCCGTAGCCCGTCGTGGCAGTCCCGGGGTCGATCCCTAGCACCAGCATGATCAGGCCGCGGTGAGCTGCATCAGGGCTTCTTCGGAGATGCTCAGGTTTGAAAACACGTTCTGGACGTCGTCCAGGTCTTCGAGGGCCTCGATCACGCGCATCACTTTGACCGTATCATCCGTGTCGAGGGTGACCTCGTGGTTCGGGACCATGCGCAGTTCGCTGACTTCCGGGCGGATACCGGCGTCCGACAGCCCCTGGCTGATTTCCTTGAACGCACCGACTTCCCCGGTGATCTCGATCGTTTCGCCGTCGTCGCTCACATCGTCGGCCCCGGCTTCCACGGCGATCTCAAAGGCCTGATCGTAATCGACTGCGCTGCCTGGGAAGGCGAAGTAGGCGATGCGGGAGAACTGCCAGGCCACGGACCCGTTCTCACCCAGGCTGCCGCCGTAGCGGTTGAGGATGTGGCGGATGTCGGCCACGGCGCGGTTGCGGTTGTCCGTGACGACTTCGATGATCAGGGCCACGCCATGAGGCGCATAGCCTTCATAAGAGACCTCTTCGATCTCCGCACCGTCTTTGTCCTCCCCGGTGCCGCGTTTGATGGCGCGCTCGATGTTGTCCTTCGGCATGTTGGCGGCCCGGGCTTTGTCCAGGACCAGCCGCAGCCGGATGTTGGAATCGGGGTCACCGCCGCCTTCTCGGGCGGCGATCACGATTTCGCGCGTGATGCGTGTGAACAGCTGGCCGCGCTTGGCGTCGTTGGCGCCTTTTTTGCGTTTGATGGTCGACCATTTTGAATGTCCGGACATGGTGCACCTCAGGTGGAACGTACTCGATCGCTCGGAAAAAATTATACCATTCGGGGGCCGGAGGGGCGCTTTGGGACCGTTTTTTCTCCCCGTTTCTGGCTTGACACAGAACGTCCGTTCGAGTAAAATCCTAGAACAAATGACCTGTTTAACACCGCCAGGCGTGCAGCAACGTGCGAAGCGGCGGCAACCAGGTCCCTGAAGCGGTGGTTTGGCGTGTGGATGCTGGCCGCAACACGATTGTACCGGTTGAATCCGAAATCGCCGCACCAGAACAGGAGAGAACCATGGCCCGAAAACGAAAAGGACTCGGCGAGCGGCATAAAAAGATCTTGCGGGTGCTGGAGAGCTTTAACGATCAAAACGGCTATCCACCTTCCATCCGCGAGATCGGCAAGCAGACTGAGATCTCATCCACCTCGGTGGTGAATTACTATCTCGAGCAGCTCGAGGAGGACGGCTACATCGAGCGCGATCGGAACGTCTCTCGCGGGGTGCGCCTGCTGAAGACCGTCTCCGGGCAGATCTACCAGCAGGCCCGTGACATGATGGACAGCGCGCAGTCCTCCCTCGAGGAAATGCTGCGAATCCCGGTGGTCGGCCGCATTTTTGCCAGCGAACCGGTCCACCTGCCGACCTCCGACTTTGCCTTTGATCCGGACAGCATGGTGGAAGTAGCCCGCAGCATGGTGCCTCGCCGTGATGAGAAAAACCTGTTCGCGCTGGAAGTGGAAGGCGACTCGATGATCGACGCCATGGTCAACGACGGCGACATCGTGATCATGAAACCCGCCAATGATGTCAAGAACGGCGAGATGGTGGCGGTCTGGCTTGAGGACAAGGACGAGACCACCCTCAAGTATTTCTTCAAAGAAAAGGGCCGCATTCGCCTGCAACCCGCCAACCCGACCATGGGTCCGATCATTATCGACGACCCGCAGTCGCTGCGGGTGCAGGGCAAGGTGGTAATGGTCATTCGCCAGGTGGGCACCCGGGTCAATTGAGGGATTGTGGAAGGTATTGGCAACGGCACCGGTCGGCCAGCCAGCAGCCCTGCCAATCCTCTTCCTGATCGATGCGGATTCACCTCCGCGGTTCAAGTGCGCAGCTGGTTTCGCTGCGCACTTTTTTCTTCCAGGACCATTCTTTCACCCAAAATTCTCTCCAAAGCGATTGAAAGACCCGATTCAACCCTGTAAGGCCGTTCAGCCTGGCCCGGGCGGGAGATGAGGTTTCGTCGAGGCGCAGATCAAGGTGTCGGCGTGGGTCCCCCCGTCCCAGGAACGGAGCCCGGAGACGGGACCGGCTGGGCGCGCCAATCCGCTGCATTATCGTTGTCGGAACCCGGTGGAAAGCGCTCGATCGATTCCCCCGCCCCGACGGGCGGCACCGAAGGGCTGAAAGCCCAGGTGGAGCTTCCCCACGAAACGGCATCCACCAGCAGGTCACCGTAGTCCATGAGCAGGACCTCATCGCCGGAATTGCTCAGCGAAAGGTTGCCCGCGGACCAGCTGCCGTGCTTGACCATGTCCGGCACGAGCGGGTCGCTATCATGGACCTCGAAATCCGGCTTGAAGCCGTAGCGGCTTTCAAAGGCGGACGCCCGGTTGGCGATCACCAGCGCCTCACCGAAACCGATTGAGCTGCCGGGCGGAAAGCGGTACATCCCCTCGGAGCCGGAAGGCGTTTCCTCGTC
>JBFKII010000244.1:0-6551 GCA_041632295.1 Anaerolineales bacterium | reverse complement strand
GAGCGGCGCTGAATCCTGAGCGAAGTCGAAGGGAGCCGCCCATTGGCTCGGACGACCTGTGTGTCCGGCGCCTGCAGCGCCGGAGATGCTTCGCTCACTGCGTTCTCCTTCGACAGGCTCAGGACATGCCTCAAGCATGACAATGAAGGAGGGAGGCGTAGCCGACCGAAGGGTCTCATCCCCCCATCCACCCAACCTCCACTGCAACCCATCCACCGTATAATACGGTCCCATGCAGTGCACCACCTGCGGGTTTGACAGCCCGCTGCTGATGAAATTCTGCGGCCGCTGCGGCTCCCCGCTGGCCAAAGAATGCCCCA
Organism: Anaerolineales bacterium; assembly: GCA_041632295.1. Classification (GTDB taxonomy): domain Bacteria; phylum Chloroflexota; class Anaerolineae; order Anaerolineales; family JABWBV01; genus DATDOR01. Next base: position 6,231 of record JBFKII010000244.1, on the reverse strand, counting down.
CTTGCGGGCAGCTCTCCCCCCTGGACTTCCAGTTCTGCGGGCATTGCGGCACGGCTTTCGACAGCGTTCCATCCGAAGCTGCCAGCCCGACCGTCCTGCCCGCCCTTGCGGAAGCCGAGGCAACGGAGCCTTCCGCCCCTTCGCCGGCAGTGGGACTGAACGGCGAGCGGCGCCAGGCCACCGTGCTGATCGCCGATGTTAAGGGCTCCACCCAGGTCCTGGAACTGATCGGGAGTGAGGAATGGGTCAAAGTCATGAACCAGGTGCTGCAGACCATGGGTGCAGCCATCTACCGCTTCGGCGGCAAGGTTGACCAGTTCCGCGGGGACGGCCTGGTGGCTTTCTTCGGAGCCAGCGTCGCCCACGAGGACGATCCCGAACGGGCCGTCTTGGCCGGACTGACCATGCAGAAGGAGATCCAGGACCTGGCGGTCCAGCTCTCCAAGAGCCACGATATCGACCTGCAGATACGGGTGGGAATCAACACAGGTGAAGTGATTACCGCCAGCATCGGGGACCGCGCCCAGCACAGCGAAGACACCACCATGGGTGGTGCAGTCGCTTTAGCGGCCCGTTTAGAAGCGGCTGCCGAACCCGGCACGGTCCTGGTGGGCGAAAACACGTTCCGGCTGGTCGAATCGCTATTCAAATGGGAGGACCTGGGGGAAATCGAGATCCGCGGGCTGAGCTCGCCCGTTTCCGTCCACCGCCCCCTGAAACCGCTGCAGGAGGCTGAGCAACGGCAGCGCCTGCAGACCCACCGCCTGTGGATCCCGATGATCGGCCGGGACGAAGAGCTGGACCATATCGAAGCTGCCATCGGCAGTCTCAAAGAGGGAATCGGCAATATCGTCCTGGTCAGCGGAGAAGCCGGGATGGGCAAATCCCGACTGATCTCCGAAGCCCGCCAGCGCTGGGAGCGAGACGAAGCCATCCACGGTGAGGAAAGTACCCGCCTGACCTGGCTGCAGGGCCGCTGCCGCTCCTATGGGCAGTCCATGCCGGTCTCCATGTGGGTGGATATGTGGCACAGCTGGCTGGGCACCGGACGCTGGGCCAGCCCGGAAGAAGCCCGGGAACGTCTTCGGGCCCAGGCGCGCCAGTTTTGGGGGGATGAATTTGAACCTTATTACGTGTACCTGGCGGCCTTCCTTTCCCTGCCTTTGGAACCTCACCACGCAGCCCAGATCTCACAGCTGGATTCGTCCGGACAACAGCAGCAATTCTTCTTCGCCACGCGCAGTTGGCTGGAAAAAATGTCTCAGCACGAGCCCCTCGTGATCGTCTTCTCCGAGGTGCACTGGGCCGACGGTGCTTCGCTCGACCTGCTCAAATTCTGCCTGCCCCTTTGCCTGCAAGAGCGGGTGCTCTTCCTGGTGGTTTTCCGGCCTGACCGCACGAAACCGGTCTGGAATTTCAACCACTTCGTCGAGACCGAATATTTCCACCGCCTGATATCGCTGGACCTCCAGCCGCTCAGCGAGGACCAGAGCCGGCACCTGATCCGGAAAATGGTCGGCGCGCAGGCGCTCTCCGAGGACGCCAAGGCGCAGATCATTGAAAAAGCCGGCGGAAACCCCTATTTCCTGACCGAATTCATCAATGCCCTGGTGGACCGCGGCGTCCTGGTGCGCGACCCGGATACGGGGGAGTGGTCTACCGGGGATGACCGCATTCCGCTGGATATGCCCGAGACCCTCAAGAGCCTGCTGATGGCCCGCATCGACAGCCTTTCACCCGGGGAGCGACGCACGCTCCAGATGGCAGCGGTGATCGGGCCGTTGTTCTGGTTCAGCATCCTCGAGTCGCTGGCCGGAAAAGATCACAATCTTCACACCCAGTTGGCCGCCATGCAGCGGGCCCAGCTGATCAGCGAGCGCGGCCGCCTGCCCGAACTGGGGCGGGAGTATGCCTTCAACTCGGCCCTGATTCGGGAAGCGGCCTATGAAAGCGTGCTGAGCGCCCAACGCACAGCCTTGCACCTGGCCACTGCCAGCGCCCTGGAGCACAATGTGGAGGAGCACCAATTGCGGCAGTACCACGGAATCGTGGCCTACCACTACCGCCACGCTGGCGACTGTCGCAAAGAACTCGTCCACATGCTGCTGGCGGCACAGGCTGCACGCCAGATGCAGGCCAACCAGGAGGCGATCGAAGCCTACCAGCTCGCACTGCGGCTGCTGGACGAGCAGGAGGGCTGCACACCGTCGGAAAAGCCAACCGAACGCTGGCAGCTGGAGGCCCTCAACGGGTTGGGCCAGATCCAGTTTCGGATCGGCCAGGTGTTGGACGCCGAGAAAAGCTTCCAGCGAGCCATCGAACTGGGCCGCCAGCTCGAACTGCCCCCGCATGAGCTCGCCCGACTGTTCTACTGGCTGGGCGAAGTGCTCTTCTGGCAAAACCGTTACGAAGATACCGTCCAACTTGGGGAAGAAGGCCTGGCGATGCTGGGCGACCAGGGCGAATCGGTGGAGCGTGCCCTGATGAACCAGCTGGTGGCGGTCGGATCCGGCCCTCTGGGTGACCACGACAAATTCCTGGATTTCACCATGCGCACGGCCGGTTTCCTGCAGCGCCTGCCTTACTCGGAGGAATTGGGACCGGCTTACGACCACATCATCGGGCTGTACGGCTACACCCTGAAAAATATCCCCGAGACATGGCGGTGGCTGGAGGTGCTGAGACAGAAGGCGGAAGGCCACCATGATTTGCGTGCGTTGGGGAAATACCACGAGCATTCCGCCACGCTGATGTTCCAGAAAGGGGATACGACTGGTGCAATCCACCACCATGAAAAAGCGATCGAGCTGTTCTCCCAGATCGGGGACGCCAAGCATCTCAGCCGGGCCTGGAAGAGCCTGGGGGTCAACCGGCTGCAGTCGGGCCTGATCGAGGAGGCGCTGACCTGCTTTGACCGCGCCCTGGAGTCCGCCCAGGTCTTCGCCAACGATGTCGATTATGTCACCGGATACTGGTACCGGGGTCAGGCGCTGCTGTGCCAGTCTGCCTGGGAGGACGCCCTGGAGTCCTTTGAAAAAGCCAGCAGCCTTGTCATCAACGTCCCGCAGCTGCAGCGGGAATGGGCGCTGAGCGGTATCGGCCGGGTCTACCTGGCGCAGGGGATGCGCGAAGAAGCCCTGTCGGTCTACACGGAGGCGCTGACCAATGTGGCCGGGATCATCGTTCGCAACCCCTACCTGGCAAGCGAAATCCTGAGCGGTCTGGAACTTTGCTTCGATGACCCACAGGAATTCCGGAGCCTGATGGATGGTTTTCATCTCGAGCATCCCGAAATCCACCACGCCACCCTCAAGCAGTGGTACCTGAGCGCCACCGAGGTCCACGACCCGGAGGCGGATCTGATCCACCAGGAATCATTTACCAGTTCGCTGGAACACGGATGGCTTTGGACCGATCCCTATGAAGACTGCAAGCACACGATCGGCCGGAGCCTGGCCATCCAGGCGGCCAATGAGCGCAACCTGCACCTGATCAACCACAGCGCCCCCCGGCTGCTGCGGCAGGAAATGCTTCATGGAGATTTTACGGTGCAAACCGTCTGCCAGCCGGTTTCGAAGAGCCGCCCGGGAATCGGCGGGCTGCTGGTCTGGCTGAGCGAAAAATACTGGTTCTGCCTTGAGAGCGGCGGCCGCGGCGCCGACGAGATCACGCTGCGGGGCTTCATGAACAACCACGACCTGGTGTTCGGGCGCGGCTCCATGCGAAGCAAAAAGGCTTTCCTGCGCCTGGAGAGGCGCGGCCACTGGCTGGCGGCGGCCTGCAGCCCGGACGGAGAGGAATGGTATTCGGTGGGCGGCTGTGAGCTTTCCACCGGGGCGGGGCTGCGGGTGGGGATCCACGCCATTGGCTACATCAACCGCATGGTCTACCCGGTGGCCCACCCCAAAGGGACAGCCATCCGCTTTGACGATTTCCGGCTCTGGCAGGGCTGAGGGTTGGGGGGTCTTCCGCTCTGGTTATCCTGAGAGAGGCGAAGCCGGCCAAAGGATCTGGCGGCCTGGGGGGTCCGTCGCCTGCGCCGCCGGAGATGCTTCGGCTGCTTCGCAGCCTCGAGCATGACAATGAAGAAAGAAGGCGCAGCTGACCGAAGGATCCGGCGGCAAGGCCGCTCTCAAAACGCAGGCGCCTGCCCGCGATCGGCTCATTTCCAGGCCAAAATCCAGAAAGCCGCCGGCCAGGCGGAGAATTTCTTGACATGCTGTTAAATTTGTGTTAACCTTGATGTAACCGGTTACATGAAGCTTTTCCAGGAATGAAAGAGACCCAATCCACGACCATCCGCGATGTCGCCAAACATGCCAACGTCAGCATCGCGACGGTTTCACGGGTTCTCAACGATTTTCCCGGAGTGAGCGAGGAGACACGCGGGAAGGTTCGGGCCACCATCAAGGCGTTGGATTACACGCCCAACCCGATCGCCCGGCAGCTTTCCATCGGCCGGACATTGACGATTGGCCTGATCCTCCCCTACATCACATTGCCCTCCTACATCGAGCGCCTGCGCGGCGTTCAGCATATCTTGGCCAGAAGCGAGTACGATCTTGTCATCTTCACGGTCGAAAACCCGGCCCAACGCAATGCGTATTTCACCGAATTCCCCCGCAAGACCCGGGTGGATGGCATGCTGATCGTCTCGCTGCCCCCGAACGATGAGCAGGCGGAGCAATTCGCCCGTTCCCGAATCCCGACCGTGCTGATCGACTCCGCCCACCCCGACCTGTGCTGCGTGGTGGCGGACGATATCGAAGGCGGGCGGATCGCCGTCCAGCACCTGGTGTCGCTTGGGCACAGGCGGATCGCCTTCCTCAGTGATTTCCTGGATACGCCTTTCCACCCGGCCATGAAATACCGCTACCAGGGCTACTGCCAGGTACTGAAAGAAAACCAGATCCCCCAAACCCCAGAATACGTGATCGAGGGCCTGCGCGGCCGTACCAACGCCAAGGCGATGGCCAAAAAACTGTTCCAGCTCGAACAGCCGCCAACAGCGATCTTCGCGGCCAGCGATACTCAAGCTTTCGGTGTGCTCGACGCCGCCCAGGAACTGGGCGTCCGCGTCCCGGAGCAGCTTTCTGTGATTGGCTATGACAATATTCGCGATTCGAGGTACTATAGCCTGACCACCATCGACCAGTGCCTGTACGACTCAGGCACAACCGGGGCCCAGATGCTGCTCGATATGCTCGAAGGTGCCCTCCAGCCACCCTGCAGTGAAAACGTTGAGATCACACTCCTGCAGCGCGACACAACCGCACCCGCCCCGTTGGAAACGCCGGCCTGACCAAAACGAACAACAAGAAAATCTGTGACCTTGAACTACGCCTCCCGACGACCGCACGCCACCGGCAGCCCCCGGAATTCCGGACCGCGCGTCGTGCATTGGTGTACCCCTTACTGGCAGGCATCCTCGATGGGCAATGCCCCGTCCAACTTGCCTTCCCTCTTTGTTAATAACCCACTCCAGCGTTTCAATCAGCGAGTGGGTTATTCTTTTTCACGCCACAGCGTTTCCCGCAGATCGGGATACGCACAATTCCACCCCAAAAAAGGAGGTGATGTCGAAATCGCCCGAAAGTAATCGCATACCGTAACCTTCAAATTTAACGCCTTTCAACAAACGTATTTCAGAGGAACGCTCATGAAACACACGAAAAAGTATTTTGGGCTTTTCGCCCTACTCAGCTTGCTGCTCGTTTCGAGCTTCATCCTTTCGGCCTGCCAGACCGCAGCGCCGGAAGCCGAAGCCACCGATGCAGTCGAAGCAACAGAAGAAATGGAGGAGACCGACGAACCCGGCGGAGGTGGTATCCAGGCCGTTGATGCGACCTCGACCCCCGTGGTCCTGGAAGAAGTCTCCGAATACGGCGAAGCCCCCATGCTGGCCGAGATGGTTGCGGCCGGTGATCTCCCGCCCGTGGCCGAGCGCCTGCCGATGGAGGAGCATATCGCGGTGATCGCTGGCGTCGACGGCATCGGCGAGTACGGCGGCACCTGGCACAACACCTCCTGGTGGCAGGGGATGGGCAACATCCAGATGATCGTCTACGATCCGCCTGTGCGCTGGAAAGCCGACTACACCGGCTACGAGCCCGGCCTGCTGACCTCCTGGGAAGTTTCCGATGACGGCACCGTCATGACCTGGAACTTCCGCCAGGGCGTCAAGTGGTCCGATGGCACCCCCTTCATCCCGGCAGTCGATATGGGCTACTG
>JBFKII010000243.1:0-6551 GCA_041632295.1 Anaerolineales bacterium | reverse complement strand
TGAAGATGCTCGCGGCTCGATCCGGCTAAGCCCAACTCAGCGGTCCGGTTGCAATTCCCTCAGCGTATAATACGCTCTGGGGTGAGCCGGTATGCTCAGGACCTGCGCTTATTAAGAAATTCGCGAATCATTACTTGCTCGATGTCCCCGTAAGGCCTGACGCCGGGTTGTTGGTGAATTAGCCTGCAGCCACGGCCGGAAATTTTATATAAGGCCCTCAATAAAGCAGCCGGCCGCGGAGCGTCAATCGCTGGACCATGCGCGCAGCAGACCATCGCCGCCGCTGGCGACCAGCGTCTTGCCGTCCGGGGAAAAGGCGGCGCCATTCACCACCCGCGTGCTGACCGGAAGCTCATGGAGCGGAGTCCAATCCGCCGTCCGGCGCAATTCCACCTGGTTTTGCATCGGAATGGCGGTGATGGACTCATCCGGCGAGATGATAACCCCGCGCGGGTCCGTGCCTTCGATCCCAAAACGGCGGGCTTCCTTCAAATCAGACAGGTCCCAAAACACCACATCCCGCTCGTATCCCATCGAAACCAGCTCTGCATCTCCCCGCAAAAAGGTCAGCGATCCAACCGCAGCTTTATGTCCGCGCAATTCCCCCGCTTTTTCAAATGATGGCAAGCGCCACAGGCGGATCAGCTCCCCGATTCCTGAAGTCGCCAGCATGCGGCCATCGGAGGAAATCGCCAGGCTGGTTACGTGCCGCTCGTTGGCCTTGAAGCCCTTGACCAACGACCCGTCCTCCAGGGACCAGGCTGCCACATAACCCCCATACCAGCCGGAAAGGATCCAGCCTCTATCCGGGGTGAAGACAACTGCAGCGACTGTCTGTTTGCGGTACTGAAACGTCTGGGAAGTCGCGCCTTCGGGGAATGACCACAGTCGGACGGTCTGGTCGGAGGATCCGCTCGCCAGCAGGCGCCCATCCGCGGAGAGGTCGACCGTATTCGCACTTTTCTGGTGGCCTTCCCAGGTCGATTTCAGGGACCAATCGTCCACCGTCCAGAGTTTGATCAGGTTGTCCATCCCCGTGGTGATCAGCGTGTTTCCATCTGCACTGAACCGGAGGGATAGTCCGTAAGGCTCGTGAATCTTAAACTCGGCGCGCTTTTCCATATTTGCCGTCCTTGAAACAAAGTTCCTGTGTTCCCAGTACAACCGGGCGTGGTCCATTCCGGGGTGAGATTTTCCAGCCTTTCGGTATTCTATTCGATCTCAGGATAAGAATCCCGTCCGGCACGGTTGCAAATCAAATCTCCGGCCTGTATCAGGGGTTTCGAACCTGTTCGATAGCTTCCAAGACAAACGGGTAGATGTGGTCCACCAGCGTGCGATAGCCGGCTGCGTTCGGGTGGATGAAATCCGCCTGGTTCAATGCCGGGTCGGCGGCGACGCCCTCGAGAAAAAACGGGATCAGAATGGCGTCATGCCGGGCGGAAACCGCCGGGTAAATGGCGGCGAAATCCCCGGCGTAATCCCGCCCCAGGTTCTGGATGATCTGCATCCCGGCGACGATCACCACAACCCCCTCCTGGGTAAAGCGCCCGACGATCTGATCGATGTTCGCTGCAGTCAGTTCCAGGTCCACCCCGCGCAGCGCGTCATTGCCGCCGGTTTCGACGATCACAATGTCGGGCCCGGTTTTCAGCATCCAGTCCACACGGGATAGTGCGGCTGAGGAGGTTTCCCCGCTGATGCCTGCGTTGATCACTTCTACAAGGTCTCCACCCGCCCGCAGTTTGCCCTCCAACAGGGCCGGGTAGCTTTCTTCGGGCTCGACGCCAAAGCCGGCGGTCAGGCTGTCCCCAAACGCGAGGAGAGTAAGTTCGGTCGCCGGCGATTGGGGCGGTGTTTCCGCCGGTTGGGCGAGGGGCGGATCTGAACCTGCCCGGCATGCCGAAAGGATTGCGAGGGACAGGGACAACCAGACCAGTACCCGGTACATGCATTTACTCCACAGTTTGTTCGCGCATGAAAGTGATCGGCTTTTTCTGCAGAATCGACACAGATGCCAGCAGCCCGACGGTGGTCACCAATATCACAGTGCCTGCCATCACCAGCAGGCTGGAACCGATGAACGGCCGGAAATCCAGCTCAAAAAATTGGGTGATCAAGATTCCGGCCGCGGCCTGGGAAAGGACCAGGGCGAGGGCGGCGCTGAGCAGCCCGAGAAACACATTTTCCAGGGCAAAGACCCGCAGCACAAAACGCTTTCTGGCACCCAGCACTTTGAAATAGACCGCTTCCTGGATGCGGGCAAAGCGGGTCGCCAGAACGGAGCTGATAATGATCAGTACACCGGCGATCAGGCTGAACAGCGTGAAGAAGCGGATGATCGTGGTGATGTCGGCCACCAGCGCGGCCAGCGTATCCAGCGTGGCACCGATATCGATGACGGTGATGTTGGGATATCGCCGCACCAGGTCGTTTTGAAATTGGGGCACATTTTCTCGGGACACGTTTACTGCGGTGACGATCGTCTGCGGCGCAGCGAGCAGGTCCTGCTCGCGCAATACGAACGAAAACAGCGGAGCGAACCCCTCCGCTTCGCGCACCGCAGCCCGGATGCTGGCGACTTCCGCCATCAGGCGCACCCCCTGGATATCGAATTCGATCTGATCGCCGATCTGAAATGGGTGCGCCTCCAGCAATGACTGGAGTACCGATACCTGCGCAATTTCCGCCCCGTCCCCGGGAAACAGGGCATCGCCCGTTACCAGCGTTTCGTTCTCGTTGAGCTCCGATCGGTAGGTCAGGGAAAAAACATCGTTCAAGTTTGGCGCTGCGTCCGGATCCCGGCCGCGGTCGAACCCCGCCTCGCTGGATTCTCCGGGCGGGATGGGTTGCCCGTTGATCGAACGGATCCGGGCGGAGACCAGTGGTGTGAATTCGACCGCTTCGCCGATGAACTCCCTCACCCCCTGGCGCTGGTCCGGTTGGATATCCAGGAGAAAAACGTTTGGCGCATCAGCCGGGTAGGCTTGCACGAAAGAGGCGTCCAGGTTTCGTTGGACCAAATAAATCGTGAACAGCACCGAAAGGGATGTGCTCAGGGTGACGATGATGGCCAGCGTTGCGTTCCTCGGCCGGAACAGGCCTCGCAGGGCCTGGCGAGTGTCTAGCCGGCGCAGCCGCTGTCGTTGGAGGAATTTCAGCGCCCCCTGGCCCAACAGGGTGACGACCAGCACCAGCACCACGATCCCGGCGGAAAAATATGCCGTCCGCTCGGCATTTTGCAGATAGCGATATGTCATCGCGGCGAGAAAAACCAGAATCATCCCCTGCGCCAGGCTCTCGACCTTTCCGAACGAAGCAGCCGGGGATTGCTTTTGAAAAATGTAGCGTGGTTTCAACGCCCGAAGCCTGTTTATCGGGAGAAAAGTAAACACCGACACCACGAAAATTCCCAGCAGGATGCCTTCCCCGATCGACGTGGGCGAGATGACGAATTCCACCTGGGGAGGCAGAAAAGGGCCGAATAAAAATGGAAAAACCAGCTGCAGCAGGATTGCAAGCGCCAACCCAACCAATGTGCCGAGAGCCCCGAGGGCGTGCGCAACGGTGTAAAACTGGATGATCACGAATCGGCCGGTAGCCCCGAGGGTCCGCATGATGGCGATGGTCTCTTCCCGCTCGCGGATGAGCGCGGTCAGGGAACTCTGGATCCCTAATCCCGCCAGCATCAGCGTAAAAATCCCGATCAAGCGCAGAAAGGTCAGGAAATCTTCGTAAAAGCGCTGGAGAGAGGACTGGTTGGTTAGAAAAGTATCCACGTCGACCTGGACCGGATCGGCGACCTCGGCGAGTTCGCCGGCAATAGCGTCGACGGCCCGATCATCCGACACCAGAATCAAAGCTTTGTAAAAAACACGGCTGCCCTGCTGGATCAGGCCAGTGGCCACGAGGTCGCTCGCAGAAAGAAAGATACGCGGGCCCAGGCTGAAGAAGTCTACCGGCTGGTCGGGCTCCCCGAGCACGATGTCGGCAATTTCGAAAGTTTCCCCGCCGATTCGAATTCGATCGCCCAGGGCCAGCCCCATCCGGTCGAGCAGATTCTGGCCGACGGCCACCCGGCCGGGACGCAAAACCTCCGAAAATGGCGCGCCGCTTTGCAGCGCGACCTCGCCGTAAAACGGGTAGCCGGGTTCCACCACTTTCAACTCGCTGAGGAGCGTTTCATCCCCGCGTGGGTCTCCCACAATGGTGATGAATTCATAGGTTCGGGCGACCGAGATGCCCGGCTGTGTAGCGAGGTCCTCCAGGGCATCCTCCAGCGCGGGCTCGAAAGGAAAGCGAGACTGCACGATGATGTCTCCCGCCAGCAGTCTGCGGGCGTCCTTCAGGAGAGCGCGGTTCACGCTTTCCCCGAACCCGCCGATGGAGACCAGCGTGACGATCGAGAGGACAACGCAGGCGACGAAAACTCCGGTCTGCCGGGGGGAGGAGGTGACCTGGCGAAAAATGAAGCGCAGATGCATCAAACCGTCTCTGCGCCGATCCGCCCATCCTGGAGAGGGATGGTCCGGTCAGCCAGGCCCGCGATCTCCATGTTGTGGGTCACAAGCACAAGGGTGGTTTTCTTCTCGCGGTGCAGTTCAAACAACAGATCGAGGATTTCCCGGCTGTTTTTAGAGTCCAGGTTGCCGGTTGGCTCGTCGGCAAAGATAATTTTCGGTTCGTTGATCAGCGCGCGGCAGATCGCCACGCGCTGTTTTTCGCCGCCAGAGAGCTGGTGGGGGTAGTTATCCGCCCGCTCCCAGATGCCCACTCTTCTGAGCAGCTGTTCGGCCTTCCGGCGTGCCTGCGGGTCGTTTCCAATTTCGGCCGGAAACATGACGTTTTCGATCGCCGTAAGCGAAGGGACCAGGTGGAAGGACTGAAAGATGAAACCTATCGTCCGGTTCCGCACCGGGGCGAGATCGTCCTCACCTTTGTCGGTGATGTCCTCGGATTCGATCAAGATCCGGCCGGAGGTGGGCTGGTCCAATCCGGAAAGCATGCCCAGCAGGGTGGTCTTACCGCTGCCGCTGCTGCCGACAATCGCGACTACCTCGCCGGAATGGATATCGAGCGATACATCCTGCAGGACATCCAGTTTACGGTCTCCGATCGTATAGCTTTTGACGATATTTTTTGCAGATAAAATGGGCATCATTACTCCAGCATATCTGAACTGAAAGGCTATTATACGAGCAGCCTGATCATTCCGAGGATTAATCTTTGATGACCAGTTCTGGTACCATTTGTAAACTGTCTTCAAGAATTCCCAACGGTTGATTGAGTACAATTCCCTCTGGGAGTAAGATTCCTTTCAAGTCTTGCTGAGGTTTTGCTGGAAACCGCGGGGCTGCGGACCAAGGTGGATGGACAGATCGGTTTCGACTCGGGAATGCCTGGCGTGGATTGAACAATTCCCCTGGAGAGGAGACTAAATTGCAAAAACAAAAATATTGGGCTTATGCTTTCTTGATCGCAGGGAGTGCCGGGGCGCTTTTTGTGCTTTTCGGCCTGGTCCAGGTCTGGCGGGCCCGGGCGGGGGCTGTAATAATCGCTGCGGACACCTTGGAAGTCACCTTGGAGACCCTGCAGGCAACCGAGGAGGGCCTGGGCGTGATCCAGGACCTGATCGAGACGACATCGAACGACGTTTCCCTGCTTGAGTCATCGGTGCAAACATTGACAATATCGATCGAGAATTCGAACCAGGTCCTGGATTCATTGATTGCACTGACAGGGACCGACCTGCCGGCCACGATCGCCGCCACTCAGACCTCTTTGGCTTCGGCCCAGGCCAGCGCAGCGCTCATCGATGACATTTTGAGAGCCATGGCGGGCATCCCGCTCCTCGGATTGGGGGCCTACCAGCCCGAAGTGCCGATCAACGTTGCCTTGGGAGAGATCTCCGACAGCCTAAACCCGATCAACCCGTCGCTGGAGAGCATCAGTGCAAACCTTGACGATACCTCGGCGAATCTGGAGACATTGCGCAAAGAACTGGCGCGTGTGACGGAAACTACCGAAGAGATCAGCGCCTCGCTGGCAGGCGCACGTGAGGTTATCGCAGAATACCAGTCCATTACCGACGATCTGACAGAAAGAGCCGAGCGAATCATGGATCAAGCTCCTGGGGCCATCCTCGGGATCACCTGGCTGCTGACTATCCTGCTGCTGGCGCTGCTGTTCCCCCAGGTGGGGTTGGCCGAGCGTGGCCTGGCGTTGCTGAGGGAAGCGGGGGAAGAAATCATTGATCCGGCAGAAACGCCTGAGGGTTTCGAAAATAATGAGAAAGAGGACGACTAACGACTAGTTCCGTGGAAATGAGGGTCTGAACCGTTGCGGGCTGTTCTCCTATAGCTGCGCCTCTGCTTTGCCGGCGCGATTTCAATCTGGCAAGTCCCTGCCAAGGCGTTCTCAAAGTCCGTTGACAAAAGGGCCTTTCGCTGGTTGAGTAGGCCGCGAAGCGGCCGTATCTAAACCGAGACCTGTGCTGAGCTTGCCGAAGCAACGGCGGAAAACTGGGTTTCGACAGGCCCTTTGATAGGCCC
>JBFKII010000242.1:0-6554 GCA_041632295.1 Anaerolineales bacterium | reverse complement strand
CCTAAAAATCCTGAGCCTGGATGACCCGGCATTATTCGCGTTTCCTTCGGATCTGCATACCTTTCGCACTGTGCTCAGTTTGCAGTACCGCGCCGGGGGCTCCACGGCGGGCATCACGGCCGAAGCCGCTTACCAGGCTGCCGGGGAGAGCAGAGCCATCCATTTCATGCCCTTCGGGGCGGGGGTGTTGCCGGGCGAAGAAAGCATCCGTCTGGTCGATATCGCCTCGGTGCGCTACATCTCCAGCGAACTGACCGGCTGTGTCACGGCCGATCCAGACGAGCTCCAGGTGCCCTACAGCCGTTACCTCGCCCCGGGAGATTTTCTGACTGGCAAAGCAGATTTCATCGCCGGATCCCCCCCAGGTCAGTTACCGGCGTTATTCATTTATCGTCTCCGGCAAGATAACTTTCTGCCTCAGCCGGCGCTGGAGATCGCCAGTGTCGAACAGGCGACCCTGGCCATCCTGCAGGAGGGCGGTTTCCCGATCCGCCTGCAAGTCACCGGCAGTGGTTCCGCCCGGTTGCTTGCCGGCCCTGAAAGTGAAACCGGGACGATTGATTACGCCCTCGAACACAAAGGTTTCGGACTGCTGCAGGATTTCGAATTGCCGCCGGGCTGTACGGACTTGAACGGTTCGGGGTCGGAGGTGCCTTTCCCACCGGATTCAGAAGGCGTGACCAGGCTGCCCGGATTTCTGACCTTCACCACTCGCCTCAGCCTGGATGCAGTCGACGATTTTTACCGGGAAGCCTTGGAGCCGCTTGGTTGGCTGCCGTATGATGCCGCCATCAACGAAGTGGAAGGCACCATTCTTTATCGCAACAGCGCAGGGGACGAACTGACCGTCACGATCGCCCCGGAACCGGATACGGGGATTACGACGGTGGTGGTTTTCGAAGGCACGCCCTGAAGGGCGTACAGGCACTACCTGAAACCGACATAGCCGTTGAAAGGCTGCCGCCCCCCCGGTGTCAGCGGTCCGGTGTAGAAGGCGGACCTGTTCGCTGCCTGTGGTTGGGACTCCACACTGAAGTAGACCCCCGTAAATTTGAAACCCCAACTGAAATTGGCCTGGTATTCAGCGCTAAATTCGATCTTGTAAAACGGATGGCCGCTGTCCAGGCTGGTCTGTATCATTTCCATTTCCTGCCAGTACAATCGCGTTTCATTTTCCGGGGTGAGCAGGAAGGGGGTCCATACCTGGGTCCAGGGGCCTTCTTCGGTCGGTCCGCTGTAAACATTCGCTTCCGCACGGACGATGTTCAGGCTGACGTAGTGCGTTTTGAATTTCAGCAGCCGTGCGGATGGGTCTGCGGAAACGACCGTATAGATGGTGCCGACCTCCCCGCCGTGGCTGACCACCTGCCCTTTGACCTCTGCCGAAAGGGTATCGGCGAGGCGTGCCGCTGTCCCGGATTCCACCAGGCCAGGATTGGACACCTTCTGGCTATAGCTCCAGTTGCCCGTCACGTCCACCCAGCCGGAATTTCCCTTTAAGTCGAGGTTCCCCGGTTCGTGGAACCAGGGGTTGGCGATCAGGTTGCCCGGCGGCAAGGGATCGACCACAACGGCGGACGCCGGCGCCGGCCATCCCGCCAGCAGGGCTAGCAGGACCAGCCAGATGCCGATTACGAACAGGGTTTTCTTGCGTGCGTTCATTTTCCCAAATATCCTATCACAGCTAACCTTCCGGAGGGGCCCAGCCTGCCAGGGAGCTGTGGCAGTCCTCGCAGGCTGCCTGGATCCATATGTTGTTGCGGAATCCGGTGGCGGCCAGGCCACCCTGCCAATGCGCCGCATGGCAGACCGCGCAGGTGCCCGCCGGATTGCGCCGGCGATGGCGCCAGGCGTCGAGATAGGCTTCCAGGTGATAATGAGAACGGTTCAGAATCTCTGCTTCCTCCGCAGGAGGGTTGGTCGTTTTGGCGGGAAAATGGCATTTTACGCAGCCGCCGTCCCCGACCGGGTTTTCCGTCACGGAGGGTTGATCGTAGCCGCCCTGCAGGAAAACGGCAAGATCAAGAGCCCCCTGCTGAAGAGATCCCAGCCTGCCCCCGAACCCCTGCCCGCTGTGGCAATCGATACAGCGCACTGTCTCCGGCGCGGCAGCATGGACGGAGGCCAGATCGACCGGTTCATCCACACTGCGAGCCACAAAAGTGGTCTCCGGTTCGGTGTGGCAGGCGGCACAGAAGGGATCTCGATTTTCGAGCTCAATGGCCCCGGCACCCGCCAGCACGGGGGTGGCCAGCAGCAGCAGCCCTCCCAGAAGCAGCCATTTTCGCGCCTGCATGGAAAAATTGTAATGCCGGGCGGAGCTGCTTTCTAGCTATGTTGTAAGCATCCTGTAAAATCGGGCGTCTGGCCGGGCTCGCCGGCTGCATGATAGAATCCCGGCGTGTCTGCTGCCTCGAACTCGCCCCCGGTGATCAAGTTTATCCCCACCGCCATCCTGATGGCCGGACTCGGCTGGACCGGGGTTATCTGGCTGGTGCTCACAGTCCCGCCGACGGTCGGGCCGCGCTGGCTGTTTTTCCTATGCTGGTTTCTGGCCCTGTCCGGCAGCATGCTGCCCGTCACTGCCTACCTGCATATTCGCTTTCCCAGCCGGGTTCCCGCCACCCAAAAGGTGATCCTGAGGCAATCGATGTGGGTCGGGTTTTACGGCGCTGCCCTGGCCTGGCTCCAGATCGGGCGCGTGCTGACCCCTGCGGTGGCCACCATGCTGGCCGTCGGTCTGATCGCCATCGAATGGCTGCTGCGCCTGCGGGAGCGCGGCCAGTGGCGCGGTTGAGCCCCGGTATGACCAGCCTGCGCGACCTGCCTTCCGTAGACCGCCTGCTCCAGCAGGCCGGGGATTTGCTGGACACTTACGGGCGCCCGATGACCACGGACGCCATCCGCCTGGTGCTCGAGAAAACCCGGGAGGATTTCGATCCGTCCGTCTCCCTGCCAGGCGAAAACACACTTCTGGAACAGGCCGCAGCCCGGCTGAAAATTTGGACCGCACCCACCCTGCAACCGGTGATCAATGCCACCGGCGTGATCATCCACACCAATCTCGGCCGCGCTCCGCTGTCCGGCGCCGCAGTGGAAGCCATGCGCGCCGTGACCGAAGGGTACTCTAACCTGGAGTTCGACCTGGCCAGGGGGTCTCGGGGCAGCCGCTACACCCATGCCGAAGACCTGATCCGGCGGATCACCGGCGCCGAGGCCGCTCTGGTCGTCAACAACAATGCCGCGGCGGTCCTGCTGGTGCTGCGGGCCCTGGCCAACCGGCGGCGCGTGCTGATCTCCCGCACCCAGCTGATCGAGATCGGCGGCGGCTTTCGCATTCCCGATATCATGAAGCAGTCCGGAGCGCTGCTGGTCGAGATCGGGGCCACTAACCGGGTCCACTTGCAGGACTATGCGCAGGCGATTGCCGACATGCCGATCGCGCTGGTGCTCAGCGCCCACCGCTCCAATTTCCAGCTGGTCGGGTTCACCGCCGAGCCCGACCGCGCCGCCCTGGCCGCCCTGTCCGCAGAGCACGGCCTGCCCTACGTCGAGGACCTGGGATCGGGAACCTTCCTGGATACCGCCCGATTCGGCCTGGCACACGAACCGACCGTCCAGGAATCCCTGCAGGACGGGGTCGACCTGGTCACCTTCTCCGGCGATAAGCTGCTCGGAGGGCCCCAGGCCGGGATCATCGCCGGCCGCGCCCACCTGGTGGCCCGGCTGAAGAAAAACCCCCTCGCCCGCGCGCTGCGGGCGGACAAGTCCACCTATGCCGGCCTGTCGGCCACGCTGCTCCATTACGCCCGGGACGAAGCGCTGGAAAAGATCCCGGTCTGGCGGATGATCGCCGCCGACCGGGCCGGGTTGCAGGCCCGTGTGGAGAGCTGGGCCCGTTCCCTGGAAAATACGCCGCTTGAGGGCCAAACCGCCCTGGTTGAGGGCGAATCGACCGTCGGCGGCGGCAGCCTGCCCGGCCAGACCCTGCCCACCACCCTGTTGGGGTTGGAGGTCTCTTCCACAAACCGCTGGCTGTCCGCCTTGCGGAATTCCGACCCGCCGATCGTCGCCCGCGCCGCCGAGGGGCGCCTGCTGCTGGATCCGCGCACGATCTTTCCGGAACAGGACCGGGCCGTGCTGGACGCACTGGCGCACACTGCTGCCGAACTCCTATAAACCGAACTCCTGGAGTGCTCATGAAATCCGACCTGGACCGCTTGATGGCAGAAAACGACATCGACGCAATGCTGATCACCGGGCCCGCACAGCACAACCCGCCCATGTTTTACATGACCGGCGGCGGCCACCTGACCCATGCGGACCTGATCAAACCTGCCGGCGGGGAACCGGTCCTGTTTTATTTCCCGATGGAACGGGATGAAGCAGCAGCAACGGGGCTGGCGGTCAAAAACCAGGGCGCCTACCCTTACAAGGAATATCTTCAAAAGGCTGGCGGAGATCGCCAGCTGGCCGGCGCCATGCGCTACCGGGCGATGCTGGAGGAGATGGGCCTCACCGCCGGGAGGGTGGCCCTGTACGGACGGACCGAGATCAATGAAAAATTCGGCGTGTTTTTGAACCTCCAAGAGTTGATGCCGGAGATCAAGCTGATCGGCGAACCGCCCGGAAATTCCGTTCTCTTACAAGCCATGGCGACCAAAGACGAGGAGGAGATCGAGCGCATCCGCAAGATGGGACGGATCACAACCGAAGTGGTCGCCCAGGTGGCTGATTACCTCAGCCGCCAGCGCGCCAGGAACGGCCAACTGGTGGACGCAGACGGCAACTCTATCACGATAGGCATGGTCAAGCGCAACATCAACCGCTGGCTGCTGGACCACGGGGCGGAGAACCCGCACGGCACGATTTTCGCTCAGGGACATGACGCCGGGGTGCCGCACAGCACGGGAAATTCGGATGCCCCCCTCCTGCTTGGAAAAACGATCGTCTTCGATATTTTTCCCACCGAACCGGGGGGAGGCTACCACTACGATTTCACCCGCACCTGGTGCCTGGGCTACGCCTCCGAGACGGTCGAGGCGCTTTACGACGATGTCCGCACAACATATGACACGCTGCTTTCTGAGTTGCAGGCCAACACCCCCACTTCGGCCTACCATGAGCGTGCCTGCGACCTGTTCGAAGCCCAGGGTCACGCCACCAGCCGCCAGGATTCCAACACCCTGACCGGCTTCGTGCACTCCCTGGGGCATGGACTCGGGCTGAACATCCATGAAGCCCCCTGGTTTCGCGGCAAGGAATTTGCCTCCGAGCGGGATGTCCTTTACCCCGGCGCGGTGATGACCGTCGAGCCCGGCCTGTATTATCCCGAGCAAGAAATGGGCTGCCGTCTGGAGGACACCGTCGTGGTGCGGCCCGATGGCGGTATCGAGATTCTGGCTGAGTACCCCCTGGACCTGGTCATCCCGGTAGCATCCAGTTAGCCATTCGATCTTCCATGTCTGATCAGGTTTTAATTCTCGCAATCGAAACTTCCTGCGACGAAACTGCCGCAGCAGTGGTGCGCGATGGCCGGGAAATCTGCAGCACGGTTGTCGCTTCCCAGGCCGACTTGCACGCCAGGTACGGCGGGGTCTTCCCGGAAATGGCCTCCCGCCAGCATATCAAGACCATCCAGGCCGTCGTGCAGGACGCCCTGGACGGCGCGGGGATGACGCTGGCCGGCATAGACGCGCTGGCGGTCACCCGCGGGCCCGGCCTGCCCGGTTCCCTCGTGGTCGGTGTCAACCTGGCCAAAGGGCTCGCCCTGGCAAGCGGGCTGCCCCTGATTGGGGTCAACCACCTGGAGGGGCATATCTACGCCGCCTGGCTGGCGGGATATGACCGGGAACCGCAATTCCCCCTCGTCGCCCTGGTCGTTTCCGGCGGTCATACAGAGCTGGTCTTGATGAAAGACCACCTGGTTTACGAGAGCCTGGGGTCAACGCTCGATGACGCCGCCGGCGAGGCGTTCGACAAAACCGCTCGGCTGTTGGATCTGGGCTATCCCGGCGGGCCGAGGATCCAGAAAGCCGCCGAGGATGGGAACCCGCAGCGGTTTGATTTCCCGCGTGCCTGGCTGGAGGGCAGCCTGGATTTCTCCTTCAGCGGCCTGAAAACAGCCGTCCTGCGGCAGGTCCAGAGCCTGCAGGAAGCGCCCGGCGGGATTCCGGTGTCCGACATTGCTGCCGGTTTCCAGGAGGCGGTAATCGATGTTTTGGTGACCAAGACCCTGCGCGCCGCCCAGGAACGGGAAGCCCGCAGCATCGTAGTCGCTGGGGGGGTCTCCGCAAACAAGCCGCTGCGCCAGGCATTTGAGTCGGCCGCCGAGATACCGGTTTTCATTCCCCCGCTGGCCCTGTGCACCGACAACGCCGCCATGATCGCCGCTGCAGGGCACTACCGTTTTCAGGCCGGCCAGCGGGACGGCCTGAATTTCGATATTCTGCCCAACTGGCCATTGTCCGAACTGGAAACCGCCGCGTTCCGCCTGGAAGCCTGAGGCGGGTTCCGGCTACGGTTGCTTATTCAATAACCGGTTACATGGCAGT
>JBFKII010000241.1:0-6558 GCA_041632295.1 Anaerolineales bacterium | reverse complement strand
GCCAGCGGCACAAAGGCGACCAGGGCGGCGCGCGCCTGCCAGAGATTGGGGGAGCGCTGCCATTCTGAGATGGCAGCGGCACAGGTCGGGCCGTCCCTGTCGATCAACGGACCGAGCACCTTGATACAGAACCAGTCGCATACGTTCCAATCGTAAATATATTCCTGCAAAAACAGGTCGGCGAAAGGTTCCAAAAGGCGCTGGCAGGACAAAATTCCAGCCGGCAAGAGGATTTCCTGGAGATACAGGATACCGGCGAATTTTTCCTCGGTATAGCGTCCCGTTATCAAGGCCAGTGCCAGACCGATTTCCTGTTCTGAAGGGAGACTTCCCAACATATGGCTTTGATGCCAGGCGTGAACGGCTTTGCGAATCTCGGCCATTTTGACTCCAAGAAACGGCGCGCTGTTTTTCACGTAACCCTGCCACCAGTCGCGTGTACCGGGGTCTGATTTTTTTTCGAGGCGCTTCTGCAAGTCCCCTGGAAAATCGGAGAAGGGTAATGAACTGTTTATGATGGCTGGACAAGCCGTGCGGCGCAGCCCGCATTGGGGATGCGAAAACCGGACAGATTTAGCGCCACGGCGGTTGCCTCTTTTCCCCATCTTTGTAGAGACGGAGACAGAGGGCCGACCAGGTATCGTCCTCCGAAATCAGATTGGCCCATTTCAAGTCCTCGTTTTGAAAGGTATCCCAGCCCTGGTCGCGGGTCAGGTCGGTCTGGAGCTTAGAGCTGCCCTTGGGGGAGGAGATCCATTACAGGCCGGCCGGTTTGAGCGCTTTGACAGCCCCCGGAAACTGGTGGGCCAGTTCCGCCGGGTCCGCGGCAAAGACCTAAACCCAGTATTAATTTCCTTCCAGGCTGGTTCGAGCCGAACACCCTCGGGCAGGGGATTCAGCGTTTCAAGATAACCCTGTGGGGCGTTCAGCACAACCGATCGCATGCAGCTTTTGAGTCTCATTTTCTGGGCCAACGATTTGGCGGCCATATTCTCCTCCAATTCGGTGGAGTGGGCGAGGCGTGAATTGCCAGGTGAAATGCCAAAACTGCTCAAGCCTTGTGCACCACCCAGTAGCTGTGTACATCCTCGAGCCCGACTTTTAGAGGCGTGCATTCGGGTGAGCCGAAAGATTCCCAATGTCTGAAACCCGCGAGTCGCAAGAGCAGCTGGAACTCCTGTTTAAAGATCCAGCGACCCGACATCGGAAATGTCACCGTTTGGCTATCGTATTCAATGCTGCACTCGTCCACGACCAGCTGGTTATCAAAATCTACCCGCCCGACCATGCGCTGGCGGATCGGCCTGCCGGTTTCCGGATGGGTCCAGGTATGCCAGCTGCCAGCGCCTTCGCCGGAGCCGCTGGCCTGCCCGTGGGGACCGGCCAGGCGCAGGTCGAGCAACAGCCGGCCTCCAGGTGCCAGGTGGGCTGCAATGTTGCGCAGGGTCCGGATCTGGGCTTCCTGGGTGGTCAGCATCAAGAAAGAGTTGGTGGGGATCAGAACGGCCTCAAAAAAGCCCTCGTAGCGGAAGGATTCGAAAGATTGCTGGGAAATGCGCTGCTCGATATCCGGCCGGCCCAGTGATTTCGCTTTTTCCTGCAAGCGGTCCAGCATCGGGGCGGAAATATCGAAGCCGAACATGTCGAAACCATCCGCCAGCAGGGGCAGCAGGAAAAGGCCGGTACCGCAGGCACATTCCAGGATTGGGCCTGAAGCTTTTCCCAGCTGGCCGCGATAAAATCGTAAATGGCGGTCCAGATCTTCTTGCAAATCCTGGTGCACCATCTGGTCGTAGATCAGCGCCCACCAGGGATTTTCGTAATTTTGTAAGGTCATGCTGTGATCACCCCAGGATTGAGATCGGCAAGTTCCCTTTTGACAGGATATGCGGGATGAAGTTGAACAGGAAATGTCGCTCCCCTTTTGCGCTGGCCATCTGGAAATACTTGCGTGTGGCTTTCGGAACCTCGGTTATCCCGGCGAGCTTGGCCTGGTCAAACCGTTCGAAATCGGCCTTTGAAATCGAAAAGTCGCCTTTTCTCTGCCCGGGTGCAGGTAAATCACGCTTTTATCCGGGTTGAAGCCGGCCTGGGCGACGGGGTTTTCAAACCATTTCTGCGGCTGCGTGTTGAAACCAGCCTGAACCAGGGCTTTTCTGATCCGGGCCGGATGGACGGGTGACAGATGCAGCACATCATTCCAGATGCATTCCAAAAACGGGATCCGCCGCTCGAGTAGGGTTTCCCGCCCCTCGTATTTCCGCCGGTAGGCGGTGTAAAGGCGCGGGATGCGGTCTTTGAGCTCATTCTGGGGATAGAGGATCCCTCCGGACAGGTTGTCCGGGACGAGATGATACAGCCCGGCCATGGCTAGTAATACCATTTCTTTTTTCGAGAGCGCGGCGTTTTGGGCTGGGCGGCGACCTCGTACTCATCCCCCCAGACCACGTTCAACGAGTCCTCTTTTACCGCAACGACCCGCACTTCCTGGCCCTGGCGTTTGCATGCCGCCACCACGTGCCGCCCGACCTCCTTCCAGCCTTTTTCCGTAAAAAAGAAACGGGTGTTGGCCGGAATGTCCCGGTCCGGGCCGCGCAGGGTTTCGGTCCAGGAGAAGTCTGCCGCCCCCAGGATCCCGAGCTTGGCGGCCGGCTCCTGGTGCCATTCGCCGTGGTAGTAATAACGCAGCTCGGGGTGGATGATTTCCAGGCGGCGGTACATCCAAATCAGCGGGCGAAGGCTCGAAAAGGGTTTTCGCGGGTGAGCCGGTTGATGGTCTCTTCGTCCACGCCAGCAGCCCTCAATTTGGGCAAAAAAGTTTCGGAAAGGTAAGTGTACGGCTTGGGGGTTCCGCCGCCGGGCTGGGCCGGATCGTACCAGCCGCGGTCGTGGCTGAGCAGCAGCTGGTCGCCCAGGCCGGCTTCCAGAAGGCCCAGAATGCATTCGATCAGAATGGCGTCATGTCCGGGATCCTCACTGCCGATGGAGTCGTATTCCAGCCAGGCGCCGCGGCGGCCGATTTCCAGGTGCAGGTCGAAATCCGGCTCGGCCTGGGTGTGGATCCAGATGAAGCGCTCGGGTCGGTATCCGGCCGCTTCGATGATGTCCAACTGCTTGCGCACCACCCGCCCGCGGATGGTGTGGCTGCCGATCACGGCGCCGGTCTCGCGGCTGGCGCGGGCTGCAGCCCGCAGGACCTTGCTTTCGGTCCGGGTGAGGCCTTCGTCCCCGGCGCTGAGCTTGACCCAGCCAGCCTGCACCCCGCTCGCCTCGATCTCCCCCAGCAGTTCTGCCAGCATCCAGGCTGCCAGCTCGTCCTCCGGCGCGTCGTGGATCCAGTCCGGTATCCACGGTTCTCGGTAGACACCGGTAGGGACGATCAGCGGCAAC
The DNA here is from genome assembly GCA_041632295.1 of Anaerolineales bacterium. Lineage (GTDB taxonomy): Bacteria > Chloroflexota > Anaerolineae > Anaerolineales > JABWBV01 > DATDOR01. The sequence goes on along the minus strand of JBFKII010000241.1, from coordinate 3,168 downwards.
CCTGTGGCCACGGAGACGGCGCGGTCGATATCCGCCCGGCGCCCGACCCCCACCGTGCTGCATTCGACGATGGCCGTCACCCCGGCGGCCTGGGCCCGTTCGATTTCAGGGGCCATCAGCCGGATCACGTCCCCGGCGTCCGCCTGCGCATAGCCCGGACTCTCCCAGGTGCGCAGGTCGACGAAGATATGCTCGTGCGGCAGAATCAATCCGAGGTCACCGGCCGAAATGGGACCAAGGGTGGTGATGAGTTGTTTCATCGGTTCCTGCTCCTGATTTGAAATCACAGATCATGGATCAATCCGGAAGCTCGGGGTCATTCATCTAAAAACTCGACCCGTCCGGTCTCGAGCGAGTAGACCGCGCCGGCGATCCGCAGCCCGTCAGTGCGGGCGAGGTGGGCCAGGCTCGGGGAAGCGGTTTTGATTCGGGCGACTGCGGCCCTCACGTTGGCGCGCACCGCCTCTTCCATCAGTCGGCCGGGGTCCTTTTGGGCGGTTTCCGCCAGCAGCGCCTCAACCGAAGGGCGGATGGACTCGACGATAGATCCGAGGTTTTCCCCGGCATCCGCCCCGCTCTGGTTCCACAGCGCCAGCGTTTCCTGCACCGCGCCGCAGCCGGTGTGGCCCATGACGACGACCAGGCGGGTGCCGAATTTTTCTGCCGCGAATTCCAGGCTTCCGATCTGGGTCGGGGTGGCGATATTGCCGGCCACGCGCACGACGAACAGGTCACCCAGACCCTGGTCGAAGACCAGCTCGACGGGCACGCGCGAATCGGAGCAGCCCAACACGGCCGCGAAGGGCGCCTGCCCTTGGACCAGTTCGGCGCGTTCTTTTTGAAGCATGCGGGTTTCGCCGGCAGGCACGCCGGTTACAAAGCGCTGGTTTCCGCGTTGCAGGCTTGTCAAAGCATCCGTTGCGTTGATGATTTCAGCTCTCCTTTCAGGGCATCGCCTGTTGAAGCACGTGTTTCATCGTACGGACCGGATCATCTCACGGGTGGCTTTTTTCGTAAAGCCCCGATCTCATGGATTAACCGGCGGCCGAATCGGCCAGCCGCTTTTCCATGCCGATCAGCGGGGTTCCGGCCAGGTCATGAGGACCCTCCAGGGTCTTCTGAAAGCCGAACTGCTCGTACAACCGGATGGCGGCATGCAGGAAAGGGGTCGTGCTCAGGAGCATGCGCCGGTATCCGCGTTCGATCGCTTCTCGTTCGACTTCCGCCAGCAAGAGGCGGCCGATCCCTTTTCCTCGAGCCTGCGGCAAGACCGCCATGCTGCGGATGTAAAGCGAGCCTTTGTTCGGGACGGCAGCGACCGTGCCTACCAGTTTGCCTGCCAGCATCGCCACCCAGACCGGCCCTTCGAGCCAGCGTTGTTCGATCGCTTTTGAGTCCGGGGTGGTCAAGGCATAGGCTTCAGGCGTGTACAGCGGCCGGAATTCCTGAAATGCGCGCCTCAGTATGGAAGCGATCGAGCCAATCTCGGCATGACGGGCACGGCGAACGACTAGAGTCTCCTTCACGACGGCTATTGTGTCGGCCGCAGCAATTTACCGTGTGAAGACCAGTTGGAATTTACAGCAGCCGGATATCTATCTGCGTGGACCGGCTCAGTGTATGCGGCCCGTTTCACGCTTCCGCTAGGTGGTTGCCGTCCAGATTATCACGCCATAGGAGCCAGCCCAGCCAGGCAAGCGCCAGGCCGAACAGCGTGGCTCCAAAGGGAAAGCCGGCTATCGCGGCGACCAGGCTGAAGACCGCGCCGGCGATCAGCAGCCAGGCGGGAGCAGCAGGGAACAGACGGGTCCGCAGGGTAACGATCGCGATCAGCGTCCAGCCCAGGGCGAAGACCACTGCGGTGCTGATAAATCCCACCGCCACGCCTCCCTGGGGACCGGAATCGGTCGCGTCCAGGAAATCCGGTGCCGCTTCTGTCAGGGCGGGGACCAGGAAAAGCCCGGACCACAAGAAACCCATATTCAGGACCAGTCCGATGGCTGCCACCAAAAAAGCCATCAGCCCAAAACCGCCGCTTTCCCGGACCTGGCGGGCGTACAGGCCAAATAGGGCCAGAAGGCCCAGAAAGGCCGCGACGAAGCTGATCAACAACAGCAGCGACCAGGACCCGGAAGCCGCAGAAACCCGGGTGGGCTGGTCGCGAAAAGAAACCCAGAAAAGAAAATCCGTCCCGATCGCCAGGAGCCCGCTGATCACTCCTGCCAAGCCTGCCCAACGGAAAAGACGCCACGCAGTCATCGCTCTCTCCTTGTCAATCTGCACAATCTCCCGGTCTGCCGGGGCAGGGCTGCCCTCACCAACAGCGCAGGCTGGCGGGATGGGTCCCTCCCTGGCAGGTATTGAAATGCGGATAAGCGCGGACAGGCATAATGATAAGCGGGTATTCCATTATACAACTTCCTTCAGCGATCAAAAAATGCCGCTGTTTCGGGCGGCATTTCAAATCCACGATGTGCTCAGAGTGCACGTGCGGGGCTGGCAGAGTTTAGAGCGTGATGACCTGATCCGTCGGGTTGCCTGCCAGCGCGGTGTCCAGGTCCGGGAAACAACCGACCTGGACACCGGCGACAGTGCCGGCAGGATGCACCACGCCGGGCTCGGTCCGGCCCTGGCCGTCGGCTCGCACCATTTGGGCTCGCCCCGTGCCAGGTTGCGCTCGAGCGCGCACATATCGCACATCATCATCAGCATGCCGTTCTGCGGATCGACTCGCGAGAGCCGCTCGCCGACCGGGTCACCCTCGCGAAGAACAAAGGGGTTGTCGTCAAAGAAAAACTTGCCGACCACCTTCGCAACATGGGTGACTGCTTCGAGCTGGGGAAGGATCATGCCCGAGCTTTTAGCTGGCGGCGCGCGGGGTTGGAAATACGTAAGCGATTTTCAATTCACCTCACTCCGGAATGGGTTTTTCAAGCTGAATTTCACGGACGAAAAAATAGAGTTCGACAGCATCCGGAGGGATCAAAACCGACAGGGGGATCCAGGTTTCCGTGGTTGGCCTTCGGAGATTGGACCGATGGTGCTAGGGCTTCAACGTGCACAAGGCTTGGCGGATTTCCCCGAGGTGATAGGCAGTGTGTGCGACCACTCCGATCGCCCCGCCAATAGCGCGGGCGTTTGGCCAGCCCGGCATTTCGTCGATCAGCT
>JBFKII010000240.1:0-6567 GCA_041632295.1 Anaerolineales bacterium | reverse complement strand
TGTCATTCCGACCGGGAGAACCCCGAGGGGCGGAACTGCGTTGCGCCAGCCGAGCGGGAGTAAGCGGAAGGGTCTAGCCCGCGGTGTGCTGTGATTTATTGAATTGGAGATCTACGTTCCAGTGCTTTAGGCCTTCATCTGGATTACATCAAATATTTGAAATGTTTCAATCCAAACATCTGCGCACTTCGGTTCATAGGGAGTACGAAGGTTCTTTTATAATTGCCCTATGGCGATGAACGAGGACCTCGAACAGCGGCTGGGGGAGGAGCGCAACCTGTGGGTGGCGACGGCCAGGCCGGATGGGCGGCCGCACCTGACCCCGGTCTGGTTTGCATTTTTAGAGGGACGGGTTTACATCTGCATCTCGTCGAACAGCGTCAAGGCGCGCAACCTGGCATCAAATCCGGGGGTGGCTTTTTCGCTTGAGGATGGGGTCAAACCGCTGATCGGTGAGGGGCAAGCTGAGGTGGTTGAAACCCCCTGGCCGGAGGTGGTCGCAACAATTTTCCAAGACAAATACGCCTGGGACATCCTCGACGATGCGGATTACGACCTGCTGGTTGCCATCCGGCCGCGCAAGTGGCTGGCGTGGTGAGGGCTCCCGGAACCTGCATAACACCCTTTAGAAATTAAATGTCAAGGAATGGCAGTGCTAAGTATGCTGTTTGGGCTTATCCCGCCAGGCCTCGAAACTTCCAGTCCACATAACCGGGGAAGACCGTTTCTATTTCCGGGTTTTTCAGCCGCTGCTGGACGATCTCCCCCAGGACGTCGCGAAAATCGGTGGTGATCGACAGGTCTCCGGGGCCGTAAAGCTGCTCGGGCGCCAGGCCGGGCCAGTCTGTGTACACCTTTCCGCCGTTGATCCCGCCGCCCAGGGCGAACATCACGCCCCCGTGGCCATGATCGGTGCCCTGGCTGCCGTTCTCGGCCAGCCTGCGGCCGAACTCCGACATGCTGACCACGGTGATCCTTGCCATCAACACCCCCAGGTCCGTGTAGAAAGCCCCCAGGCCGGCGGCAAACTCCGCCAACAGGGCGGGCATGGCCCCCTCCAGACCGCCCTGCGCGGCGTGCGTGTCCCATCCGCCGATGTCTACCGCCGCGATTTCCAGGCCCACCCCGGCCTTGATCAACTGGGCGACCTGCTGCAGTGAGCGGCCGAACTCCGTGTCCGGATACTGCGCGCCGCCGGCAGGGGTGTAGGCTTCGGCGATGATGCGGCCCAGGGTGTCGGCCGTGCGCATGGTCAAGTCGGCGGCGGGGTTGAGGGCCGGGTCCAGGGCGTACATGCCGGCCAACGAGGCCTGGAAGACCTCCAGCTCGCGCACGTCGCTGCGCCCGCCCAGGTGAAAATCGGCGATCGATTTGAGTGCCGTCGCCGGCACCGGGCCGCGCAGCGAGCTCTGCAGCATGCTGCCGAAGCCGACCGCACGCAGGGGGGAGTCGTTCTCCCAGGCGGCGCTTTGCAGGTGGCGCGCCAGCCAGCCGGTCGGGATCTGTTTCTCTCCCGGGGTGCCGCGCTCCATGAAGTCCATGGCGTCGAAGTGGGAATGGGTGGGATCAGGCGAGCCGACGGCGTGGGCGATCGCCAGGTCGCCTGCCTCCCAGGGGCCTTTTAGCGGAGCCAGCGCGGGGTGCAGGCCGAAAAAGCCGTCCAGGTCGATGCCTTTGTCGGGGTCCGATCCGGAAGGCTCGGCGACCGCCAGGGTGGGCCGGCTCTGGAAATAGGCCGCCTCCCCGAAGGGCACGACGGCGTTGAGGCCGTCCAGGCCGCCGCGCTGGAAGACCACCACCAAAACGTCTCCGGCCGGGCCGCTCTCAGAATCGACGAAAGCCAGGCGCGGGAGCAGGGAGGGGGTCGGCGGGGCGACGGTCCAGGCCGCCAGCGAACCGGAGGCCAGTTTGAGAAAGTCACGGCGGGTCATGGATGGCATGGAGATCTCCTTGGGTCAAATTGGATAAAGCCGTTTTTGGTAAAAAACCGGGCAGAAGGCGGCGAATATTTCTTGCCGCGATAAATATCGAACGCTGGAGGCGCAGAGACGCAAAGGCGCTGAAATGATTCCTCTGCGCCTTTTGATCTCGGGGACTTGGCGATAAAAGTCGAAAAATGAATCGACTGTCCGCTCGCTGCAGTTGGTGTCCGCTCAGGATTGGGCGCGCCATTCTGGATCGGTGTGGAAGTTGTGATTCGAACCATTACAACTCCTGTCAGCGGTATTGGAAATACGGCGAGGCCAGGATCAGGGCGCCCAGTCCGGGTGCGACCAGCTCCTGGGGCAACTCCTGTGCAAAGTCCAGCAGCACCTGGTGGACGGGATCGGTCAGCGGATCTGGGATCAGGCGCTGCCACAGGCCCCGGCTGAGGCTTTCCGAATCACCCGAATCCCCGGCCAGACCGGCCCAATCAACGCCTCCCTGGCCGCGCCGCCCGCCGAAAGCCACCAGCAGGGCATAGTTCCAGCGGGCCAGCATGCCGCCGGTGGACTGCCAGGCGTCGGCTTCATCGGGGTATCCGTCGGGTGTGGGCCATTGGAAGAGCGGCTGGCCCATCTGACGCAGGAACTCGCCGTACAGGCGTCCCTGCACAGGCTGCGCGCCGGTCGTGCGCAGGGCGGCGACTAGGTACTCGAACGGACGGCTGAATTTCTGCCCCAGCGAGGCCTGGAATTCGGGCGAGAACAGGATGGTGCGCATCACGGCCTTCAGATCGCCCTGGCTCTGGCCGAAGGTCTGGGCCGCGGCCTCGACCAGCGTTTCGGGCGGCCTATCGGCCACGAAGCGGCGGGCGAGCTTTTCAGCGAGGTAGTGGGCTGTGGACGGGTGTTCGGCCAGGATCTGGAGCAGCCGCTGGCCTTCATCTTCGCCCCCGCCGGCCGGGAAGCGTTCGCCCAGCACGGTTTTCTCGCCAGCGTCGTGCATGCGATCGGCGAAAAGGAACTGGCCGGCTTCGCCTCCCTGGCGGAACCCGCCCACGGTCCATCCGGTCAGGATGCGGGCGGCTTCCTCGACGTCCAGCTGCGTGTAGCCACCGTCGACCCCCATGGTGTGCAGCTCGAGCAGCTCGCGGGCGTAGTTTTCATTGGGTGCCTGCTGGTTGGAGCTGGCCTGGTCGAGGTAGGTCAGCATGGCCGGGCTATGGGCCGAGGCGCTGAGCAGGTCGTAGAAATTTCCCAGGGCGTGCGGCCGGATCACCTCCCGGTCGTCCTGGGTTTTGAGGATCCGCTCAGGGTTGCCGGCGATATAGATGTTGAAATGGTTTGTCCAGAAATCGACCATCAACTCGTGCAGTTGGCGCCGGGAGTGCAGCGCCCGCAGCAGGGTGGCGCCGACCAGCTCCACTACCGGTGTGCCCGGCGGTTCGATCTCGGCCAGTTCCTGGGGAGACATCGCCAGGGTGGGGAACTCGGTAAGAAGCGGGTCCATGTGGGAATCGTCGATCGACTCGGGGTCCAGCTGCTCTTCGATGAAAGCCTCCAGGCCGATTTCATGGGCCCGTGCCAATTCATCCTCCGTCGGGCCGAAGGTGATCCGTTTCAGGGTCTGGAAGATGTGCCAGCTTTCGTCCGAGAGCAACTCGGGAGGCATGGTCGGATCAGCCATCGGGGAGGGGTTAGGGGTGGGGTCGAGCACAGGTGTTACCCCTGGCCTGGGGGTTGTGGCAACCGATTCTGGGGGTGCGCCAGGTGGAGCCAGCGTCCGGCATGCGGCCAGGGCGGCCAGGGCGGCGCCGAAGCCAGAGAGGCGTAGAAAGTCACGGCGGGAAGATTTGTCCATGTAGGCTTCGCTTGCTCAGTTTCAGGATTGCGTTCCATTTTAGGGTGCCGCGGTTGCCGGGAAATCAGGAGGGTGTAAAGATGCTGTAAACGGCGAGGAAGATTTTCCGGCCGGCTGGCGGCGGAATCGAGCAAGGCAGGAAACAGGGGTTTCCCGCCTGGCGGCTACCTTCAGCACGACAGGTGGAAAGAAGGCGGCCACCGATTGAGCCTGTCGAAATCAAGGCCGCCCCTTGTTATCCCCGGCCCCGAAGTCCAGCGTAATCGCAAGGTTTGCGGGGATGGCCACGGCAGCCTGAATTCTCTATCCGGCGGTGATAAAATAGGGGGCCTTAATGAGCGAGTTCAAATTTGTTTCCCCACGCAAGACGATCGAAGTGCGGCTGGCCGACGGACGCACCCTGGAAGGCCCGCGCGGTGCGCCGGTGGGCGATTTCCTCAAGATCCTCGACCAGGAGCGTGCCCCCGTGGTCGGCGCGCTGGTCGAAGGCCAGCTGCGCGAGCTGACCTACTGCCTGAGCAAGGATTCGGCTATCAAGCCGGTCACCATGGCGGATGAGGACGGCATGCGCATCTACCGACGCACGCTCACATTTCTCCTCGAAGTCGCGTTCGAAGATCTGTTTCCCGGTGCCCTCCTGACCATCGACCACTCCGTTGCCGCGGGTGGCTATTTTTGCCAGGTGTCTGGGGTCAATCCCTTGACCATCGAACACCTGCAGCAGGTGGAAGCCCATATGCGCGAGTTGGTCGACCAGGACCTGCCTCTGGAGAAAAGCCAGGTGCCGATCGACGAAGCGGTGGCTTATTTCGAACAGCGCGGCCTGAACGACAAGGTCCGCCTGCTGACCCACCGCAAGAAGGATTACCTGATCCTGTACAGCATCGCCGACCATCGCGATTACCACCACGGCTATATGCTGCCTTCGACCGGCTATGTGAAATGGTTCGCCCTCGAGCTGGTCAATGGCGGGTTCACTTTGCGCTTCCCACGACGCGGCTCTCCGACTGAACTTTCCCCGCCGCCCGACTACCCCAAAATGCTGATTGCCTTTCGCCGCTACGGCGACCTGCTCGAGAAGCTGGGGATCGTCAGCGTGGGCACGCTCAACGACACCGTGCAGGCTGGCCGCATCCGCGAGATCATCCTGGTCTCCGAAGCCCTGCACGAGCAGCGCATTTCCGCCATCGCCGACCGGATCGCCACCCGGCGGGAACAGGTCAAAATCGTGTTGATTTCCGGACCGTCCTCCTCCGGAAAAACCACAACATCGCGCCGCCTCACCGTTCAGCTGCTCTCGCGCGGCATTTCCCCCTACTCCCTCGAGATGGACAACTATTTCGTCGATCGCGAGCGGACCCCGCGCGACGAGAAGGGCAACTTCGATTTCGAGTCCTTGTTTGCACTCGACCTGGAGCGCATGGCGCACAACCTGCACGAACTGATCGAATTGAAATCCGTGCAGCTGCCGCATTTCAATTTCATCAGCGGGCGTTCGGAATCTGGCGAGACGGTCCGGCTCAATCCGGGGCAGATCATCATCATCGAGGGCATCCACGGGCTGAACCCCAACCTGCTGCCGGACTTTCCCACCAGCCAGACCTTTCGCATCTACATCTCCGCGCTGACCCAGCTCAACCTGGACCGCCACAACCGGGTGTCGACCACCGACACGCGTCTGATCCGGCGCACAGTGCGCGATGCGCGCGACCGCGGATACAGCGCCCAGGACACGATCGGGCGCTGGGAATCTGTCACGCGCGGGGAAAAACGCAACATTTTCCCTTACCAGGAGCATGCCGACGAGATATTCAACTCCGCCCTGGTGTACGAACTTGGTGCGCTGAAGCCCTTTGCCGAGCCGCTGCTGCGGCAGGTGCCGTTTGGAACCCCTGAGCACGTAGAGGCCAAACGCCTGCTGGCACTTCTTGAGTGGTTCACGCCGATTGATGGCGAACTTGTTCCGGACAACTCGCTGCTGCGCGAATTCATCGGCGGGTCGATCTTGAAAGACTTCCGGGCGTGGAAGGTCTGATCCTTGCACTGGATTTTGGGGGCACCAAGCTGACCGCGGGGGTGGCGCGGGCACAAGGGAAGGGCTGGCTGGCGTTGGAGCGGGACTTTTCCTCCCCGCTGGGCAGCAGGAAAGAAGACCTGGACATCATCGGACGGCTGGCAGAACCGCTGTTGCAGCAGTTTGAAGTCCGGGCGGTCGGGGTCAGCTTCGGCGGGCCGGTGGATTTCGATACCGGGACCGTGCTCCTTTCTCATCACGTTCCAGGCTGGGAAGATTTCCCCCTGCGGGCATATCTTGAAAACATGCACAAGCTGCCGGCGGTCGTTGATAATGATGCCAACGCCGCTGCAGTCGGCGAGCACCGCCTCGGTGCCGGGGTGGGATGCGATTCATTGCTGTACATCACGGTCAGCACCGGCGTGGGGGGCGGGTGGATCCTGAACGGATCGCCATGGCGGGGGGGCGATAGCCTGGCCGGCGAGATCGGCCACATGGTGGTGGACCCGGCCGGGCCGCGCTGCCTGTGCGGGAAACGAGGCTGCCTGGAACGCCTGGCTTCCGGGCCGTACATGGGGCGAGAATTAATGGAACTGGGGCCTGACGTCCCCGCGTCCCCGTCCGAGCCTGATGGCGCCACAGGGGAGGACGTAGCCCGGTTGGCCGAGGAGGGAGATACGAACGCCCGAAGGATCCTGCTGCGAGGGGCGCGCGCTTTGGGGATCGCCATCGGCAACGCCGCCAACCTGGTCAATCCCCAGCGCTTCGTC
>JBFKII010000239.1:0-6607 GCA_041632295.1 Anaerolineales bacterium | reverse complement strand
GTAGCCCAGCGAGAGCTTGATCATGAAGCGGTCCAGCTGCGCTTCCGGCAGAGGAAAGGTCCCTTCGTACTCGATCGGGTTCTGGGTGGCGATGGCGATGTAGGGGTCGGGCAGCGGCAGGGTCTCCCCTTCCAGGCTGACTTGCTGCTCCTGCATGGCCTCGAGCAGGGCGGACTGCGTTTTGGGGGAAGCGCGGTTGATCTCGTCGGCCAGGACGATGTTGGCAAAAATCGAGCCCTTACGCAGGACGAACTTGCCCTCGGCGCGGTCGTAAATGTAGCCGCCGGTGATATCGCCAGGCAGCAGGTCGGGGGTGAACTGGATGCGCTTGAAGGTCATGCCCAGCGCGGTGGCAAAACTGGTGGCGATAAGGGTCTTGGCCAGGCCGGGGTAGTCTTCCAGCAGGATGTGGCCGTTGGAGGTCAGGAGGGCAGCCATGATCTTTTCCAGGACCTGCCGCTTGCCGACCACCGCTTTTTCCACTTCCTGAATGACCCCCTGGGAAAACGAAACCATTCGGTTGGATTCAGAAGCCATTGGTTTCCTCCGTCAATGATTCCAGATAAGCCGCCAACCGCTCCAGCCTGTGGTCCGGCGCCTGGGATGAGAACCCCTGAGGCTGGCCAGGAGCCGGCCACTGCCCCCGCCATCGCTGGAGCCAACCCACCCGGGCGATGGGCGGGCGGTAGGTCTGTTCGGAGGCCATGATGGCGCGCACCTCCGGGGGCATATTTAGCTCCCTGTTGCGGATGCGCTCAAATATATTTTTACGGTCCATATTCTCTTTCAGCATCAGCGTCTTGATGACCAGCTGGGTCAGCTCGTGGTAGCGGTAGCGCCGGGTGTATTTCGAGTTCCGGACCTGGTGGATCTGCCGGCCCCAAAAATGGACCCGGCCGCGCCTGCGATGCCGGTTGGAGCCGTCCGCCTGCGACCGGTTGACGGGGTGCCTGCCGATGCGAATGGCGTAGATCAGGCTCAAGGCCAGGGCGAGGCCCAGTGTCATCAGCCAGATAGTGTGTTGGTCGAAGCTTCGAAACGCCAGGGCCACCACCCAGAGCGCGTATTGGACCGGCACCAGCAGGGTCTCTCTCAGCCAGTCCTGGAAGAGCAGGCCCAGGATCAGCATGATGATGAACACCGCTGCGATCAGCCCCAGCTGCCAGCCGGGCCACCTGCTGCCGTCCCCGTTCACGAACGCCCCCGGCAGTACTCGACCACTTCAGCCAGGCTGCGGACGGCAGTTTGCCGTTCCTGGTCCCATTCCCGCTGCCCGCCGTAGCGGGCGCGTTCAAACAGGGTGGTGAGCTCCATGACGGGCCGGGAGGGGAAGCCTTTTTTCAGGAGCAAGGCGCCGAACTCGTGCGGGGTCATCTCCTGGGAGCGGATCAGGCCGGATTTCGTTTTCACCGCCTGGGCCATCTCGAAGTAGCAGCGGTAAATCACGTTGGCGAACTCCTCCCTGGCCTCTTGGATCTCCTCGAGCGCCTGCTGGGCGGTTGCGGCCAGCTGGTCGAAGGGCATTTGCGGGGGAGCGGCCGGGCGGTTGCGGAACATGCTCAGCACCAGGAAGGCGAGCAGCGCGGTGAAGAGCGCCAGTCCGACAAGCAGGGCGGGGAAGAGCCAGGGCCGCTCTTCCGGCGTGAACGACACGGGCGTCGTCTCGAACGTTTCCGGTTCGTCCTCGGGGGTTTCCGGGGCGGGCGCCTGTTCGACGGTTTCGACTTCGAGCTGCTGGTAGGGCTGGTTCTCGGCGAACCAGACCACAGCAAAAAACACCAGGGCGATCAGGAGGAGCTGCCTGAGCAGCTGTTTGCCGCCCTCCCGATCGAAGAGGTTGATCAGCAGGTTGACAGCAAAGACGATCAAGACGAGCACCAGGAGGCGCTGGAGCAGGCGATACCCGGAGGCCATCAGGTCCCCATCCGGCGGCAGCACCTGCTCTTCTTCGCCGGGCTGCAGGACAAAATTCACGCCCGCCTGCAGCTGGAGGGAGCCCACGCTTGCGGCCAGGAGCGCCAGCAGCAGGCCGGCGAAGGTCAGAGTTGTGATGATCTGGCGCTTTTTTGACGAGGTCATGATGGAGGAATCGTGTGGATGACATCCCCGGGTGCGGTGTGAAGGACTCGCTGGCCGGTGGGCATTTTATAGTGTGTGGCCCGAATCATACCGGAGAATCCAGGCTGCGGGGATTGAATGCCCGGCCTAAAATGCCGGGCCGCACAGGCGCCAGGGGGGTGACTCTCTGGCATGCGGCGCGATTGCACATCAGCCAGGCGTTCCGAAATTGCCCGGGAAACCCCGGACCGGTTTACGACGTTGCTGCCAACCAGGAATGTGCGATGAGATCTCCTTTGTCTGGCTGCCCTGGCAGAATTTCTATCCGAATTTATTGAAACATACTGCCTGGAAATATTATGTTTCTCGGGCAGCGTTTGCTCCAGTGCCGGGCTGAAAATTTGGGCCTGGGCTGCAGCCCCACTGTATCTACTTCTAACCGCGGGCGGAGGTTCAAGCCGGGCAGGGTGGTGGAAAATGGGTGTTTGCGGGCCAATCTGGCGTTTTTTGGTAATAAGTGGATAGTATCATTCGTTATCAATTTATATTCCGCAATTCCGTACATTATTGACTGCACGGACGAACGCATTAATTGGAGATTGTTGAGATGACCACCACCCACCACACCCCCGGCCTCGACTTCGAGGAATGGCTGACCCTGCGCGACCGCATCACCCGCATGCGGCGGTTGGGGCGGGCCGCGGCGCGGAACGGCAAGTACCTGCACGCCTGGGAATACTACCAGACCGCCAAGCGCGCTAAGAAGCGGCTGGAAGAGCTGGAAAAAGAAGCCTGAAGCGATAAGCCTGCAGGATAATGAAAGATGGAAGGCGGCATGGGGGGATGGTCTGGCCGCGGATTTTAAATAATTTCAGGCTGTTTAGTGAGCACTAAAAAGGGCTGGTGAATTTCAGCCCTTTTTCGATTTTTGCGATTTGTGATTTGGGCAAAATAATGAGTATTCACACACCACTTAATATTGCCAAAATTGAAATTGCCATAAATTTCCAGTATAGTTCTTCTTATGAAATGGGATTTTTTCATTGCCCATGCCGGCCCCGACACTGAAGCAGCGGAATTGCTATTCGGATTCCTCGATCCACATGCTGAAGTTTTTTTGGACAGCAAGCGGCTCATTTTGGGGGACGACTGGGATTTAGAACTCTCAAAAGCACAGCAAGAGTCATTAATCTCCGTAATAATCGTTTCCTCCAAAATCGAAAGTGCATACTACCAGCGCGAGGAAATCGCGGCTGCCATCCAATTGGCCAGGGAGAATCCCGGTAGCCACCGGGTCGTCCCTATTTACCTGGATAAAGAAGCGGCACAAACTGTTCCGTATGGACTCCGCCTGAAACATGGGTTGCTGCTGAACGGCATGGGGGAATTGGAGGTCGCGGCTAAAAAGCTGCTTGTGACACTGAGCAAAATGAAAGGAGCGGAATTCGCTCCCCGGGGAAAAGAAAAAATCGAGCAGGGGGTTCTGCCGGAACCCGGCCCGCTGCCTTCCGGTTCGCGAATCCCTTTCATTCGAAATTTTGTATTTACCGGCCGCCGGGATGCGCTGCTCGCCCTGGCGGATGCATTACTGCCGGACCGAAATCCCAGCCAGCTGGGCGTCACCCGGGCCGCCACCGGGATGGGGGGTGTGGGCAAGACCCAGCTGGCGGTCGAATTCGCTTACCGATATGGACGCTTCTTCAAAGGCGTGCATTGGGTGCAGGCTTCGGCCAACGTTGAAATGGAAATCGCTGCTTGTGGCCTGGCGATGGGGGTTCAGCCCTGGCCGGATGAGGTGGCTGCTCAAGCCATGCTTACCCTCACAGAATGGCAGAAGGCGTCACCCCGACTGATCATTTTCGACAATGTGGTAGACACGGAGATCCTGCAAAAATGGCTGCCCCGACTCCAGGGCAGCAGGGTGTTGGTAACATCGAGAAAAGCCAACTGGCCGGCGGCGCTGGGGATGGAAACCTTTGGCCTGGAAATGCTCTCGCCACAGGAGAGCCTGGAGCTCCTGCACCGGCTGGCGCCCAGGCTCGAAAACACCCCTGATCCCGAATTGGAAGCGTTGGCGAAAACTCTTGGCTACCTACCCCTGGCTATCGATATCGCGGGCAATTATCTGGAAGCCGCCGAAACCTTAAAAGTCTCCAGGTACGTCCAACAGCTCCGTCAGGGCAAGGGGGCTATCAGCCACAAGTCCCTGAAAGAAAGGGCAGAAAACCTCGCCACCAGGCATGAGACCAGCCTGTTGGCAACCTTTTCCCTGGGATGGGACGAAATAAAAAACCAAAACGCCCGGCTGATTTTCTTGGCATGCGGCTTCTGCGCACCGAACTTGCAAATTCCTCCGGCGGTGTTCGAGATTGGGCTTGAGTTAAAAGAAAAACCGGAAGAAGTGGGCCTGGCGCTCAATGAACTTTATGCTTTTGGTTTTCTTCGAAAGGGTGAAAGAGGACAACCATTAATCCATCCCCTTTTGGCCGAATATGCCCGGTGCCTTGATCGGGAGATGGAGTCCACCGGACTGCAAGCAGCTGCGGAAGGAATTCAAACTGCAGCCAATAATGCCGGCCAGACTGGGCTGCCAAATGCCTACAGCACCCTCCCGGAACATCTCGCAATCGCAGCACCACTTGCTGAGGCCAATCGCCATGCATTGACCGGCAAGCTTTATAACGAACTTGGATATTACCAGGACATGGTTGGGGACTATGAAAACGCAAAAACGGCTTATGAGTGCGCCCTCACCTTTGATGAAGTTGTTTATGGACCCCGCCATGGTGAGGTTGCGATACGCATCAACAATCTGGGTGAGGTATTGAGAAAACAGGGCGATTATCCGGGGGCAAAAGCCGCATTCGAACGGGCCTTATCGATTGAGGAAGAGATATTCGGACACGACCACCCCCGAGTCGCCATCGTTTCGAACAACATGGGCCTGGTGCTCAATGAACTGGGCGACTATTCTGCGGCCATATCGGCCTTTGAACGCGCCATCGCCATCGATGAAGCCGAATTTGGTTTCGATCATCCGGATGTCGCAACCGACGTCCACAATCTAGGCCTGGTACTGACAGCGCAGGGCAACTTTCTTTCTGCCAGGGCGTCCTTTGAACGCGCCCTCAACATTTTTGAAAAGCACTACGGGAAAAAACATCCTAGTGTTGGCGTGGTATTCAACAGCCTGGGCAGAGTGTCCGAATTGCAAGGCGACATTCAAGAAGCCAAAGCGGCCTACGAACAAGCCCTGGAAATCTTTGAAAAAAACCTGCCTGATGAACATCCCAATATTCAATTGATAAAGGACAGGCTCGCAGGGTTAGGTAAATAACCCGGACCATCCAATATTCACCAAAATTTGTATCTGCCCCGATAAAACGAATCCAGGGGGCTTCAGCACCTCCGCATCCGCTTCTACCAGTTGGGCGGCTCTTTCCGGGGGATGTTGAGCGTCCGGTCAGCCAAAAACCAGGTTTGATTACATCCCGAATTTCACCAAGGTACGAATCCGACCCCGTTTTGCCCGCCGCCTGTGCATGGCCAGCGGCGGGCGATTTTACGCTTCTTACCATGGAGAGACGACAGGCGATCCAACCCTCACAGGACGCGTATATAGGTGCGCGATCTAAGGGTTCGTCTGGTTGAGCATAATGGGCAAACTCAGGGTCGGCAGGGCAAATTGGTATTGCAGGCGCACGCCGCAGATACGCAAATTTGAGTTCGTACCGCCGCCATAATCCAGGCGGATGGCCAGCGCGCCGGTGGCATTGTCGACGACATGGTTGATGGGGGGGCTGAGAGTAAAGCTCTGGCCGGGCGTGCCGCTCGAGCTTGCGCCACCGAGATTGGTAAAACCGCCCAGGCCATTGAATTGGAACAGGTAGGCGGAGGCGTTATTAATGGCGTCATTGTCGTAATAGTAGATGCGCAGAAAGTCCACAATCGCTCCCTGGGGCAGCTGGACGTTGATCTCGGCAAACTGGCTGCCGGCGGTTCGGTACAGGCAGCCGGCGCCGAAATAAACAAACGTCATGTCGTCGTCATAGGGAACGAAGGTGTTGGCGGAGTAAAATTTGTAAAAGGTGGCTCCCCCCGGGCTGCTGGGGGCAGCCGGAGGCTCGAGCTCCTGGTACGGTGCCACTTTGTCCGGCATCTGGCCGGGCTCGCCTGGGGCCGGCAGCACATAGGCGGCCTCCGGCTCCGTCTCTCCGACAGGGGGAGCATCAGGGGCCGAAGGGTTGGGCTCGCCCGGCTCGCCGTCCTGGGCATAGGCGACCAGGGCATATGCCAGTGCAAGCAATATGGCAACAACGATGATACGGGGGGCATTGCGAAAGGCAGAGGGCAGTGCGGTCATGTTTCCTCCAGAAAACAAATACCGATAGGATGGGATGGGAACGAGGGGCACCCCACTGGAGAAAAGGTAAGCGATGTGAATTTCAAACGCGGGGAAAAAGGGATCTGGCGCGCGGATTATACGGTTTTTGGCCGGCGGTTGTCTATAACCAATATACGGATCCTGCCGCTTTCAGGTTAGGCGGCG
>JBFKII010000238.1:0-6615 GCA_041632295.1 Anaerolineales bacterium | reverse complement strand
CCCAAGGACCGAAAAGGAGCACGGCACCGATGAAGGGTGCCGCGGAGGTGGAGACAGAAGCATCCCTGGAATAGATATCCAGCGCCAGGACCTCGGCCAACACCACGCACAGGGCGAACAAAGAAAGCCCAAACCAGTCAATTTGATTTGGCGGCTCCATGACAAAAGCGGTCAGTGCGATGGAGAGCAGCCCGGTAAAAATGATGAACCAATTCAGGATGCCGGTATATTGCGCCGTAGAGGCGTTGCTTGCAGGGGCCTTGGATTTCGCCTTCTCCTTTCCGGGGCTTTCTGTTTGGTATGTCCCAGGGCGCTTGCCGGTCGCGGTGCGAATTTTCTCAATTTTGGGCGTGGAGGAAACCTCTCTGCTGCTGACCTGCGCCTGGCCAAGACCGAAGAACTCCTGCAGGCCTTCCTCCGAGTGCAGGGCCGTGCGATTGCGGCCTTCATTCTTGGCGTGATACAGCGCCAGGTCCGCATTATGGATGATCTCCTCAGGGGACTGGAACTGCTCCGTGCGCCAGCTGATGCCGAAGCTCATGGTCGCCTGGATGGGGGTCACGCTGGTAGAGACCTCGAATTGGGTCTCTTGGATCGCTTTGCGCACCTGCTCGACACGTGGATAGGCCTCTTCTGGGGTGGTCTCGGGCATGATGATGGCGAACTCTTCGCCGCCGAAACGGGCGACGATATCGTAGCCGCCGAAATGCTCCTTGAAGATCTTAGCGATGCCGATCAGTACGATATCCCCGGCCATGTGACCGTAAGTGTTGTTAATATTGTGCAGGTGGTCCAGATCGGCCATGACAAATGTCAGCGGGCGGTCGAACTTGCGCGCCCGGTTGAGCTCTTTTTGAAATGCATCTTCCATAAATTTAGGGTTGTACAGTTCGGTTTTCGGATCGATCTCAGTCTGCCGCTCGAGGCTCGGCATGCGCAGCGTGGTGTAGATCATGTAAATCGGGATCAAAGCGAAGGCCGCAGCCAGCGGGGTGATCATCCACAGGAACGCGGCCGCTGCGCCCAGCCCGATCACGGTAAAGTCGATCATCAGGGTCAGGAAGCCGAAAACGCCCGATTCTTTGAAGTTCTGTTTTCTGGCGAAGTAGATCACCACGCCAACCAGCAGGTGGTTCACAAATGTGAACACCGCCAGGCTGGCGACCACACCGAACACGGCCAGCGTATTGAACTCGGTCAGGTCCAGGTTCATCTCCAGCGCAACCGTGAAGGCCAGCTCGCTGGCCAGGATGAAGGTGGCGATGTTGAAGGCCTGGATATACCAGGGGTATCTGTGACGGAGCCATTCGACCACGTGCGCAAAGATGATGACGAACAGCGCTTCGCTCGGGTTGAAGAGCACGATGGAAAAGCCGTAGGCGATCCAGGCCACGTTGTAGCTGGTCTTGTCCGTAGAGCCTTCTACCTTGTAGACCTGGGCCAGGCTGGCCAGCACGGCAACCACCAGCACCAGCGCCGGGTCTTGGAAGGTGGTTCCGATGAACTCATAGATCGCCAGGCTTCCGCCCAACAAAATAATTCCAAAAATATAAATCTTGGCAAAAATGGATAGATTTTTCATGTCTTCCCTGTACTGTTACCTATAGAATGCCCTGCGCCCGGGACTCCGGTGTTCGTTCCTGCTTCCAAATCTGCCATCCAATCAGCCGGGCAAATTTGTTTTGCGATCGCCCATGCAACGTTTTTCATGCTTGACTCCCGCTACTCCGTCCAATCCAGCGAATTCCAGTTGACGGAGTTCCAGTTGACACTGTTCCAGTTGACCGAATTCCAGTTCACACTGTTCCAGTTCACCGAGTTCCAGTTCACGCTGTTCCAGGTGACCGGGTCATTTCCCGTCCACAGCAGCTGGCTGGCCTGAATGCCTGTGTTTGCGCTGCCCGTCGTGGAGGTGGTCAGCATCTTCTCGATGTTCAAATACGGCATCCCGCTGACCCAGTAGGTGGCGTTGGTCACCCGGTACTTGACCTGGTCGGGCGTCAGGTTCGGCTCCGCCTGCAAGAGCAGCGCCACCGCCCCCGAGACCATCGGCGTCGCCATCGACGTCCCGCTGATGCGGAAGTACTGGGCCGAGTTCCCGACATTGACGACCCGGTCCGGGTGCTGGCTGGCCCAGGGGGAGTGGTTGGAAAGCACACTGATGATGTCCTTGCCCGGCGCCATGATCTCCGGCTTGGCGAAGCCGTCTTGCGTGACCCCGACTGCCGAGGAGGTCATCCAGGAGTCGTCGTTGCGCCTTGCGGTACCTTTCTCATCCGTGGCTCCCACGGTGATAACAAAGGGGTCGTTCGCCGGCGGGGCGTTGAGCGGGTAAACCGGCCCGCCGTCCCAGTTGCCGGTGGCCGCCACCACCACCACACCGTTGAACCACAGGATCTCGGCCGCCGCCGCCATCGGACTCAGGTGGTAAGACACCTCCGTTCCAGACTGGATCGAGAGATTCACCACCCGGATGTTGAAAGTGTCTTTGTTGTCCAGCACCCACTGCATGGCATCGACCGTGTCCGACTCGTATGCCATGCCGGTCTCGTCGCTGATCTTCAGACTGATCAGGTTCGCATCCGGCGCCACCCCCTGGTAAAAGCCGCTCGAATTGACACCGTCCCCGGCGATGATCCCGGCCACGTGCGTACCGTGACCGAAGACGTCGTTGACTGTGTTCGAATTGGGGTTGAAAGACAAGCGCGCCCCAAAGTTGCTGAAATCATGGTCCTGGCTCACCCCACTGTCGATCACCGCCACGCCGATCCCGGCGCCGGTGTACCCCATATCCCATACATCACGAACGTCCAGGGTGTCCAGGTAGAAGTTGGGCGGCAGCGAGGACCCGCCGCCCGAGCTGGTCGTCTGGTAAGTGACCAGAATATTATCGATACCTAAATGAGCGTCTTCCTCCGGGCCGGACAGCCGGAAGCGGATCCGCGTGCTGGCACTGGCATACGGCGTCAGGTCGACGCTATCGCTGCTGTTGATGGCGTTCGAGTACGTCCGCAGGGTGGTCCATGCAGCGCCCCCATCACTGGATACATCGAGGGTGTATTCGGCACTGCTGTGGTCGAGCTTGTAATCGAAAGTCAGTGTGGCCGAAGTCACTCCGCTCAGGTCCATCTCCCGCTCCAGGGTGCTGTTCAGCCCGGTATCCCCGTCGAACTCCACACACCTGTTCAACAAGACAGGACAGATGATGTCCACTTCAACTGTGACGTTCCCACCGCTGGGGCCGTTATAATCCCCGGTTTCAATCCAGCCGGTGCTCCAGGGCATGCTGCCGTCATTGTTGACATAGGAAACGGTGTTGAAATCATCGCGCAGCGTCTCGGTGGTGGTGGATGTGCCCCCACCGCCCCCGCCACTCCCTCCGCCGCCGTTGCCGCCTTTGCCGGTGCTGACCACCGGGCCGTCCAGCGACAGCCAGGTGACGCTGGCATGCTGCGCCAGGTCTGCCGCCGCGCCGGCGGGCATCTCAGCCGCCAGGGCGTTGAGGATGTGCAGGTCTTTTACCACCCGGCCGCCCAGGCTTTCCACCAGCCCGGCAAGCTCCGCCCGCTCGCCGCGCGCCCCGACCATCACCCGCACGGACTCCTCGGGCGATTCGGACGCCATCTCGGCCAGCGCTGGTTGGAGCCGGGCACCCTCGGCCGGAGCGGCCCCCTGGCCGAACGCCCCCAGCAGCAGCGCCAGGAAAATCAAAATCGGAAAACGCTTCAATAATTTTTTCATCACAATTGCATTTTTTTCAAAATCCATTCTTATTGCGTCCATTGTCAGTCCCCTGCCGCAGGCTGCTGCATCGCCAGCGCGGCTTCCAACTCGGCGACCTGGCGTTCCAGCCTGGGGACCCGCAGGGCTTTGTAAAACAGGTACAGCGGCAGCAGGTTGAACAGCACCGCCGCCGGGTTGACCAGCCACAGCAGCGCCGAGGCGATCCCGGCGCCGAAAATCGTCATGTCCATCACCAGCGACAGGCCCTCAAAGACCCCCGACTCGGCGAAGCTCTGCCCCCTGGCCAGCATGACCACCAGCCCCACCAGCAGGTGGTTGAGCAGGGTGAATACCAGCGTCGCCAGCAGCCCCCCCAGCGCGCCCCCCAGCGAGAGCAGCGCCCCGGTCGGGTCCGCCAGCCTGTAAACCAGTCCCGCCGCCGTGGCGATCACCACATAGCTCGACAAGTTGAACAGCTGGATGTACCACGGGTAGCGGTAGCGCAGCCATTCCGCCAGGTGCGCCGCCACGATCACCACCACCGCTTCAGGCGCTCCCAATAGCGCAAAAGTGAAGCCGTAGACCAGCCAGCTGACGTTGTAGCTCGACTGCTCCGTTGGCCCCACCACCTTGAACGTCTGGGTGGCCGCACCCAACGCCGCCAATATCCATAAAGCTGCTCCCGCTGCTTCCATGCGGACCAGCTGCCAGGCGAAAAGCCCCAGCCCGGCGGCGATGGTCAGCAGGATGTAGGTCTTGGTAATTGTTGAAAAGTGTTTCATGTCCGCTCTCAATTAGTCCGTCTTTTTCAGAACCTTGATGAGCGCATGAGGCGGTCCGGCGGCCATCCTGGGTGTTTCCGCCCAGCTTAGGCCCGTGACTTTGCGCCGCTGCCTTTCGACAGGTTTGCCTTTTCTTTTGCACCTCCGTTGGAAGTCCGAGGTATCGAAGCCTCATGTTCCGCAGGTCAGCTTATCAATGCCTTCCTTAGGCGGCCGGGAATTTTCCTGCAATTCACCGGCCGCCTGATAATCATTTAATTATTCCAATCCACGGCGTTCCAGTTGACCGCATTCCAATTGACTGCGTTCCAGTTGACCGCATTCCAGTTCACGCTGTTCCAGTTAACCGAGTTCCAGTTCACGCTGTTCCAGTTGACGGGCTCCGAGCCGCTCCACAGCAGCTGGCTGGCCAGGGTACCGGTATTGGCGCTCTGGCTGGTCGACGTGGTCAGCGCAGCGTAGACATCCAGGTAGTTGTAGCCCTGCCCATCATCTTTATCGATGATCTGTGATCCGGTCTGCATCAGGCGGTACTTGACCTGGTCGGGGGTCAGATTGGGCTCGGCCTGCAGCAGCAGCGCCGCCGCGCCGGAGACCATCGGCGCCGCCATCGAGGTGCCGCTGATGCGGAAATACTCACTGTCCACCACCCGCTCGGGGTTCTCGTTCTCCCAGGTCGAGGAGGCTGCCAGGATGCTGATGATGTCCTTGCCGGGGGCCATGATCTCAGGCTTGGTAAATCCATCAGGCGTCACCCCGCGGGCCGTAAACGGAGCGATGGCATCATTGGTGCGATCGCCGCTGAAGTTTTCCATGCTGGCCCCGACCGTGATGAAAAATGGGTCGTTGGCCGGCGCAGCCAGGACCGGGTTGATCCCGGATTGAACCCCGGCGTTGCCGGAAGAGACCACCACCACCACGCCGTTGAACCACAGGATCTCCGCCGCGGCGTTGAGGGCGCTCTGGTGGTAGGACTGCTCGACCGTCGACTGGATCGACAGGTTGACCACCCGGATGTTGTAGGTATCTTTATTTTCCAGCACCCACTGCAGCGCGTCGACGGTGTCCGATTCGAGCGCCATGCCGTTGGAGTCGCTGACCCCCAGGCTGATCAGGTTGACTTTGGGTGCGATGCCGGCGTACAGGTAGCCCGATTCCCAGCCGCTGCCGCCGATAATCCCGGCCACGTGGGTGCCGTGCCCGGTCATATCCGCTGTCTGCCCTGGGGAATCGCTGAATTCGATGTGGACAACCACCCGCGAATCGGGCTTGGCCTTGGTCGGGTCGACCTGCAGATCTTTGTCCCGCTGGATGCCGCTATCGATCACCGCCACGGCGATGCCCTCGCCCTGGTAGCCCATATCCCAGACCGCTTCGACGTTCAGGGTATCGAGGAAATAGTTGAGGGGGGTGCTGCCGCTGCCGCTGCCGCCGCCGTTGTTATTGCCGTTGCCGTTTCCGTTTCCGGTGCTGATCACCGGGCCGTCCAGCGACATCCAGGTGACGCTGCTGAACTGAGCCAGCTCAGCTGCGGCGCCGGCGGGCATCTCGGCCGCCAGAGCGTTGATGATGTGCAGGTCTTTGACCACCCGGCCGCCCAGGCTTTCGACCTGGCCGGCCAGCTCGGTCCGGTCAGCGCCAACCCCAAACATCACCCGCACCAATTCATCGGGCGTTTCGGCCGCCATCTCAGCCAGCGCCGGCTGGACCGGCGTGGCAACTTGTGCTGTCCGTCCGCCCACCAGGCCTATCCCCCCGGAGACCAGGAGCAAAACGGCCAGTGCGATGATTAAGGATAATTTCTGCTTCATAAATGCTCCAAAAAAGTAGTAATAAGTAATACTAATTTGTAAAAAAAAAACTCCCTGGAGGGGCTGCTCGAGGGAGTTGTAGATAAGGCAACTGTCCAGGCAGCCCGGCTGTCATACGGTTTCTGGTACTCCAGGGGAACCGCTTAGACCCGTAACTTTGCGTCCCTGCCTTTCAGCAGGTTTGCCGTTTTACTGGATGATATTCTGTTGATAAGGACGCTCAGCAGGCGGTCCGGCGGCCATGGCGTTTTTCGTTCGCGTTAGGCCCGTGACTTTGCGTCGCTGCCTTTCGACAGGTT
>JBFKII010000237.1:0-6737 GCA_041632295.1 Anaerolineales bacterium | reverse complement strand
GAGACCTCCCAGCGGATCACCGATGTGCTGCTCGGTGCGCTGGCCAAGGCCCTCCCGGATAGGATTCCTGCAGCCAGCCAGGGGACGATGAACAACACGCTGATCGGAGGCATGGATCCCCGGCACGATCCCCCACGGCCGTTTACCTATTACGAGACGATCGCCGGGGGGATGGGAGGGCATGCTTCCGGGGAGGGCATGCGCGCTTGCCACTCCCATATGACCAATACACGGAACACGCCGGTAGAGGCGCTTGAATATGCCTACCCGATTCTGGTGGAGCGATACGAGATCCGCCGGGGCACCGGCGGGGCCGGGCGCCACCGGGGGGGAGACGGATTGCGGCGCGATATTCGCCTGTTGGCTGAAGCGGAAGCCAGCCTGATCACCGATCGGCGGGATCGCGGCCCGTATGGGCTACAGGGCGGTGCCCCCGGAGCGCTTGGGGAAAACTGGGTGCTGCGCGGCGGTGAATGGACCACGGTCTCTGCCAAAGGCAGTTTCGACCTCCAACCCGGGGATGTTCTCAGCGTCCGAACCCCAGGCGGGGGCGGGTGGGGGGAGCCGGAATGATGCCAAATCCGTGCTAGAATCGGTCTCAAGTGCCGCAGCCAGGGGCAATCCACGGCCAAATTGCACCCCGACACTATCCTTCGCCCCCAGCACCTTGCCCGCTGCACGTTGCACTCTGTACTTTGTACATTGCACCCCGTACTTTGCACATTGCTCTCTGTCCCTTATCCCTCCAGGAGTTCCCATGTGTGGACGATTTACCCTGACCGCGACGCCTGACCGTTTGCAGGAGGCGTTTCCCCAGTTTCATGTCCCACAGCAGATGTCGCCCCATTTCAACATCGCCCCGACCCAACCGATCGCCGTGGTGCCAAACGACGGCTCCAATGCGGTGGATTTTTTCACCTGGGGTTTGATCCCGTCATGGGCCAAAGATCCGGCTATCGGAAACCGGATGATCAACGCACGATCGGAAACCCTGGGGGAGAAGCCTTCCTTCCGCACGCCTTACAAAAGGCGCCGCTGCCTGGTCCTGGCGGATGGATTCTTTGAGTGGGTCAAAATCCCCGGCCAGCGCGCCAAGCAGCCGCATTACATCACCCTGCTCGACCACGAGCCGTTTGCATTTGCCGGGTTGTGGGAACAGTGGCATTCTCCCGATGGCTCCGAGATCAAGTCCGCCACCATCATCACCACCGAGCCCAATTCCAAAATCGCCGCACTGCACAACCGGATGCCCGTCATCCTGGGCAAGCGGGATTACGACCGCTGGCTGGCGCCAGAGGACCGCACCCCGGCGCAGCTCCAGGACCTGTTGGTCGCCTATCCACAGGACCAGATGCGACATTATCCGGTTTCCACCATCGTCAACAGTCCGGCGAACGACCTGCCCGAAACCGTCGTCCCCCTGTCCTGAATTCCTGTTTTTATGAACCTGGCCTCCGGTGACCTGAGCGGGCAGCTGATTTCAGCCCTTCAGCATCCTAGCCCGGAGGTGCGCGCCGGCGCCGCTATCGCACTAGGCCGGCTGGGGCATAGCGAAGCGGTGGAAGCGCTGATCGAAACCCTGGCGGATCCGAGCCGGCTGGTTCATCGGGGCGCGGCCAGAGGCCTGGCCCTGTTGGGAACCCCGGCAGCGGGTGCATTGCTGGCGTTGATCCAGGATCCGCCTTTTGAAAAGGCCGCGGAACGCGCCGCCGGGGCGCTGGGCCAGATCCGGGATCCCGCCGCTGCCGGGATCTTGACGGCCGCTCTGCAGTACCCGGAGCCGCTCGCCAGAGAAGCGGCGATTTCCGCCTTGGGGGAAATCCGGCATCCTGCTGCCCTGCCCGCGCTGGCCGAACTGGCCCTGGAAAGCGAATCCGACCTGAGGCATAAAGCGGCCGTCGCAGTCCTGGCTTTTGACGATCCGGCATTCCTGCACGTCCCTATCGCTTTGCTGAACGACCCCGATCCCAGGCTGCGCCAGATGGCGGTCGCCGGTCTGGGTGAATTCGGTGGAGAAGGGGCTCTGCTTCCGCTGCTGACGATGCTCTCGGACCCCGATGAGCAGGTTCGCTGGGCCGCTGCGGCAGCGCTGCGCAGGCTTGACGAAATATCCGATGCCGAAATCCTGCTGACTGCTTTGAACACAGACTCACCCTGGGTGCAACAGGCGATCATGCAGGCCCTGGTTCGCCTGTCCCAGCCGGAGGTTGCTGAGGCGCTGCATCGCGTCGCAACCGAAGAGGGCGACCTGGGAAGCCGGCTCACCGCAGCCCAATGCCTGGCCATCCTGGGAGACTCGCGGGGCATCGGGATGATCCGCCGGACGTTCAACGCGCCCAATGTGGAGACCCGCCGGCTGGCAGCCATCGCCCTTTGCAAGACCGGCGATCCCCAGCCCGTGGAATTTTTGCTATCCTCGATTTCCACCAGCCGGGTCGACCTCACCACGCCTCGCGGGCGTGCCCTGCGGGAACGGGCCCTGGAAGCATTACAGTCCGTTGGTAGTCCTGCGGTTTCACAGCTGATCCTGGCGTTGGGAGATTCCGACACCCTGCGGCGGCAAATCGCCCGGGAGGCGTTGCTCCGGATTGGCCCAGAGGCTGTTGTAGAACTTGCTGAAACCGTCCTGGTTTATCCGGATGTAGGGGTCCGGGTGCGGGCGGCCGCGTTGCTGGCACGCATCGGGGACCGGCGCGGCCTGGAAGCGCTTGTGACGGTCCTGCGTACCGCTTTGTTGGGTCCTTTTCCGATAGTTTTTTTTACGCGCCTGTTCTGGGATCGCTCGGCACCGGTCCGCCGGGCGGCAGCCCAGGCGCTTGGACAGATGGGCCACCAGGACGGTGCGGCCGTTTTACTCACCGCCGCTCGCTACGACCCGGATGCAGCTGTGCGGACAGAAGCGGGTCGCGCCCTTGCCCGGATAGGGGCGCCAATGGTTGTTGCCCGTTTTGCTGCCCCGGACGTGTACGTGTGGGTCAATCGCGGCCTGGCCGCGTCGACAGCCCTGCTTCTGGTGGGTTTTCTGGCAGCCGGGGTCGTGATCATTTTCGAAGCCTCAAACCTTGGACTGCTTGCCGGCCTGGTGACCGGTGCTGCTCTGGGCCTCAGTGATGCTTTCACCGCTGGGCGGCGCCCGTTCCGGCTGGCATTTCTCGGGAACGCAGCCGCCTGGCTGCTGGCCTGGGCGGCCCTGTATTTTCGGCTCCCCGCCTGGATCTTTCCGGTAATCGCGATTGGTTTTCCGGCCCTGGGTGGGCTGCTGGGCTGGACCCGCACAAGCCTGTCCCGGCGCATGGCCGGCTTGTTTGCGGGTGCGGTCCTGGGCTTGGTAGCAGGTTTACTGGCGCTGCTGTTCTTTTCTCAGGCTGCATGACCGCCGAGATCCGATCCCTGGTCTGCATCGGGGGGATGGTAGCCCTTTGGCGGGTCGTTGATAAAATAGGTCGGCAATACAACGGACTCCAGATAGGTCCGAGGAGGCGGCATGACCGAACTGATCTACCAGACCGACAGCTATATCCGGACTTTTGATGCCACCGTAACCGAGGTCGACCAGGGCAGCCACGGTGTGGTTCTGGATCGGACCGCTTTTTACCCCGGCGGGGGCGGCCAGCCTATGGATCATGGAAGCCTGTTAGCCGGTGTTCAGTCCTTCAGGCTCGGGCGTTTGCGCCGCGTGGATGGGCGCCTGGTCCATCAACTGGAAGGGGAAGCCCCACTGCCGGCGGTCGGCGACCGGATTCAAGGCGAGCTGGACTGGGATCGACGCTACCGGCTCATGCGGACCCACACCGCCATGCACATCTTGTGCGGGGTGATCTACCGGGATTACGGTGCTTCCGTGACCGGAGGCAACATGGAACCGCTCACCGGCAGGATGGATTTCGAATTCGAGACGATGCGCGCCGAACTGGTAGGGGCGATCGAAAAAGCCATCAACCAGGAAGTCGAAGCCGCCCGCGATCTGCATGTGCGCATCCTGCCTCGCGAGGAAGCGTTCCGCATCCCCGACTTGATCCGGACCAAAATCAATCTGCTCCCGGAGGGGATCCGCGAGGTGCGCACGGTGGAGATCCAAGGACTGGACCTGCAGGCCGATGGTGGAACCCATGTGCGCAACACCCGCGAGGTGGGGCATCTGAAAGTGACGGACTACAAGAGCAAGGGCAAGATCAACAAGCGTATCTATGTCTCGCTTCAGGATTGATGATGGTGAAAAGTATTCAGGAAGCGGGTCCGCAGGTCTGGCAGGGCGGCGATCCGGATTGGTGGCAGGTCGCTCGGCTGGCATTGACCTCCCGCACCATCGATAGCATCGAGGAGCAGGAACTCGCCCCGCAAGGACAGGTCACCTACCAGTTCTCCTCGAAAGGCCATGAACTGGCCCAGGTGCTGCTGGGGCTCGCCCTGAGTCACCCCCGGGATGCAGCCGGCGTGTACTACCGCTCGCGCCCTTTCATGCTGGCCCGCGGGCTGCGGCCGCAGGAGGCTTTCGCCGCCGACATGGCCCGCACCGGCTCCCCGTCAGAGGGACGGGATGTGGGTGTGGTGTATTCGCTGCGTGGACGAGCGGGTGCGACCGTGCTGCCTTCCTCCGGGGACGTCGGCGCCCAGTACACCCCAGTTGCAGGCTGGGCCCAGGCGATCCGATACCACCTCAACGAGTTGGAGGATCCTTCTTGGGAAAGCGCCTGCGCGGTTGCGCTGGGAGGTGATGGCTCGGTAGCGACAAACGGGTTCTGGGCCGCCCTGACGATCGCCACCACGCTGTCGCTGCCGATGCTCTTTTTCATCGAAGACAACGGCTACGGGATTTCCGTGCCGCGGCATTTCCAGACCCCGGGCGGGGACATCGCCGCCAACCTGAGTTCTTTTCAAAGTTTGAAGGTTTTCGCCGGCAGCGGGACGGACCCGCAGGAATGTGCGGCCCTCGTTGGCCAGGCGATTGGCCTCCTGCGCGCGGGTGGAGGCCCGGCCCTGCTGCGCCTTGAGGTGCCTCGCCTGACGGGGCACACGTTCGGAGAGGACCCGAGTGCCTACAAATCCGACGCGCAGATCGCAACTGAACAGGGACAGGACCCGCTCCACAGGTTGCGCGCTTTCCTCAAGGATGAAGCGACCTGGATGGAGCTCGAAAAGAAAGTGGAAAGCCAGGTGCGCGCCGAACTGGCAAATGCGCTTTCCAACCCGGAGCCGGATCCCAAAGCGATCGAAAGCCACCTGTTTTACAGCCCTCCAGGTGCGCAGGTGCCGCCGGAAAAGGACCTGCTGGCACAGCCCGGCACACGTGAGGCCCAAACCGACGGGCCGCGCATCAACCTGGGCGAGGCCCTGCGCCGGGTGATGGAGTCGGAACTTGCTTCCAACCCGCGCCTGCTTATCTTTGGCGAAGATGTGGGCCCGCGCGGCGGGGTCCACCGGGCCACGCTGGGTTTGCAGGCCCGCTTCGGGGAAGGGCGCGTGTTCGATACCTCGCTTTCCGAGGAGGGCATCATGGGGCGCGCGCAGGGTATGGCGCTGGCGGGGCTGCGTCCGCTGCCCGAGATCCAGTTCCGCAAATACGCCGATCCGGCCTACGAGCAGATGCACGACACCGGTTGGGTTCGCTGGCGCACGGCCGGCAAGTTTTCTGCCCCGGTTGTGGTGCGCATCCCGGTCGGATTCAGCCGCAAAACCGGCGATCCCTGGCACAGCGTCAGCGATGAAGCGGTTTACGCGCACATGCAGGGATGGCGGGTTGCCCTGCCGTCCAACGCCGCGGACGCGGCGGGCCTGCTGCGCGCTGCCCTGCGCGGACAGGACCCGACGATCATTCTCGAGCACCGGGCTTTGTACGACTCCCCTGCCTCCCGCCGCCCTTATCCGGGAGACGATTACGTACTGCCTTTCGGCCATGCGGAGATGTTGGAGGCCGGAACCGACCTGACCGTGGTGAGCTGGGGGGAGATGCTGCACCGCTGCCTGGAGGCAGCCGGAGCCTTTTCCGGGCGGGTGGAGGTCATCGACCTGCGCACCATCGCTCCATGGGATAGGGCCACGGTGCTCGCATCGGTGAAGAAAACCGGCCGTTTGCTGATCGCCCATGAAGATACGCTCACGGCAGGATTTGCCGCCGAGATTGCCGCCGCCGTGACCGAGGCAGCCTTCATGGATCTGGACGCGCCAATCCAGAGGGTGGCTTCCAAAGACATCCCGATCGCCTACAACATCGCCTCTATGGAAGCGACCATCCCTAGCGCGGGGGAATTGCAGGACCAGATGGCTGGCCTGCTGGCCTGGTAAACAGCTTGATTTTTGTTATTCCCATTGGAAAACACCCAGGACCAGCAACAGCAGCTGCTGGAGACCTAGGGCCAGTGGTTCGGTTTCGATGTATTCGCCCATGGTATGGGCGCCGCGGCCGCGCGTCAGGCCGATGCAGATCGCAGGCAGCCCGCGGCTGAGCGGCAGGTTGGCATCGGTTGAGCCGATGCTCGGGTGGACTTCCAGCCCGGCTTCCTGAAGGCATTTTTCCGCCAGCCTGACGAGCCAGTGATCGAGGGGCAGGGCCCCACCCGGCCGGTCCCCGATTTTTTCCACTGTAATACGCACATCGCCGGCGGCAAAACTTTCCACCAAATCCCGGACCTGCCCGTCAAGCGACTCGAGGGTTTCGGATTCCACCGAGCGCAGGTCGAGCTCTATCTCGGCGTGAGCGGCGATCGAATTGACCGAGTTGCCCCCGTGGAAGGTCCCGG
>JBFKII010000236.1:0-6814 GCA_041632295.1 Anaerolineales bacterium | reverse complement strand
TGCCGCCTCGCGGGCCAGGGCGGCCATGCGCACCCGTAGATTGGCCCGCTCAAGAAGTTCGCCGTTGGGTACGTCCAGCAGGGCGGTGAGCGGGTTGATGGCCGCGTTAATTACCAGCTTGGACCACACCAAGGACTCGGCGTCGGAAACCTGTTTGACTTCCAATCCCGCCCCGCGCAGCATCGCCAACAGCGGGTCCAGCCGGGGGTGGCGCTCTACGGAGATGGCGCCAGTCCCGCCGGGGCGCACGCGGCCCGGCCCGATCAGCGTCGCGCCGGTGGTCGTCACGCCCAGGGCCACCCGCTCATGGCCCAGCGCACGGCCCAGGATCTCGCGGTTGCCGTGCCCGTTCTGCAGAGTCAGGGCCACGCCGTCCGGGGCCAGGCAGGCGGATAGCTGCTGCCCGGCCCGGGCGGTCTGCCAGGACTTGACCAGCACCAGGGCGAAGCGGGCGCCGCGGCAGTCGGCCGGGTTGTCGGTGGCCCGCACCGGGACAGCGATCTCGGTCCCGTCGGGCTCCACCAGCCGGATCCCATGGCGGTTGATCGCCGCCAGCGCCTCGGGCCAGGTGCCCAGCATCACGACCCCAATCCCGTTGCGGCCCAGGGAAGCGCCAAACAAGGACGCCAGGGCACCCGTGCCGGTCAACAGGACCTGTCCTGCGGCGCGCAGAGACGTCATCCAAGCGCCTCCAGCAGCGATTCCCAGGTCTCATCGTTCATGAACACGCTGTGCTCCTCGGCGGGAAATTTCTTCGCCTCCACGTCCTCCCGAAAACCATGCAGGGCTTCGGCGATGACCCCATGCAGGTCGGCATATTTGCGCACGAACCGGGGCGTAAAGCGGTCGAACAGCCCCAGGAGGTCGTGCGTGACCAGCACCTGGCCGTCGCAGCCGAGACCGGCGCCGATCCCGATGGTGGGGATCTCCAGCTTTTGCGAGACCAACTCGGCCAGCCGGGCGGGGATCGACTCCAGCACCAGGCTGAAAGCCCCTGCATCCTGCAGGATCAGGGCGTCATCGATCAACCGCCGGGCGGCATCAACCGATTTGGCCTGGGCGCGGAAACCGCCCAGAGCGTTGACGCTTTGCGGGGTCAGGCCGAGGTGACCGACCACCGGGATCCCGGCGCTGACGATGGCCTGGACGGCCCCAGCGCGCTCGCGCCCGCCCTCCAGCTTGACCGCCTGCATGCCGGCCTCCTGGAGGAAGCGGCCGGCGTTGCGGACGGCCTGCTCGATGGAGACCTGGTAGGACATGAAAGGCATGTCGCCGACCAGCAGGGCGTATTCTGCCCCGCGCGCCACCGCTTTGCAGTGATGGAGCATGTCTTCCATGGTGACGGGCAGGGTGTTCTCATAGCCCAGCACGACCATGCCGAGTGAATCGCCGACCAGGATCGAATCGATGCCGGCCCGATCGATAGCCAGGGCGGTCGGATAATCGTACGCCGTCAGCATGGTGATCGGTTCGCGGCGCGCTTTCTTCAGGGAAAACGTGCGCGTGGTGACCGCTTTTCGGACTTCGGTCTGGGGATTGGAAACTGTGGGAGTGGACATGGGTACCTTCCTTGGAGCGTGAACGTCAGTTCACATTGGTAAGGGCCTGGGGAGGATCAAAGATCGCAGGTCGCAGATCTTAGATCGTCCCAATTCCGTTTGTGGGGGCAGATTTTTTTTAGCAGGCCTGCCTCAACTGCCTCTGGCTGCTCCGTGCCGTTCGAGAGATACCGCCGGAGCGATCCGATTCTATCACATGCGGTTCAGCCGTTTCGACCGGCTTCGGCCCGTCCGCGGCCCTCGTCCACCGTCAGCAGGACCAGCAAACCCGCCACCAAAAAGACCAAGATGGTGATGACCCCCATCCGCTGGCCGGCCTGCTCGGCTGCCAGGGCCGGCACCCCCGCTTCGATCTGGCGCAGGGCGACGCCCCCCGCCACCAACCCGTAGACCAGCGGACCGATAAAAGAGGAAGAGCGCCCCGCCACCGCAAACAGGCCGAAAAACTCGGCACTCTGGCCGGGGGGGCTGAGCATGCCGATCAGCGTGCGGCTGACAGACTGGGCCCCGGTCAGGGCGAAGCCTGCCAGCGCGGCGATCACAAAGAACCAGACCGGGCTGCGGGTGAAATACAGCCAGCCGACGGCCAGGATCATCAACAGCAAAGAGGCGATCAACGCCGCACGGGCACCGCGCCGGTCCGTGTACAGGCCAAAAACCCAGGCCCCCGCCGTGCTGGTGACGTGCACCAGGATGATCAGGCCGATCAGCGCCTCCTGGCCAAGGCCGAACAGCACCCCGCCAAGGATGGCGGCAAAGTCCAGCGCGGTGATGATGCCGTCGTTGTAGATGATAAAAGCCAGCATGAATTTGAGGAATTCTTTGAAGCGGCGGGCCTGGCGCGCCGTGGCAGCCAGGCGCCGGAATCCAACCGTCAGGTAGTTCTCGCCGGGAGGGAGCGGCTGCGGCTGCGACCGTTCCCGGATCCGCAGGAATGTAGGCACGGAGAACACAGCATAAAAGGCGGCGGTGATCAAAAAGGAAAGCCGCACGATGAGATCGCCCTCGATGAAAACGATCAGCGGAAGGACCAGAAACAGGTTGGCGATCCCTCCGAGAGAGCCGATCGCCCAGCCGTTCCCGGAAACCGAACCGATCTCCTCTTGAGCGGCGATCTCGGGCAGCAGGGCGTTGTAGAACACCTGCGCCCCGCGGTAGCCGGTCTCCGCCAGGATGAAAAAGACCATTCCAGCCAGGATATCCCCCGGCTGGACAAAAAAGAGCAGGGCGGTTGCGACCACCGCCAGGGCGGTAAAAACCAGCAAAAAGCGTTTTTTAGCCCCCGAAAAATCGGCGATCGGCCCGAGCACCGGCGAGGTCAGGGCGACGATCAGCATGGCGATCCCCACAGCAATGCCCCAAAGGCGGGTCCCCTCGGCGCCGCCCACCACCGAGTCTTGAAAATAGCGGGCGTAAACCGCCAGCAGGACCACGGCGGCGTAACCGGAACTGCCGAAATCATACAGGTACCAGGCGCGCCTCTGCTTGCGCAGGTCGGTTGAAATGTTCATCGCTCCGCTCCCATTTTGTGAGCCAGTCCAGCCGGCAGGCGGGATCAAGGGCTACATCCGGGTGATCTCCGATTCGGTCGCTGCATCCCAGGGGTAAGCTGCGGCGGATTGGGCCGCGGCCCGAATGCCTGGGTCGGCCGAATAGACACCGTGCTTCTCCGGTGGGATGAGCCGGGCGATCGCCCGCATCATCTGGTCGCCGATCTCTCCAAACCGGTCCCGGCGCGCTCGCCCGCGTCCCGGGGCTTCGAAGGGGCCGATTGGCGGGCCGATCCGGACCCTGACCCGGGCTCTTTTGCCGCGCCAGAGAGAAGGAAAGATGTCGTTCATACCGTCGATGCCGACCGGCAACACGGGCACCCCGGTCTCTGCGGCGATGAACGGCGCCCCGGGCCGGGCAGGGCGCAGCACCTGTGCCCAGGAGCCGGCTTCAGGGAAAATGCCGATCCGGCCACCCTGGGCCAGGACCGCCCGGGCTGCCCGCATGGCGTCGCGAGAGGCCTCCCCACGGCGCACGGCGTAAATGCCGTACATCGCCGGAAAAATATGGACCACAGCCGGCGCGTTGGGCATATTGAACCCCCCCAAAAACTCCAGCGGGGTCCGGAAGACATGGATCAGGCAGGCCGGGTCTGCGAAATGAAAGTGATTGCCGATCACCAGGAGTGGTCCGGAGGCAGGGACATGCTCCCGTCCCGACACCTCCAGGCGCGCGATCGCTTTGAAAGCCAGCGCGATCCCGGCTTTCAACACAGCGCGGATCATGCGCCGCCGGGGGTAAGGGTATGCCTGGCCGCTGCCGCTCATCGGGGATACCCCATCGCTTCCAACTGTCCGCCGAAAAGTTCCAGGCAGCGCTGCTGTTGGGCGGGGCTGAGTTTCTGGCGGTAGCGCCCGGTCAGACCGCGCACGAAATGCAGGCCGCGGTCGCCGGGATTGGCCTGCTCGGGCCGGTACTTGTCGATCACGTTGGACGCGGCCGGTTCGTCCGGGTCGACCCCAAGGTACGCCGCCAGCTGCCGGGATTCGCGATCATACTGGTCCCTGAAATCCTCGTA
The DNA here is from genome assembly GCA_041632295.1 of Anaerolineales bacterium. Taxonomy (GTDB): domain Bacteria; phylum Chloroflexota; class Anaerolineae; order Anaerolineales; family JABWBV01; genus DATDOR01. Next base: position 2,686 of record JBFKII010000236.1, on the reverse strand, counting down.
TCGCAGGCTGTGGACACCGGGGATCGCCTGCCATTGCGACCAGAAGTCCACGTAAGGGCCGATGAAATCGATGGCCTGGTCGAGGGTGGTCAGATGGCTGAAGGCGTTTTTCCGTCCGGCCTCGACCCCTCGCCGGCCGTATTCGTACGCCGAGAGCAGAGCGTCGCGCGGGTCCCGGTAAATGAAAGTCGGCTGGAGGTGGCCGCGGCGGATCAGGAAACGGGCCGTGCGAGTTGGCCCGGCGTGGACCTTGATTGCAAAGCTCTTGCCGCGCAGCGCAGGGACCATCACCCGTGTCAGCCTGCGCAGCGAAAGCACGCCGATATTGCAGTTGACCGCCGTCAGGATGCTTTCCAGGTGGTACCGTTTGCGGATATCCCGGGCGTCCACCCCCCCGGCTGTTACCACCAGGTCGTGGACCAGGTTGTAATGCCAGCCGGAACCGGCGCGCGGCATCCCTACAGCCAGAACGATCATGATTCCTGGCCTTTCCGTTCCGCTGCTCGGAAATGGCCGGCGGGGGGTATGTTCGGGAAAATTGGCACGGTCGCGGTGGTGCTGAGGGCGGGATCGGACGGTTTTCGCCATTATAATAGAACCGCGTTATTGAAAACACTTTCGGGCGGGTCCGTCAGGCCCGGAAAAGGAGAGAACCGATGCAACGTTTATTCAGTTTTCTGGCCGGCGCCCTGACGGGCGCACTGGTGGGCGCCACCCTGATGGTGCTCTTTACGCCCTCCTCCGGTGAAACCGTGCGTTCGGACCTGCAGAAACGGATCCAGGGTCTGCGCGATCAGATGATGGATGCGGCCGCTTCCCGGCGCAGCGAACTGGAGTCCCGGCTGGCCGACATGCGAGCGCCGCGCGGGCCCTCCGCTGCATAAGCGCCCATACACCGGCTGCCTGCCGGAAAAAGAAACGCGAAAACGCCCGGTCAACATCCCGGGCGTTTCCATTTTGCCTGGTTCCGGGCCCCGGCTCTTCAGGGCCGGCGCAGCCGGGGGCGTTCAATCTGCTTCCCCCAGCATCCCTTCCGGCTCCTCCGGCACGGCGGGGTCGTCCGGGAACGGGGACGTTTCATCCGAACTATCCAACGGTGCTTCCATCCGGTCCCTGCGCCGGAACAGCAGGAAAAGTCCCAGCGCGATCAACAATACCGGCAGCCCGTAGCGGCTCAACGCGGCGTTGCTGATGCCGATCACCAGCTCAAAAAAGGCAGCCGCAATGGCAAAAATGATCAGGCCAACACGGACAAAGCCTTTGCCGGTCAGCTTCGTGTTCTCGCTACCGGTGCGGGAGCCGTAGAGATACAGCCCCAGCCCGAATGAAGTTGGAAAAACCAGGGACCATGCATACGACCAGCTCTCAAAGTGGTCGAACAGGTTCTGGTAGAACAGGATCAAGCCTACTGTGGTGATCATCGTGGCCGGGATGGCCAGAAAATTGAGCCCCTCGCCCCCTGCGGCCATCAGCACGAACAGGATCAGGCCGGGCAGCAGGATGAAAAGCGGCCAAAGAACATCCCCGAAGGAGAAATCGAAAAACTGTTCGGCAAAAAAGAGCACACCCAAAACGATCAGGATCAGCCCGAGTAACCAATCTCGCCGTTTGCGGACATTGTTCGCGTTCATCTCCATGCCTCCTAGCGGACCCGGATCCCACCGACCCCGCCGTTGTACGTAATCTCGATCTGGCGCCCAGCTTGGTCGTAGCCCGGGGTCTGCCATCGCCCGCTCTCTCCGACGGTCTGGGTGTTGGCGCGGACCTGCTCCATGAAGGAGGGCACGCTGATATCGCCAACCCCGGTCTGGCCATCCAGGCTGACGGCAGCATCATCCGGCACATCGACCAGGAATGCGCCCACCCCGCCGTCCAGTTCCAGCGCCAAGTCGGCGCCGTCGGCAACCGAGACCCGGAAATCCCCCACCCCCCCGCTGATGCTGACGCGGTAGAAATTCTCCGGGGCCGGGAGCAAGATCTCAAAAGCGCCGACCCCGCCATCCACCGCCAGGCCGGTCAGCGAGATTTCGGACAGGTCCAGGTGCACCTCCCCGACTCCGGCGGAAATAGTGAGCGACAGAGGCAAGTCAGGCGCCAGGCCGATATCCCAACGCAATTCGCCCTCGTCGAAAAAGTTGAACAGGCTAGAATCGAAGTTATCGTTGCGCACGCCCAGGCGGATGGTTTTCTCCTCCGTCCCATCCACCTCGAAGACAAGGTCGCCGAGGAAGGTCATGTCCGCCTCAAACAGGTTGCCGGAGTCGTTGAGCTCTGTCAGGGTGGTGCGGCCGATGGAGGAAGTGATGCCGACCGACAGCGAACGGGTATCTCCGATCGGCTCCGCAAGTTCGACGTGCTGGACCTCGGGTGACCGGTAAAGGCCCAGTGCAGGGGCGAAAAGGACGTAGGCGATCGCCAGCCCGAGGGCGGCTAACGCCACCAGGGCGCTCAGCAGGGGGGAACGGCGGCCGATCAGGATGTTCAGCCCGCCGACGATCAATATCAGGGGCCATAGCGACAGCAGCAGCCGGAAATTAAAGTCCGGCAGCAGCCCGATGTTCCCCAACAGCCAGACGACACCGATTCCAATCAGTAAAATGGGCCAGAACAAGGAACGCTGGCGGTTGCGCGACATACTTCACCTCTCTTTCCGGACAGAAGCAGCCGCTTCTATGCCGGCACAGTC
>JBFKII010000235.1:0-6832 GCA_041632295.1 Anaerolineales bacterium | reverse complement strand
GCCCAACTCGATGCGGTAGCCGCGCAGCTTGACTTGAAAATCGCGCCGCCCGATGAACTCGATCGAGCCGTCCGGGCGCCAGCGGGCCAGGTCGCCAGTGCGGTACATCCGACCGCCCTGGTGATCGAAGGGGTCGGGCAGAAATTTTTCCGCCGTCAGGGTGGGGCGGCCGTGGTAGCCGCGCGCCAGGCCGTCCCCGGCGGCGTACAGCTCGCCGGGCACCCCCACCGGCACCGGCAGGAACTCGCCATCCAGGAGGTACACACGGGTATTGGCGATCGGAAACCCGATCGGAGTGCTATCCGAGACCTCTTCAGGCTTTCGGACCGGGAACACAGTCGTGAACGTGGTGTTTTCGGTCGGGCCGTACCCATTGGAAACCAGACCGCCCACAAGATGGGGGAGGATCCGGCGCACGTGGGCCGCGGAGACCACGTCCCCGCCGGTCAGAAGATGGCGTAGCCCTTTCAAGCCCCGGGGAGCCTGTTCCACCATCTGGTGGAACAGCCCGGCCGTCAGCCACAGGTGGCTGACATTTTCGCTCCGGATCGCCTCCGCAAGCGCCGGGAAGGACATCGGCCCGGGGGGAGCGATCGCCAGGCAGCCACCGTTCGCCAACGGACCCCAGATCTCCAGGGTGGCGGCGTCGAAAGAAATCGGCGAGAGCTGGTAGAAAACATCGCGAGGGGAAAACTCGATGTAATTGGTGTGCCGGACCAGCCGCAAGACGCCCCGGTGGGGGATCGCCGCACCCTTGGGAAGGCCGGTGGACCCAGAAGTGTACATGACGTAGGCCAGGTTCTCCGGGCTTAGTGGCAGTTCGGGGTTTGGCGGTGCGGCCAGCCCTTCAACCCCGGGCGACTCGGGCTCCAGGAGGATTTGTTCCCCCGAGAAAGGGCACAAATGGCGGTAATGCGGTTGAACGAGGAGCGCACGGGCGCCGGCGTCCGAGAGCATGAACTGCAACCGCTCGGGAGGGTATTCGGGGTCCAGGGGCAAGTAGGCAGCGCCTGCTTTGAGAACCGCCAGCAGGGCGATGATGGCCTCGAAAGACCGGTCCGCAAGGACACCGACCAGGTTTTCCGCGCCCACCCCGGCGGCGAGCAGGCTGGCGGCAAGCCGGTTGGCGCGGAGATTCAGCTCGCGGTAGCTGAGCGTTTCGCCCTGGAACGAAAGCGCCGGGCGCTCCGGCGCACGCCGGGCCCAGGCCTCCACAAATGCGTGGACGCTGCTGCCATCGGGGATATCGGTCCGGGTGCGGTTCCAGCGCTCGAGCTGCTCCAACTCGGCTGCGGTCAGCAGGGGCAGGTGGTTGATCGCATCGTCCGGACGGCGGGTCCCGGCCTGCAGAAGGGTTTCGAAATGGCCCAGCAGGCGCTCCACGGTGGCGCGCTCGAAAATCGCCCGGCTGTACTCGGCCGAGACGGCCGGACCGGAATCCAGGCGCTCCACTTCAACGGTCAGGTCGAACTTCGCCGTGCCGCTGTGGGTGAAGCGCTGTTCGGCCCGGATGCCGGGCAGGTCCAGCGCGCTGCGCCAGCTGCCCTGCCGGGGCGCCTCCTGCAGCATGAAAACGGTCTGGAAGATCGGGTTGCGGCTGGCGTCCCTGGGGATGCGCAGCTGTTCGATGACCTGCTCGACCGGCAGGTCCTGGTTGGCAAAAGCGTCCAGCAGGGTGCGGCGCACGGCGCGCACCAGGGCGCGGAAGGTCATGCCGCCTTCCAGCCGGGTGCGCAGGACCTGGGTGTTGACGAAATTTCCGAAAACGTCTTCCAGGGCGCGCCGGCTGCGGTAGGTAACCGGAGAACCCAGGAGCACATCACTTTGATTGGAATAGCGAAAGAGCAAAACCTTGAAAGCGGCCAGGAGCACAGCCAGCAGGGTGGCCCCTTCTTCCGCCGCCAGCGATTGGGCCCGTTCCCAGAGGCTTTCGGGCAAGGCCCGGGTGAGCCAGCCGCCGGTGAAATCCTGTCGCGGCGGCCGCGGCCGGTCCGCGGGCAGATCGATCTCCGGCAAGGACCCATCGAGCTGAGCCAGCCAGTACGCCTTCTGGTCTCGGAAGGCGCCCTCAGCGACCCGGGACCGCTGCCAGTGGGCGAAATCGGGATACTGGACGGCCAGTGGGGGCTCATGCTGCGTTTCCCCGGCCACCGCCCGGCGGTAGGCCTGAGAGAGCTCGCGCTGCAGAACAGCCAGGGACCAGCCGTCGGCCACGATGTGATGCACGCTGAACAGCCAGACATGGACCTGCGGGGCCAGCCGCACCAGGCGGCTGCGGAACAGCGGGGGGGATTCGAGGTCGAACAGGGTGCGGGCCTGCTCATCGAGCGCACCCTCCAGCGCGCGCTGCCTGTCGTCCGGGGGCATCATGCTGAGATCGTCCAGGGGAAAAGGAAAGGCGAGTTCGGGCAGGATCTCCTGGGAGGCGGCCTGACCGTCGAATCGGAAGCGCGTGCGCAGCGCTTCGTGGCGAGCGACCACCCGGCGCAGGCTGCTCCCAAATGCGGCGGTATCCAACGGCCCCTCCAGCCGCACGGCCATGGGGATGTTGTAGGCCGGGGTGTCCGGGGCCAGGCGCCAGAGATACCACAGGCGCTCCTGGCCAAAAGAGAGCGGGGCGCGTTCCGGATCCGGCCGCGGCGGGATGGCCGGTTTCGGGGTTGTTGCAAGCCCTTCCTTTTCCAGCAGCGCCCGCAGCAGTGCGCGGCGCCTGGAAGGAAGGTCCTGCTCGTTCGGGGGATCCAGTTCAGTCATCGTCTGTGTTTTGCTCGGTTCGCATGAGCGTCTTCATTATATTAACCGGATCCATTTTCCCGGTCATAGCGGCCGCTCTTGAGAAAGCGACCGGACGCTGTCTGGTTTCAGCTTTGCAGGATTTCATATTCGAAAAATGCCATCAGCTCGCGGTCCAGGGAGGCGTTGATCGTGGCGATCATCGCCGGGGTTAGCTTTTTTCGCCACCGCTCTTCCCGGTAGTGGGCCTGGTAGTAATAAAAATCCTTCTTTTTGTCCTTTGTGGAGGGCAAATAATTGCGGAAACCCTCCCCGTTCCAGGGCAGAGACAGACGTTTGCAAATGCGCTCGAGCGCCTGGCGAGGGTCGTGGAGGATTTCCTCGTAACGCAGGTTCAGGACCGGGAGCCCGTCGCGCATCCGAATGTAGGCTTGATTTTTTGCGTTCCACAGTGCGATAGGGTTAGGAAAGGACTTCCCGGCATTTTCCCGCCGGATGGCTTTCCATTCCGTGCTCAAAAAGGTCTCCATGCCCGGTTTCCTGGGGAAATGCTGGTGGTAAGGCCGTCGATACAGGGAAAGCAGCCAGGCATAGGGGTTCTTCGTGACGGTGACAAACAGCAGCGACCCGGAACGGACCGCACGGCTTCGCAGCAGCCGGTCGGGGTGGACGAGCTGGTGCTTCCAACCGAGATTCCGAAAATATGTCAGGGCGAAAAACAAATCCTCCACCCACTCGCCGGGGCCCGGGACCACCCGCTCGATCGGCAGTGTCCAACGCGGGGGTACTCCAGGAAGCTCTTCAGCCTCCACGTTCAGGCGCAGGAGTTCGCTCAAGTATTTCGTACCCGTGTTTCTTTCACCGAATATTTTGATAGACCGGCGTGTCATAACGGATGGAGGCAGTGGAAATGATAGAAAAATCTGTCTTTCTTGCGAATAATTGTAATAGACAATAACCCGGGCAGGCTCAAACCCCGGCTGTAATGGCGGCTCTGCACTTCGGGATCATTGCGATTCCCCGATCCCCAGGTACACACCCGGATCCACCAGCCTGAACAGCCCGCTCACCCGCCACAGGCAGTAGGCATCCATCTCGGCCGCAGAGGCGCTGCCCGTGTAGTGGGCCATGCCGGGAAAGGCTGCACTGGCCGGTCCGATTCTCATCTCCAGGTGCAGGTGTGGGTTGAGAGAGTTGCCGCTGCTCCCGATGGTGCCCAGCTCCTGCCCGCAGGCGACGGCCCCTCCCTTCGGGATGCCCGCCGTGCTCTCCAAATGGGCGTAGAGCATGTACAGCGACAGGGCTGCGGAGTCCATTTCGATGGCCGTTTCCCCCGGGCAGGTCAGGGTCGGGCTGACGGGGGTCCCCGAAACCGCGGCAGGCAACGTTTCCTCCGCCCCCAGGGGGGCTTCCACAAGTACGGCGTTGCCGTACGGGAAACGGTCGGCCAGCTCGAAAACCAGGCGGCCGGCCGTCACCGCCAGAACGGGGCTCCCGCCGATCCCCACCCGGCTGCCTGGCAGAAACACAGCCAGGTCGATGCCCTGGTGTGGGTCGTCCGAGCCAGGCGGCGGGGGCTGGAAAGGATTGGTCAGATGATCCGGCAGGCTTTCGAGGGGGACCCCAGCAAGGGGGGAGCACAGGCCGGCCGGGGTGGCCGCCGCCGTGGGCGTGGCGGTCGGGTCCGGGGTTGCGGAAGGGACCTGGGTGGAGGTCGGGGGGAGGGAAGTTGAGGTCGCGGAGGGACGGAGCGTGGCGGTCGGTTCCGGCTGGGAGGTAGGGGTTGTCTCCCCGCCGCACCCGGCCAGGAACAGCAGGGCGGCGAAGAGGCTGAAGAGCAGGGCCCGCTTACCGGAAAATTCACCTGCCAGATTCGACATCTCTTTGAATGGACCTATCCGCGCTCAGGCCGGGCGCGCCCACAGGGCGGCGAGCACGCCGCCCAAGATCAAACCGCTGCCGAACACCTGGAGGAAAGCGGGCACCTCCCCGAGCGTAAAGAAAGCCAGAAGCGCAGCTGCCACGACCGATACCTGCAGGGACATGCTCAGCAGTGTGGCGGGAAAATGCCGCAGTACGGCGTTGATCGGAATGTGCCCGAATATCTGGGCGATCAGCGTCACGGCCACGGCCCATGCGTACCCCACCATGCTGTAGCCCAGCAGTGGGGTTCGCGTCAGGGCGACCACCCCGCTGATCACCACGGCGGCCCCGGTGAAAACGAGCCAGCTGTACGGCAGGAAGCCGATGCGCGAGCGCGTCCGGCGCCCGATCAGCAGGTAAACGCCGTTCATGACGGCGTTCAGCAGCGCCAGGCCACCGCCCAGCAGCGGACGTGTCCCGGGGTCCAGGCCGATCGCACCCCCAAATCCCACCAGGACCGCGCCGGTCACGGTGACCAAAACAGCGAACCAGATGCGCCTCGAAAAGGCAGCATGCAGGAACAGGATCTCCATGAAAAGGACCCACAGCGGGGAGGTCTGGCGCAGGACGGAACTGACCAGGACGCTTGTGAACTCCAGTGAGAAAAACAGGAGGGAAAGGTTGAGAGCGTGGATGGCGCCGGCGAGCAGCATCCAGCCCCAATCCGCAGAGGTGAGCCTGCGGAACTGCTCACTGTACTTCCAGAGCACCCAGGGCGCCAGGCCGATCGAGGTCAGCCAGAGACGGATCAAGATCAGGGCCAGGGAAGGCAGGCCTTCGGACTGGGCGAAGCGGATCGCAACTGGAGCGGAGGCCGCGGCTGCGACCACGGTCAGCACGCCGAGGTAAGGCGTGACCGCACGGAGTTGCAGTTTTCGCCTGCCGGCGGGTTCTTCCAGTGCCGGATTTCCCATGACTGGGGAATTGTAAGGGATCCGCTCGCGGTATGCGCATGGAATTAGGCACTGGAAAGGGCCCTATTATTCGTATGTGCACATAGTGACATATGTCCTATACAGACGCGGACAATGTCACGGACAAAGCAGGACCTCGGGCTGGAGTCCTGTGACATCCGTCCCTACATGCGCAAGGTGGACCTGGCTATACTTCGTGCAATAAATCACAAAGTGATATCCCTTCGATACAGAAGGAAGGAGCTAAACTCATGTCTACCGTTACGACCCGCAAGGGCAACGTTGTGCAAGACCCCCTGTTCGTTCGGACCCTTTTCAACAGCACTGGTTTCGCCTGGCTGTGGCTGGTGCTGCGCCTGTGGCTCGGCTACAAGTGGATCGACGCTTCGCTCCACAAGATCGACAACCCGGCCTGGACCCAGACCGGCGACGCCATCCGGGGCTACTGGATGAACGCAGTCTCCATCCCGGAGAGCGGCCGCCCGCCCATCAGCTTCGAATGGTACCGGACCTTCATTCAAGGGCTGATCGACGCCGAGGCGCACACCTGGTTTGCCCCCATGGTGGCTTACGGCGAACTGCTGATCGGCATCGCCCTGGTCCTGGGCGCGTTCACCGGCATCGCCGCATTTTTCGGTGCGTTCATGAACTGGAATTTCATGATGGCCGGATCCGCCAGCAGCAACCCCATGCTGTTCCTGGTTGCAGTCCTGCTGATTCTGGCCTGGAAAACCGCCGGTTACCTGGGCGCCGATTTCTTCCTGCTTCGCTGGCTGGGAACGCCCTGGCAGAAAGTAAAACGGGTCGAAGGCAGCCCGGTCCCCACGACCGCCTGACCGGCCGATCACAACCCCATCACCAAAGCCGGGCGGCATACCGCCCGGCTTTTTGGATCGCCATGCCCCGGCGACCCGCAGGGGCTGCCTGGAGTGTGGTAAAAAGGGCGAATGGACAGACAACCGAAACGGGGCAGCCCCCTGTGCATCGATCCCACCCGCGCCGAGCGTCAGGACCGCAGAGGCCGCCGTTGAACCGTCTCAACCCGATCTTCGACCTCGGCGGCGTACTGGTGGAATGGAAACCGGACCAGATCGCCCGCGGCTTCACAGCCGACCCCGCCCTGCAGAAAAGCATCCTGGAAAACATCTTCCACCACCCGGACTGGGTGGAAAAAGACCGAGGCAGCCTGACCGCCGGCGAGCTGGAGGTGCGTTTTGCGGCCCGCACCGGTCTGCCGGCGGTGGAGATCCGGCGGCTGATGG
>JBFKII010000234.1:0-6835 GCA_041632295.1 Anaerolineales bacterium | reverse complement strand
CCAGGTGAGCGAAACCGCGCGCCCCGCCGGTGCTGAGCACCAGGGCGAAGGCATGGCCGGTCAGGCGGCGGGCCAGCCTGGCCATGTGATCCACATCCCCCTCCCGGACGTGGTGGTGGGCCCGCAGCCGGCGGGCGTCCAGCCATGCTGCGGTTCCGGCGGGCGCATCCGTTCCGGCCGGGTGCCACAGGACCAGCTCCACCCGCAGCGGCACATCCAGCCCGTCGATCATCGCCTCCGCCTCGGAAGGCGCCGGATCAGAGCCCGGACGCCCCAAGACCAGCACCCGGTCGGACTGGCCGATGCAGCGGCGGGTCCATGGGGTCAGGTCGTAATCGGCAGCCAGCACCAGGTAATCGTGATTGGCTTCCAGGTCCGCCATCCGGGAGACGATCGCCGGGTCGTTGGCCCCATCCGCCGGCAGCTGCGAGACCCCCAGCTGGCCGAACAGCATATCGAAGTCATCGCAGTTGACCGCCGCGGCGGCCCCAAACTGCCCCAGGGCCTGGACGAGACTTCGGGAAAAATTCCGCACCTCGACGCCGGGCGAGGCGGGTATCAGCGTCAGGGTGAACGAAGGCGATACGCGCGGCTTAGGTTGAATGGCGGCCTGGTGCCGTTCGATGATCATACGCGTGATGCGCGCCATCAGGTCCGGGTGATCCCGCACGAGGGCATCGAACACCGGGCGGGTCATTTTGACGACGTCCGACTCCCGCACCGCGTGCACGCTCGCGCTGCGGGAGGCTTCGGTCAGCAGGGCGAATTCCCCGAAAGTCTCCCCCGGCCCGACGGAACCGCTGATCTGCGTCTCGCCGTGCTCGTTCCGGGTGGTGAACTGTAGCCGCCCGCTGACGACGATGTACATCGCATCCCCCGGGTCCCCCTGGCGGAACAGGATGTCGCCGTTGGAGAGGTGCACCCAATCCATCTGGCGCCGCAGATGGTGGACCTCCGCCACATCCAGCTTCCCCAGCAAGGCCTGCAGCACACCGGCCAGCTGCAGCTGCTGCCAGCGGGGGATCAGGGTGCTTTGCGGGTCGAATAGGCGCTGCTGCTCGGCGGCGCCCAGTTTGTCAAACTCTGCACGCGCCAGGCGCAGCAGCCCGGCATCATTGACCGCAAAGACCGTTGCCGTGCGCGGCTGGCCGCTCATCAAGGCCATTTCCCCGACCAAAGCGCCGGGCGCCAGCCGGGCGATCACGCTCTCGGTGCCGTCCTCCTGCCGCACCCGTACCCCCAGCATGCCGGCCTGCACCTGGTAAACGCTGTCCCCTGCCGATCCCTGTTCGAACAGCACCTCCCCCGCCTTTAAAACCACCTTCTCCACCCGCGGCGCCTTCGGATCCCCATCCGACGACGCCTGCCGATCGGCAAGCGTTTGGAGGCTGAAATCCCCGGGGAAGTTGTCGATCGAATCGCGGACCGGTTCGTCCATGTTTTTTCTCCTGAAGGTTTAGGGGATGCTGGCGGAGCCAGGATTTATGCGCAGGCAGCCGGTGTGCTCCCCGGCTGCGCCTGGCCTGCGGGACATTCATACCGCTGGCAGGCCAAAATTTTTGATACCATTACTGGCCGCTTCTCCTTTTGTATCCCAACGCCCGCTGTCCGGCCGGGGGAACTCGCCACAGGGTGGCCCACATGCTCAGGACCCGCCGCCTGAAGCCCCGGCAGGCAGGATCTCGATCTCCTTGCGCCGGATGTGAAAAGCCTGCAGGGAGGGGTCTTTTTCGTACTTCAGGATCGGGTAAAAGACCTTGCCGCCCTTGGTAAGCACGATCTCCCCAATTTCGATCTCGTCGCCCTTCGGCAGGCTCTGCCAGACGCGATCGAAATCCGGGGATTCGGGGTCCGACCCATCCTTCGTCTCGAACAGCAGGGCCTCCTCCCCGCCATCTTCTGGGACCACCAGGGCCCGGACGGGCGCTCCGGGCTTCAGGCCCGGCGCCCCGGAGAGCTTGCCTTCTTCGTAATCCTCCTCAGAGACCGGTTCGACCTCCCCTACGGTGATGAACAGCCCTTCTGCAACCGGCCGCGAGGGGCACTCGACGATCAGGTAGTAGTGTTCGCGGCCGTCGGTGTCGATCTGGCCAGGGCCCTGTTCCGAATCGCTGACCTTATGGTGGACAACAGATACCCGCAGCATGGTGTCCTCCGCCAGCTTGATCCCGGAAGGCAGCAGGACCGGTTTGCCGCGTGCGTTGACCTTGTTCACCGAGCGGATGTTGACCCGCCCGGCCACCGAAACTGGCATGCTGCGCTTATTTTGCGGCAGCTCGAGCACTTCCGCGGCTCGCACGAATTTTCCGACCGCGTTCGGCTCCGCCGCGCAGCGGACGACCCGCAGGTAGGTGTCACTGCCGGCGACTTTCCGATCCTGTTCGGAGACCTCAAAATGCAGCCCGCGCCGGATTTCAATGCGCGGCCGTACAACTTCGTCCTGGAATTTCCCCGGCCGGCGCCTGTCCGGGACCAGTCGGTAGCACAGGATGGCCTCGTCCTTGCGGGTCTCGAATGGCGGGGCGGATTCGACCCACATCGACGGGCCTGCAGCCGGCAGGGGCTGGGCTTCCTCGCCCCCATCGACATCGTCTGGCGCCGCCAGGGCAGCCTCCACGGCCTGCCAGTAGCGGTCGATCCGATCCTGGGCCAGGAGCATATCCGGGACGATCTTGCGCCAATCGAGCATCACCTTCAGGTCTTCCAGCGGAAACCGGCCGGCGGGGACGTAGCCGATGAATGTGCCGTTGAGAAAGTCCTCGTTGACGTTGTAAAACAGGTGGCTGGCATAGCGCTTGAACACGCCGATGGTCGAGCGGCGCGGATCTTCGTATGGTAGTGCGGTCTCGAACGTCAGCACCACGCTGCCTTCTGCGGTTTCGCCGGTGGCGACCACGGTGGCTTCATGCATCCAGCGCAGCCACTGCACCTCCGGCTCGTCGGAGACCACCCAGCGTTTCATTTTCGGGTTTTTCGGCTTGGGCTCAAGACTGGCGGAGTAGCGGCTGCGTTTGAAGGCGTTGCCCTCCTGCTCATGGACCCAGGATACCTTCCCGCCGTCTTTCAGCACCCTTTTCTGCCCGCGCAGCTCCCGCACGCCATGGGTTTTGAGGAGGCCGGTGGGCAGCAGGCCCTCCCCGCTCTCCATTTCGATCGGCCGGGTGATGCGCCAGATGTTCGGTTTGCCGTACACCCACCGCAGCCACAGGATGCTGGCGCCGGGCTCGAAATCTGATGCCCGGCGGATCTTGCGGAAAAACGGACGGTTGGCTCCGTCGGCGTTGCGCGCGGCGCGCTCCTCATTGCGGTACCAAAGCGGCTTGGCGGTCAACCCGCCGGGAGGGGAAACCCCGCGCAGGTGCTGGATGTGCTCGGCCACTTCGTTGCAAACCGCCCGCGTGACGATCAGCCGGTTGGCCCGGTCGTGCTCCTCCCGCCACATCGTCAGGTTTTGTGTTTTCCAGCGGTTGAGGATCTCTCTGAATTCAGCGTTCGAGCGCTCGTAGTACCCCTCCTTATCATCCTCGGTCAACTCCTCCCAGTTCTTGCCGGCATGGGCCAGGCGCAGGTCGGTGCGGGCCACGATTTCTTTCCACATCCAGCGGGGCAGCAGGTGGCTCAAGTCCTCCAGCTCTTTGAGCACCTGATCTTCGGACATGGCTTCGATCGCCAGCTGCTTTTTCTCCGTCCACACCTCCTGCAGGGTGGCCCGCTGCACGTACAGGTTGTCGGACTCCAGGCCGGCGATCTGCCGCTGCATATCCCGGCTGTCGGCGTCCGGAAGGCTGCGCAGGATGCCGGCTTCAAAAATAGCCTCCGCCCGCAAGATGTCTTCGCTGTCGGATTTAAGCTTGTCATGGATCGACTTGATTTTGAGGGAGATCAGGATGTCCTTCGGATCGCCCCAGGAGCCGTGCGCGCTCTTGTAGCGCATCCCGGAAAAATGCACCACCATGTACTGCAGCCAGAGCGGGAAACGGGTGGGCTCGTCCAGGAAGCGGTCGACGATCAGGCGCAGCAGATCCTCCTGCCCCTTCTCCTCCAGGGACCGCTTGTAGGCCTCCACTTTCCACAAGACCAGGTCCTTGCGTTGGATGGGGGTTTCCGGACGGCGGGTTTCCAGAAATTCGAGCACCGCTTCGGGGTCGTGGCGCTTGAGGGCGGCGGCATTGCGGGCATCGCGAACGGCGCGCCCGTGCACGGCGTCCAGAATCAGCTGCAGGTCGGTCTTGATCTTATTGAAATAGCCGTAAAAGCGGTACAGGTGGTCGAGCTCGGCGCTGACCAGTTTCTCGGTATTTTCGTGGATCTGGAGCTCCCGGTCCCACTCGGCGATCTTGCGGTTTTCCGGATCGGTCGCCCTGAAATTTCGCAGGTTGCGCTTCAACCGTTCCATTTCGTTCTTCAGGATCGTCTGGCTGCCTTCCAGACGCAGGATGAAGCCGTCCAGGAAGAAGCCCTGCTTGCGCGTGCTGTTGTAGTTCAAAAAATTTTTCTGAAAACCGCGGCGTTCGGCGATCACTTTCAGGGTATACCGGTCCATGATCGGGATGTCCTTATCACACTGGCCGTAATCCAGTTCAAGGCCCAGGAAAAATTCCAGCTGGCTGTTGTACTCGGCGTGGATCTTGCGGTTTTCTTCCTGGCGCGATTTCTCCAGCGCCCGGACGTCCGCCAGTACCTGGGGAGAATCCATCGCTTTATCCCGGTAGGCTTCCCAGACCTCGAACTCGTGATAATAGACCAGGAAATCCCGCAGCTTCATTTCCCGCAGCGGGTAAATGGTATGGAGCAGGTGTTCGTTCTGCCACTGGAAGTTGGCTTTTTCAGTCATCTTGGATCTCCATGGTCGGATCGCGTCGGGTTGGGTAGGCGGCGGCAGCGGGTCTGCGTGCAAAATCGCTCCCTGCCGGAATGGTTACAGCACGTTTCGGCGCCCGATTCGGGCGTTTTCAGGTCCGATTGGATCGCAGCCCCACCGCCAACCCGCTCCCTGCCGGTCGAACGGTCAATTTTGAGTAAAAGCGGATGCGGTCAGCAGCATCCCGATCAGCATCAGGGCGGCGGCACCCAGGTACAGCGGCCCGATCTCGGACCCGAGTAAAACCGGCAGACCAAAAGCGATCACAGGGATCCAGGATGCCAGCCAGGCCCAGCGTTCTCCGCGCCGGAATGGGAACAGCAGTACGAGGAGGGAAAACAGGTTCAACCCCACCCAGCCGATGAACAGGACCTGCTCGCCGAAATTGAAAATTAATACCAGGTGGTTGATCGCCCCCAGGATTGAAACCACGAATAATACCCACCAGCCGAAGCGGAAACCCCCGGACTGCATCGTTTGGCTGTGATCCATCATCATCCACTCTCCTGTATTCTTTTCCGTGTCTGCCCGGCGGGTGGCTCTGGAAAGCCGGGGCGCCAGCAGCAATTGCAGCATTGCTCCCGGCAGGGTCTTACCCTTTATTATTCACACAATCGGATATCAGTCAATTAAGAAAAACAGGCCTTGTAACGAGCGGCAACCGTGCCGGCCCGCCCCTTACCAAAAACCCGGGTGGGCTGCCGTGGTTACGCCGGGGGTTCAACGAAAGTCAGGCATTACTTCGGTTACAATCCTCCCATGTTCCAAAACCACGAAAAATACCACGGGATGTACTATTTTTTCGGCCTCGCCCTGACGGTCCGGGAGCAGGACCGCGGTCTGGTAGCCGCCATGGCGGGCGTTCCGGAGGGGTATGAAATTCGGCTGGAGCCGGTCGGCGAGCACACATTCCGCATGCACGGCGGGCCGCTCGACCAGGCCAGCGTGCATTTCGAACTCGGGCCGGACGGGCGTGCTCATTCCCTGCAGGCCGGCGGTTTCGAACTCAAGCGCATTGACCCTTCCGAACTGGAATCCCTGGAGGTCACCGAGCGTCTGATGGAACCGGGGTACCAGTGGAGCCCCGAAAAAGAGGCCGCCTTCGCCGGCCTGCTGGGGGAAAATCAAGGCCTCAGCGACGGGAGGGAAATCGGCTACAGCCTGCCCTATCCCAAGCATGAGTTCGTGCAGTACCTGATGCTGCAGGATATTTACATCTTCCACGGGTCAGGGAATGCCGGCATCGAGCAATTTAAGCCGGTCCGCACATCCTACGAACTATACGACCGGGAAGGCCGCGGCAACCTGCAGGCGGTCTACGGGACGCACGACGGGCTGTGGGCCATGTTTTTCGCCATCGTCGACCGTGAACGTCTGCGGGGCAGCATCCGCAACGGGGTGATGTATTTCCACAATTTCAAGGGGGACCCGCTGGCGGTGTACAATTTTTCCATCAACCGGGAGCAGCTGGCTGAGCGGCCCTTCCGGAAGGGTGTCCTGTACCTGTTGCCGCGGAAGACTTTCGTGCGGCTGAAACTGGGCGGCGAAGCCCTGGCAAATGAATGGGCAAGCGAACTGCCGGTCAGGCCGGTGGCCAGGCTGCCAGTCGAGCCGGAGGATTTCCCTTTCCTGGAGCGGATCGGCGGCCATGATGATGGCCCCCTGGTCCGCATGCAGGCCATGACTGACAAATTTCTACAACGGGTCCAGGAGACGGCCGAAAGCGGGGAATCTTCGATGATACTGACCTTCCAGCCGGACTTCGATGCCAGCCAGGACATGCCGGATTATATCGAGTTGTTGGCGGAATTGATGCCCGGCATGGGTCTGACATACGATACAGGCCCTCCGGCCCGCCTGACGATCACCGATATACCCCCGGCATACCGGCAGGTGCTTGAGACCAGGCTTTCAGCACAGGACAAAGGAGCGTAGCGGGATGCGCGTGCGAATCGGATCCTCCATCATTCCCTT
>JBFKII010000233.1:0-6871 GCA_041632295.1 Anaerolineales bacterium | reverse complement strand
CGTGTGGCCATCCTTTCGGCTGCCGGGGAGCGGTTTTTCTCCGCCGGCTGGGACCTCAAGGCCGCCGCGGCCGGGGAGGACATCGATGGGAACTACGGCGAGGGAGGCTTCGGGGGGCTAACCGAGCTGAAGGGCCTGAAC
Organism: Anaerolineales bacterium; assembly: GCA_041632295.1. Taxonomy (GTDB): domain Bacteria; phylum Chloroflexota; class Anaerolineae; order Anaerolineales; family JABWBV01; genus DATDOR01. Next base: position 6,730 of record JBFKII010000233.1, on the reverse strand, counting down.
AAACCGGTGATCGCGGCCGTCAACGGGCTGGCCGTCGGCGGGGGTTTCGAACTGGTGCTGTCCTGCGACCTGGTGGTCGCCGCCACAGGGGCACAGCTTTTCTTCAATGAAGTCTTCGTCGGTCTGGTGCCGGACGCCGGAACCTTCCGCCTGCCAAAAGCCCTGCCGCGGCCGCTGGCCATGGACATGCTGCTGACAGGCCGGCGCATGGAGGCCTCTGAAGCACAGCGGTGGGGGCTGGTCAACCAGGTTGTTCCGCTGGACAGGTTGATGGACACCGCCCGCCATTACGCCGCGACCATCGTCGAGGCCGCCCCCCTGGCCGTCGAGGCGGTCAAGGAAATCGCCCGGGAGACCGAAGCGCGGGCGCTGGAATCATGCTACGATCTGCTGCGCAGCGGGTCCCTCAAAACCTACGGCCGCATGCTCGCTTCGGAGGATGCCCGGGAGGGCCCGCGCGCCTTTGCGCAAAAGCGCAGCCCGGTTTGGCAGGGGAGGTAAAGGCGTGATGCCTGAAAACGGTCCAAATAGGAAAATGGGGCGGGTGCGAAAAAAGTACGTCGCCTGCGCCGCGGATATCCCTCCCGGGGAGCGGCGGATCGTGGAAGTGGCCGGTAAGTCGATCGGCATCTTCAACGTGCGGGGCGAGTTTTTTGCCCTCCTGAACCGCTGCCCGCACATGGGCGGGAATCTCTGCGAGGGCCCTATCACCGGCACCACGCTTCCCGCCCGCGAGGAGCGGTATGTGTACGGGCGGGAAGGGGAATTGGTGCGCTGCGGCTGGCACGGCTGGGAGTTTGAGATCGCCAGCGGGAAATGCCTGGTGGACCCCCGCATGCAGGTGCGGGTGTACCCGGTCACGGTCGAACAGGACCAGCTGGTCATTCACATTTAGATCTATCCCAAGATCTGGTCACCCATTACTTTTGGAAAAATAAGAAAAACGGTGATTGAGTAGGCCGGAGGCCGTATCGAAATCCAGTTTTGCCGGCGCCTTTGGTTTCGATTCGGCCCCTTCGGGCACACTCAATCGGCGAACGGCCATTGGTTAGGGGACTTTGGGAAAGCCCTGTTCGGACCACACGGTCCAAGCATCCAGCCAGGGTGTGATATGAGAACCGCGAAAAATCGATCGCACAGACCCAAGGTCGCAGAGTCGCCAGGCTTTGCGACTTGGAGACTCTGCACAGCGGTGTTACAAAAAGCAAACACGCAGCTGACGGACTACTGGTACCTTTCCATACCGATGATCTGGATTGAATCTGCAACACGGGCGCCGGACGGCCGAACGGTATCGGAGTGTTGATTTTCGTGCAGATCCTTCGACCGCGCTGGCTACGCCAGCGCCGCTCAGGGCAAGCACGGGACAGGCTCAACCAGCGTCGTTTTTCCCGAAAGGTTCCTCTTTTTTTCTGTGCGAACTCGGCCTGGTCTGCCTGCGCAGTTTCAGCGCAGGGATTCGGTGTGCCCGTCGACCGCCAGCGCCTGCCCGGAGATTTTCTCCCCCTTTTCGGAACACAGGAACAAAATCAGGTTAGCCACATCCTGCGGGCCGACGAACGTGCGCATGGAGGTGTGGCGCATGAACTCCTGGCGGATCGCTTCGCGGGTCTTTCCGAGCGCGGCCGCGTTGCGTTCGATCACCCCGTCGATGCGGGCGCCCTCCACAGCGCCGGGGCAGATGGCGTTGACGCGGATGCCGAACTCGCCCAGCTCCATGGCCAGGGTCTTCGTCAGGCCGATCACCGCCCACTTGGCGGCAGCGTACGGCGTCCGCAGCGGGAAGCCGAACAGGCCCGCCGTCGAGGACATGTTGACGATCGACCCGCGCCGGTTCTTTTTCATCAGGGGGATCACCTCGCGGGCGCAGTAGAACTGGGCGTGGATGCCCACGCGCATGGTGTGGTCCCAGTCCGCTACCGAAATTTCCTCCGCCAGGGCAGTCGGACCGGCGATCCCGGCGTTGTTGACCAGCACGTCCACGCCGCCCAGCCTCTCCAACGCCGCTTGCATGAAAGCAGCGACCTGGGCGGGATCGGAGACGTCCGCGCGCGTGGCGCCGGCCTGTGGAAAGGCGGCTTGAAAATCCTGCAGGTGTTCCGGGGAAATATCGCAGATATGCACCCGGGCGCCCTGCTCCAGAAATGCACCCGCCGTCACCCGGCCGATGCCGGAAGCCCCGGCGGTGATAATCACACGCAGACCCCGGAGAGATTCGTCCATCATTTCACCTCGATTTCGTCGATCGATCCGATAATGACGTCGGCAAAACCCGCCAGATCCCGGCGGGAGGAGTTGCCGCTCAGCACCCCTGCGGACAGGCCGGCCCCGGCGGCGCGGCCCATGATCATATCCGAAGGGTTGTCCCCGACCACCAACACGCCGGCGGGGCTGACGCCGAACCGGCCGCACAGGTGAAAAACCGCCGCAGGGTTGGGTTTGTGGGCGATCGGGTCGTCGGCGCAGACCACCTCGGCCACCAGATCCTCGAGTCCCAAAACTTCCAGCGCCTTCAAGGTGGGCAGGCGGTCATCGCTGGTCACGACGGCCAGCCGGATGCCCCGGGCGGCCATTTTCTGGAACAGGCCCCGGACGTTCCCCAGCGGGTGGATCAGGTCCTCGCCGGGAAGGGCCTCCATGCAGGGGAAAAAGTGTTGTTGAACGATCTCGGCCGCCCGCGCGGCGGTGACCCCCGCCCTTGCCAGTTCCGAGGCGATCACCTCCCCGATCCGGCCGAGCGGGGCGATGGCCAGGGGGGAATTGCTGGCCGTTTTGCGAGTTTCCGGATCGTAGCCGATCGAGCGGAGCAGCACCTGTGCTGAGGTTGCCTGGTCCACCCGGGCGGCCAGCCCGGCCAGGCAGCGCGCCGCTTTTTCCCCCCACAGGCGGTCGAAGTCGACCAGCGTGCCGTCCTTATCGAAGACCGCCAGGGCTGCGTCGAAAGGGGTGCCGTTCAGGGAGATGACAGCCATCGGGTTGGTTGGGTGATTTGCGGATTTGTGACGCGTTTTTGATTTTATCATCGAACGAATGCAGCTCCTCCGGCTGGCCCGGGGTGCCGATGTTCCGAGGTCAACTGGGGTAGAATGGAAAAAATGCGGAGGTGATCGCGATGATCGATTGCGATGTCCACAATGACTGGCCGACGGCCGAAGTGCTGCTTCCATACCTGGACCCCAATTTCCGGGATTATTTTTCCAGGGGGGAACTGCCTGGCCCGCGTGGGGCGTTCCCTCACGCCCACCGCCCCTGGCTCCATCCGGAAGGCTTCATGCGCACGGATATCAGCGATGATGGCCATCCGGGCGCCCATTTCGAGATCATGAAAGAAAAGCTGCTCGACCGCTTCGATTACGACTATGCCATTTTGCTGGGAGAGGAGGCGATCGAGGTCTCCACGCTCGCCAACCCGTACTACGCCTCGGCGCTGGCGCGAGCGTACAACGACTGGATGATCGATCACTGGCTTCCGAAAGACGAGCGCTTGCGCGGTTCGATCGTCGTCGCGCCACAGGACCCGCAGGGGGCTGCCGCCGAGATCCGGCGCCTGGGCGAGCAGGAAAAGCTGGTCCAGGTGCTGATGTCCAGCGGTTCCTACCGGCCGTATGGCGATCCCTTTTACCATCCGATCTGGGAGGCGGCGGCGGAATTCGACCTGCCCGTGGCGGTCCACCTGGGCGGGCAGGGGGGGCTGAACTACAACCCGATCGGGACCGGCCCGACCACGTTTTTCTGGGAATCACACGCGTTGCTGTGCGAAACGGGGATGGCGCACGTCGCCAGCACGATCGCCCACGGCATTTTCGAGAAATATCCGAAGATGTTTTTCGTGGTGATCGAGTGCGGTGTGGCCTGGCTTCCAGGAATCCTCTGGCGCCTGGATGCGGACTACAAAGCCCTGCGCAAAGAAACGCCCTGGCTGAAGCGCCTGCCCAGCGAGTACGCCCGGGACCATATCCGCTTCACCACCCAGCCGCTGGAGCAGCCGAAAAACAGGCAGCACCTGTGGAATGTGCTCGAAGCGATCGATGGCCAGCACACCCTTTTGTACGCCTCAGATTACCCGCATTGGGATTATGACGACCCGAAAGAGGTGGATATCCCGCCCGAATGGCGGGAAAAGGTTTTCGACCAGAACGCCCGCAAGGTGTACCGCCGGCTGAACTGATCCGGGATCAGCCCCAGCGGCGTTTGACCTTGATGCGGGGCATGGAATCGATCGCCTTTTTGTCCACCTTCAGGTGCACCACATTCTCATCGATTTTGTCTATCAGGGATATGGGGATCGAGACCTCTTTCTGACCCCATAAGTGCCCTTCACGCATCACCATGTGCGTGATCATTCCGGATCGCCTTCCGACGATAAATTCATCCACCTTGCCGATCCGGCCGTCGGTGGCGCGCACCGTGGTTCCTTTGTGCACGGCCAGTTCGCCCGGGGCGATGCGGATGATGTTGTCGTCCACGATACGTTTGGAGGGTACGACAAAAGGCCACAGAGCCGTCAGTCTGGGGTCGGTATCGTGCAGGGGGATCTCGGTGTAAATAAAATCTGTCGACCGGAAAAGGTCCAGGTGCTTGAAATCCTCAAGGTTGTGATTGAGCAGAATCACCTCGGAGGCGGTCCGGTCGATCCAATCGATCGGCACCAGTCGCTCCAGTTTGGAAGGCCTGGCCTCCCTGACGACGATGTGTGTTACTTCTTCCGATGCCGGGTTGAGGATGATAAAAGCAGATCGGCCGCAGCGGCCGTCTGTGCAGTGCACTTCAACATCAAGCGGGATATCCATACGCTTTGCCCTTATTCACAATTCCGAGGCCAGGATCGTCTCGGCCGGGATTTTGCTTGTCCCGACTTCATCGGCCAGGTGGCAGGCCACGAAATGGTCGGGGCGGATTTCCCGAAACTCCGGCACCTTCAGGATGCATTCCTCCACCGTAAGCGGGCAGCGCGTGTGAAACACGCAACCGGAGGGTGGGTTGGCCGGGCTGGGAGGGTCTCCTTTCAAGATAAACGATTTCCGAACACGCTCTTTTTCCGGGTCCGGTTCCGGGACTGCAGCATTCAGCGATTGGGTGTAAGGGTGCAGGGGGTCGGAGAACAGGGCATCCCGGCTGGCCAGCTCCATCATTTTTCCGAGATACAGCACCCCGACCCGGTGAGAGATATGCCGCACCATGCTCAGGTCGTGCGCGATAAACATGTAGGTCAGGTTCAGATCATCCTGTAGGTCCTGCATCAGGTTGACGACCTGGGCCTGGATCGAGACGTCCAAGGCGGAGATCGGTTCGTCGGCTACGATAAAATTCGGGTTCAGCGCCAGGGCCCGGGCGATGTTAATGCGCTGCCGCTGCCCCCCGGAAAACTCGTGAGGAAAGCGGCTGCTGTGCACGGCCCGCAGCCCGACCATTTCGAGCAGGTCGCCGACCCGGTCATTGATTTCGTGTTCGTCAAAGGAGCCGTGGATGCGCATCGGCTCGCCGATGATTTTCCCGATGGCGTGGCGCGGGTTGAGCGAAGCATACGAATCCTGAAAGATCATCTGCATCTTGGGACGCAGCCGGCGCAGTTCCTCCGGATTCAGTGAGGTCAATTCCTCGTCTTCGTAATAGACCTTCCCACCGGTGGGCTTGTTCAGCTGCAGGATGGAGCGCCCGGTAGTGGACTTTCCGCAGCCGCTTTCCCCGACGATCCCTAGGGTCTCCCCGCGCCGGATGTCAAAACTGACGCCATCGACGGCTTTGATTGCCCCAATCTGGCGGCTGACGATCGCGCCGCGCATGATCGGAAAGTGCTGTTTGAGATTTTCTACGCGGATCAGGACGTCGGAATCAGATGTCATCACGCGGCTTCCCTTTTTCGAGATCGTAAAAGCAGGCAGAAAAATGATTTTCGCCGACCTGGATCAGCGGTGGAACCTCCTTCCAGCAGCGCTCGAACTCGTATTCACAGCGCCAGGCAAACTGGCAGTGGTTCGGCTTGACATGCAGATCGGGAGGCGACCCTTTGATGCTAACCAGGCGGTCTCTGCCGGTATCATCGAGGCGGGGCATGGCGCCCAGCAGGCCGACGGTATAGGGGTGCTGCGGACGCTTGTACAGGTCGTCCACTTGGGCTGTTTCCATCACCATGCCGCCGTACATCACCAGGATACGTTCGGCCAGGCCGGCCACCACAGCCAGGTCATGCGTGATCCAGATGACTGCCACACCGAGGTCCGAGCGCAGTTTCTTGACCAGGTCGACGATCTGGGCCTGCACCGTGACGTCCAGGGCGGTGGTCGGCTCGTCGGCGATGACGATCTGCGGGGTGCAGGCGATCGCCATGGCGATGATCACCCGCTGGCGCATGCCCCCGGAGAACTGGTGCGGGTAGGCTTTGTAGCGGTCCCTGGCAGCCGGAATCCCTACACTGGTCAGCAGCTCGATACAGCGTTCCTGTGCCTCTTCCCGGCTCATCCCCAGATGCTCCTGGAGCGTTTCGGTGATTTGCTGCCCTATCGAGAGCACCGGGTTCAGGGAGGTCAGCGGATCCTGGAAAATGAAGCCAACTTTGCCGCCGCGCACCTTGCGCAGTTCGGCTCTGGTCAGCTTGAGCAGGTCCGTTTGACTGCCGTTTTCGTGGAAAATCGCCTCTCCGCTTTCGATCTTGCCGGGAGGGGTTGGAATTAAGCCCACAAGGGACATCATGGTCACACTCTTTCCGCTGCCGCTTTCGCCCACGATGGCG
>JBFKII010000232.1:0-6882 GCA_041632295.1 Anaerolineales bacterium | reverse complement strand
GGGTCTGGGCGAACGAAGCTCGCCCAGACCCCCATTTTTCTCTTATTCCTTTGAAGCCACGTAAATCCCTACAAAATAAGACCGCCTTTGGCGGCGCGGGGCGAGATTATATCACGGCGGAGGGGCTTTGGGAAGTGAAATCTCGGCAGCGAGGCGGCCAGGACTGCCCGGCGGCTTTTCAGATCCCCTCAAACATGTCCTTCTCCCGCAAGCCGGCTGGGGCTTCCGGAAAGGCGCGCATGAAAAGGTCTTTGCCGGCCATCAGGCGGAAAAACAGGGCCATCCAACCGCTGTTGGGCGGACCGCTGGGCAGCTGGCTGACATGGCATTGAGAGGCTTCTTTTTGATAGCTGCTGTATTTCCGATGGTCGATCCGCAGGTGGATTGGGAAATCGGGCTGCTCCAGCAAAGCCAGGACATCGATATCTTCGTTGCGGCCGAATTTGCTGGGGTCCATGCCGAAAATGCGGCCGAAGCGGAACACCCAGCGGAAAAACTGTTTCGGAAAGGTATTGTAGTACAGCTTCCTGGGCTGGAATGCCGGATGGTCCGTCTCTGGAAGGGCAGACGGGTCTCCAGCCATATGGAAAGCTGCCTCGGTGGCAAGCTGGCAGGCGATGTGATCGGGGTGCCCATAATTGCCGATCGGGTCGTGGGTGACCACCACCTGCGGGCGGACTTTTCGAATGACCCCGGCAAAATTGGCTGCCACATCCTCCACCTTCTGGGCGGTCAACGAGTGCGGGTGCAGGTTGTCCTCCGAGCCGGCCATGCCCGAATCCCGGTAGCCCGCCATCGTCAGGCTGGCCAGCCCAAGTTTATCCGCTGCGCAGCGCAGTTCCTGCAAGCGCAGCTCGGATATCGAGGCGTAGCCGTCCAGCAGTTCCGGTGAAACCGTGCCGCTTGCCCCGTCGGTGGCGCAGATCAGGTGGACATCGACACCCTCGCGAGCGTATTTGGCAAGCGTGCCCCCAATCCCGAACGACTCATCGTCGGGGTGGGCCATTACAGCCAGGAGGGATTTCTGGTTTGCATCGCTCATCGGCTTCTCCGGTTCGCTGTTATACCACAACCGGACGCTTTGCTCCCCATTCGCCAACCGGGATCCAAAAAGGCCAGGTGTTCCCGGCCTCTTTGTAGGCAGATATGTGTGGGCTAAGCCATTGCGGCGCGCAGCGTTTCCACCGCCTCCCGCTCGCAGTCGTGCACCGCCATCACCCGATCCGCCAGTTCCTGGCGGGTGCGCTCGACTTCCATCTCCCCCAGCGGGAAGGCTGTTTCCATCTTCTCCGTGATGGCATCCAGCTTCCGGTTGATCTCCCGGCGCTCTTCCCGGGAGTCGTCCCCCTTATCCAAAAACAACTGGTGCCGGCTGTGTAGCAGCGCCCGGGCTTCCTGAAAATCCGGGATCGAATCGGGCAGCAGGGCCTCCAGAAGCGCCTGCCAGGCCTGCCCCGAACTCCTGAAAAGCTCCGCCGCAGAACCCAGCGCCGGCCGATCCAGAATAACAGCCGCCTCATCGAGGAAATCTGCGTACACATCCCTTTCGGCCGGGCTGTCTTTGCCGAACAGGCGGATATCGAAATAGGCCTCACGCAGGCCGGCGTACATTTTCCGGCCAGGCGGGAAAACTTTGTTCCAACTTACGCGGCCCTTCGGACTCCGCAGCATGTCCGCCCAGAAACGCAGCGCCTGCAGGCCAAAGTTGTTTTTCGAACCCTTTGGCGGTTTCTCGGTGAACAGCTTGATGCAGTCCCAGATGCCGGCCTGCACGGCGGAGACCAGCTTCTCCGGGTTGGGCGGGTCCAGGGTCAGCACGCGGAACCTCTCCTTCTTGACGCGGGCGCGGGCTTGCTCCAGCGCAGCCGTCGTCGCGGTCAGGGGTACTCGGGCCCGATCGGCGATCCAGACACAGTCCGCCTCTGCGTGGTATCCATAGACCACGACCGGCCACATGGCCCAGATCTGCTCCGACTCGCCGGGGGCGTTGTAGGGCAGGCTGAACATGTCCGCCCAGACGATCGCCGGTACCCCCGAGTCGAGCGTGTCGAGCAGGTTGGCCACCCCTTTTTCCGGGCTGGCGGTGTGCAGGCGGTGCTGGACGATGCCGAGCCGGGAGAGCATCGTCTCCATCGGGTTAAAAGTGTTGCGGGTCAGGATGCGGCACATCGGGTCCCAGCCCTCGTATTCGAAAGTGAAATAGCCCATCACCGCACCCCCGCTGACTCCCATCAGCAGGGCTTCGGAGTACGGCGCACCGGTATGCGGCGCTTCAAACCCGCGGTAGGCCAGGTAATTGTGCACGCTTCCGGTTTCCCAGTGCCGCCCGTCAAATTGGGCGTAATCTTCCAATATCGTCATCGCTGCTCTCCTTTCGAAGATGGAGCGCCTTCCAGGCGCTGAACCACGTATGATGACCAGAGTATACGCAGGTTTCCCGGGGCGTGAAAAAGGAGTGACATAGTCTGCAAAAATTCGTCCCCCCGGCCGATCATTGGGGTTATTGAAAAAAAATTGCGCCGCAAACTTCACGCGGCGCATGTTGAAAAACGATCCCGGACCGCAGCCCGGTCTTCCGGAAGGGGATTAGTAAACCGGCAGGCTGGTATCCACCTCTCGCGCCCAGGCCAGCACCCCGCCTTTCAGATTCTTCAACTTACGGAAGCCGGCGTCACGCAACGTATGAAGCGCCTTGGCGGAGCGCACCCCGCTTTTGCACATCAGCACCAGGTTTTCGGCGGTGTCCAGCTCGTTCATGCGCTCGAGGATATCGCCCAGCGGGATCAGATCGGCGCCCTCGATATGGACGATCTCCCACTCGTGGGGCTCGCGCACGTCCACGATGCGCAGCGCATCGCCAGCGTCCAGCTTTTCTTTGAGCTGCCCGACCGTGATATCCCAGGCTTCGCCCGCCGTCCCTTCCTCTTCGTGGTCGTGCATCGGGACACCGCAGAACTCCTCGTAGTCGATCAACACCACCTCTTCGGGCGGCAGCGAGCAGGCGCGGCATTCGGGATTCTTGCGCAGCTTGACGAAATCGAAGGACGAATCCAGGGCGTTGTACAGCAGCAGGCGCCCGACCATTGTCTCTCCGATCCCCAGGATCACCTTGATCGCCTCGGTAGCCTGGAGGGTGCCGATCGTCCCTGGCAGGATGCCAAGCACGCCGCCCTCGGCGCAGGAAGGCACCAGCCCGGGAGGCGGCGGTTCGGGGAACAGGCAGCGGTAGCACGGGCCGTGTTCGGCATCGAAGACCGTCACCTGGCCGTCGAAGCGAAAGATGCTGCCGTAGACGTTGACCTTGCCCATTTTGACGCACACGTCGTTGACCAGGTAGCGGGTGGGGAAATTATCGGTGCCGTCGATGATCAGGTCGTACGGCGCGGCCAATTCCAGGGCATTTTCGCTGGTGAAAGGTACGTTGTAGACATCGATCTGGATGTCCGGATTGAGGTCAACCAGGCGTGCTTTGGCACTCTCGACCTTCAGTTCCCCCACTGTCGACAGCCCATGGATGACCTGGCGCTGCAGGTTGGATTCGTCGACCGTGTCGTAGTCGACCAGCCCAATGCGCCCGATCCCGGCCGCGGCCAGGTACATGGCGGTCGGGCTGCCAAGGCCCCCGGTGCCGATCAGCAGCACGCTGGCCGCCTTGAGCTTTTTCTGCCCGCCAAGGCCGACCTCCGGCATGATCAGGTGCCGGCTGTAGCGTCTGATCTCTGCGTGGGACAGTTCCACATTTCCGTTCGTTTGCATCATTAGCTCCCTGTGTGGGCTATTCTTTCTGTTCGATCTGTTTGAACTGCTCGTACAAGGCATCTGCGCGCACCACGCCGTGGTTGACGCCGCGCGGCCGGCCTTGGTCGTCGAGGATGAACGTGGTCGGCACGCTCAGGACGCCCCATTCTTCGGCCAGCTCGGGCTGCTGCGTGCAATCCACTTCGATCACCTGCAGCCTGGCGCCCATCGTCGCTTGCAGCTGGCGGATCGCCGGCCGCTGGACGGTTTTGCACGGCATGCAATCCGGGGTGGTGAAATACAGCAGCGCCGCCACCCCGGGTCTCAGACCGGCCAGCCCGCTGGCCCTTTCCTGGACCCGCGCCAGGATGACGCGGTTGGTCAGGCGGTAAAGCCCAATGCCGGACAGCACGATCAACAGCGTCCAGGCAAGGCGGGCCAGCAATTCTCCAAACATCGTCAATCTATCTTCCGGGCCGCATGCCGGGAAGGGTATCCGGCGGCGGGGGTTTGACAAACCCAGGGACCTGGAGCCGCACCAGCCAGTAGTAGACCGCGCAGCCGACGCAGAACCCGGCGAACAGGTTGAGGGCGGCCAGGGCGACCACCAGCCAGACCAGCCCCCAGCCCAACGCGGCGGCCCCGAGCAGCAGCGCAAAGCCTCCTCCCAGCGTCACGAGGGCTCCAAAGCCCTGTGCAAAGCGGTGAGGCTCCGGATTGTCATCCAAAATATCCGCTTGGACCAGGTTCAAAGGCCGCAGCAGGCGCCGGTACAGGAACCCGAAACCGGGTACGCCGAATATCGTGCCCATCGCCATCATCAGGCCGACCAGGAGGGCCAGCAACGGTTGGTTCAGGATGAAAGCCAGGATGCTCAAAGTGATGATGACCATCTGGTTGGTTTTCAAAGCGCCGTGATCGACCTTTCGGAGACTGACTTCCTCAATTCCCGATGGGGCAGGAGTTGTCAGCCCCCCGGCGATCGAAGGGATAATGCGCAACTGGTCGCTCTCTTCGATCGGTGTGTCCACGCCGGAAAGGTAGCGGATGTCCTCGTCGTTGACGAACAGGTTGACGAACGGGCGCAGATCCCCGTTCTCGCTGAACAGGTGCTGCTTCAGGCCGGGATGCTGCTGCGTCAGATCCTGCAGGATCTCAGCGATCCGCTGTCCTTTCACGTCGACGACCGCATGCCCGCCGGCGTACGGCCGCAGCGGCGTGGGGATTTTCAATTGGGGCATCTGGGTTTCCTCCGTTGTTTGGTTTCAGTCCGCTGGACCGGGCACGATCTCAAGGTGCTCTTCGTCGTACCCCTGGCGGTCGCTTTTCAGCCGCCAGGAGCGGGTGCTGACGGCTTTTCCGCCGTCCACGCGGGTGATGGTGTATGAAAACCAGGGCAGCGCCCATTCGCGGTCGAATTCCGAGGGGACGTTTGGGCAGTCGGGATGGGAGTGGAACACCCCCAGAACCTCCAGACCCAGGCGGTCGGCCTCATCCTCCGCCCGGATCGTGTCCCGCGGTGTGATCAGGAAGCGGTTGTTCCGGGCGGCGTCCTCGCGGGCATTGGCGGCTGAAAAAACCGCCTTGACCCTGCGGACTCCGTTTACGCTGCGTCCAAGCAGAAACCCCGCCCCTTCCTCGGGATAAGCCTCCTCAAGATGAGCCAGGATGGTTTGAAGCATGGAACGCTCAATCTGCAAAGTCACGTCTGGGGCTCCTCTTCCTCCCACAGGCGATCGCTCAAGTATTTGTAGCCTGCATCCGGGAAAACGGTCACCACGGTGCCGTGCGACAGCCGCCGGGCGACTTCCAGGGCGGCCACGGCAGCCGCGCCCGAAGAAATGCCGACGAAGACCCCTTCTTCGCGCGCCAGCCGCCGGACCATTTCGTAAGCGTCCTCGGTGCGAACTTCGATATTTTCGTTGGCCAGGAATGGGTCGTAGATCCCCGGCTGGATGGCGCTGGGCATGTGCTTGAGCCCTTCGAGCCCGTGAAAGGGGGAGTCGGGCTGCATCGAAATGATCTGAATATCCGGCAGGTGGGCCCGCAGGTAGCGCCCGGCGCCCGTCAGCGTGCCTGAAGTGCCAAGACCGACTACGAAATGGGTGGCCCGGCCGCCGGTCTGGGCCAGGATCTCCGGTCCCGTGGAATGGTAATGGGACTGCCAGTTGGCGGGGTTGTTGTACTGGTCCAGGTACAGGTAGCGCTCCGGATCAGCCGCCACCATGCGCTGAGCCTCCCGGATGGCGCCATCGGAGCCTTCTCCCGCGTCCGTGACCACCAACTCGGCGCCCAGGGCCCGCAGCATCTTCAAACGCTCGGGGCTGGCGCTCTCCGGGATGGCCAGGGTGAGGGGCAGGTTCAAGGCAGCCGCAAAAGTGGCGTACGCAATGCCCATGTTGCCAGAAGTCGAGTCCAGCAGCCGCTGGCCGGGCGCCAGGCGGTTCTCGGAGACCACCGCCCGGATGATCTGGCGAGCAGGGCGATCCTTGACCGAGCCGCCCGGGTTAAACCATTCCGCTTTCGCCAGCATCTGCACTTCCGGGTGCACACCTGCTTTTGGCGGGATATGGCGCAGCGGCAGAAGCGGGGTATTGCCGACAATGTCGAAGACACCGGGGTACCGGTTGCGTTTCTTTTGGTACATGTAACCGGCGGTTTGTGTTTTTATGGCCATTTTTCCTTCGATTTTCAGGTCCGTTCGTGAATCAGCCCGGCTGTTCCGCGGCCTTTGGCCGGACCTGCATTAACCAAAAAAGCCGACAGCGATCAAAAAAGTGGCTGCTTTCTCCGCTTGCGGGGCGCAGCCACTGTTCGTCTGTCGACCTGGGTCGTTGCCTGCTGGGATCGCTCGGCCAGACGGTGGCTAGAAGCCCCGCCTCAAACACATGCACGCTTTGTTCTGGCAGTGCGAGCGATACATCACATTCATCCGATTATTTTCTATGATATTTCTCTAGTAAATTAACTAATTCGTATTATAAAAGGATCATGGTATAAGTCAAGCGCCCGGCAAGTATTTCAGCGATTGTTAATTTTTAGGCCGGCGCGCGGCCGTTTCCTTACAAATTCCGCTCCTTCCTTTCGATGCGGACAACACCCGGAGCTGTGCCATGCAAAAATTACCCATCAACATCGACCGGG
>JBFKII010000231.1:0-6925 GCA_041632295.1 Anaerolineales bacterium | reverse complement strand
TCCAGCCAGCGTGGCGGCCAGCATGCCGATCGGTTCGATGACAAGCAGGCTGCCCAGCATCGGCGACAGGCCTCTTCCGCCATTGAAGCGGTGGTACACAGGGTACACGTGACCGAGAACGGCAAAGACGCTGAAAACCAGACCGTAGGGCTTCCCGGGGAAGATCGCGCGCAGGACGAGAATAGGGACCAACGCCTTGAGCATGTCCAGCAGCGCGACCACAAAACCGTATGCCGGGCCCAGCGCGATCGAGGCGGTGGAAGCGCCGATGCCGCTGACGGACCCCTCTTCCCCCGTTTCGGAGCGGTGCAGGCGGGCCTGTTCAAGGCTGGCCTCTGGCCTGACCAGATGCGCCACCAGCCGTGCAAACGAGATCGAACCGATCAGGTAGGCAGCCAGTGCGATGATCACGGCCGTCGGGGCGTCCATTTCAACGCTCCGAAAAGGGGCTGATCATCAAGCGCCTTCCCGGCCGGGATCGCCGCCGTTGGGGCTGACGATACGCACCTCCCCCTGGTAGCCGTCCACGTACACCAGGCTGTTTTCCGGTAGGCTGCAGGCATCGCTGACCGAGACCACGCAGGGGATGCCGTATTCACGCGCCACGATCGAGCTGTGCGAGAGCATGCCCCCCGCCTCCGCTACCACGGCGCCCGCCCGCGCGAAGAGCGGCGTCCAGGCCACATCGGAATACGGGATGGCGATCACATCCCCTTTTTGGACGCGCTCAAAATCTTCCCGGGACCGCACAACGGTCAGCGGGCCCTGATAGTATCCCGGCGAGGTGGGAACACCTGCCCGTCGCGGGTCATCGTTGCGAACCCGCACCAGCGGCGGGGGGGTGTTCCCGTAAATGGTGCCGGGGAGCTGCGCCTCACGGCTGGCGTCGATCTTCAGCATGCGCGCCCGGATGCGCTCCCGGAATTCAGCGGATGGTTCTGGTGTGCCGGCAAGGCTCTGGATCTCTGTCCAGGTGAGGAAATATATTTCGTCCTCAGAGCCGAGGGCGCCGCGAACGACCAGCAGCCCGGCCAGCGCGTTGAAAAGCGCACGGAACCGTCCGTAGGAGGCGGTATAAATCGAGCTGACCTGCTCACGGCGGAACCGGAACCGGCGGGCGCGCCGGTACAGCGGCCGGATACGCCAGCGGGATATTCCGGAGATCGGCAGCGTCTCCCATTTGGCTTGATGCCGGCCGCGATCGCCGGGGACATGGTCGCGGGCCATGCGCAGGACGGCCTGCAGATCCTCGCGCCAGGGTTTCCTGGAAAAATCGTTGCCGCTGTCGCTCAAATGCCCGAACAGGCGCATGAACCGCTCGAGCGCGTCGCAGATATCCACAAAACGCGGGTCCCGGAAAATCTGATCCATGTCCATCTCTTGAAATTGCTCCTGCAACTCCTGCGGATAGCGCGCCAGCACCTCCTGAAGGTCGCCAAGGTGGGCGTTCGGATCGTATTGCCCGATCTCGTCCAGGCCGGCGGTGATATCGACGTCAAGTATATCGACGCCTGCACGCCCGAGCTGGGAGCGCAGCAGGGCGTTGTACAGGTTCATCAGTAGTGGAATGACGATGTTCTGGTAGGCGATACGGGTGTTGAGCATTAGCAGATCCCGGATGCGCCGTAGCAAGTCCGCCTCCGATAAACCCACCAGGGTTTCCTCCTGGTTGGCTCGAACGGCGGCCTCAAACGCCTGCAGCTCCGCCGCCACTCGGCGATCGTAATTCCAGGCCTGGGCGGCAAACCGCAGCAGGCGCGGCAGGTGGCGCAGCGTCCGCCAGGAGGGGGAAGGGCGTTCGCTCCTGACCGGCAGGCCCAACAGCATCTCCAGGCTCTCGCGCGGAAAGCCCAGTTGCTCAAAGATCGTGCCGACCGCACCCATGTTAAAGTAGGCGCGGTGGTGGAACAGGCGCGTCAGGTCCTCCGGCTGCAGCCCGGTGGGGCCCAGGAGGGATTCAAACAGCCGGATCCAGGCGCTGTTGACCAGGGGGATGTTGATGGAGGCGATCAGCGGCTTGATGATTCCGGGCAGCACTTCACGCGAAATGCGGTTGGAATACAGCGGCACCCGGGCCAGCCGGGTGATCGGTCGGATCTGGAGCCAGAAGATCCGCCGCCCGTCGTATGCCCACTCCAGATCCACCGGCGCGCCGTACAGCCTTGCGATGCGCCGGGTTTCGCGGGCGATCCGGCCGGCGACCCGTTCCCATTCTTCCCGCCCTTCGGGACGGGTGGTGAACTGCCCCCAACGGAAGATCCAGCGCATCGGGGTCACACCGCTTTGCATCAGGCTTTCCCCGAGCCCTTCCACGGCTTCGATCACGACTTCGTCCAGCCCGGTCGTCGGATTCTTGCTGAACGCCACGCCGGCGAGCAGCGGGTGGACCATCTCCTGGATCAGGACGGCCATTTCCAGGCCCTGCTCGCCCTCGCCCAACTTCTGGAGATAAGGACCGAGCGCCGCGGTCCGGCTTGAGTCCAGGACCGCCCGGATGGCTTCCCGGATTGCGTCCAGGCCGCGGACGTCGGTCATGGTGGTGAACTGACCGGCGAAAGAATGCTGCTCGCCGTCCTCAAGATTTGCGGAGGAGCGCACGGCGTAGGTCTTTTTCGGATCGATCCGCTCGGCCAGGATCTGTGCCAGCCGGGGATCTTCACCCCCCAACCTGTTGCCGGCCAGTCGGCTCCCCGCGTAGGTCAGGACGAGCGTTTCCGGGATACTGAAACCGTGGCGGGCAAGCCAGTGCAGGCCAAGGCCCTTGTTGCCAAAACCTTCCGCGGCGCCACGTTTTTCAATGGCAGCGACCAGTTCGGTTCCGTTCGTTATTGGGCGCATCATGGCGAGGGCGGCTCGGTGAAGTACCGTATGTTGTCCTCGTAATCCAGAATGCCGTACTGTCCGGTGTCAAGGAGGTCGAAGTTTTCGAAAAGGAAGATGCGCGGCGGGTAAAACGTAAAAGTCGAAAAGGCCAGGAACAACGCCAGCAGCGCGGCTACCGCATATCTGCGAGATACGGCCGCCAGTTGTGGGCGGGTCAGCAGCCTATAGCTCACGATCTGGCCGGCCAGCACCGCCAGGTAAAACAGGGCCAGGTCAACGGGAAAAATACTGCGCCCAACCGCCGGCGCATAGAGATACCAGCCGGCGACAATGACCAGGGGCATGACCAGCAAGCTGGCGGCCTTGGCGACCAGGTAGTTGTTGACCTCCTCCCGCACGTAGGTGTATTCGACCAGTGCAAAGACCAACCCGGGAAAGTACGCCATCTTGAGATGCTCCCAGGTGCTTTCATTGACCGCCGAGAAATAAGCGACAACGTTGCTGGAAAAGTCACTGAGCTCGTAGGTGAAGTGCAGCGCAGCCCCAACAAGGCCGATGAAGAAGAAACCCCCGATTTCCCAGGCCAGAACTTTATTCATCGAAATGTTCCCCGGAGACTAAAGGACACCGGCGATAAAGAGCACCCCAACCAGGGCGATCAACCCGCCGCCGACCCGCAGAAAGGCCTTGCCGCGCCTGTATTGGCGGGCGATGTCGCCGATCACCACCCCGGCGATGTGGATCAGGGCGGTGCCGGTCAGGAATCCCAAGGCGTAGATCACCGGCTGGGCGGTGTCCGGCATCTCGGAGCCGTGGGCATAGCCGTGAAAGATGGCGAAAAAACCGACCCCCAGCATCGCCAGCAGGATCGGCAGCCGGCGCTCTGCGGCGATGATCAGCCCCAAGAGCACCAGGGAGCCGGCGATCCCCAGCTCGATAGAGGATAGTCCGATGTCGATCAGCCCCAGCGCTCCGCCGAGCGCCATCACACTGACGAACGTAGCAGGGACCGTCCAAATCGCCCGGCCGCCGATCTGGGCGCTCAATATCCCGACACTCAGCATGGCCAGCAGGTGATCGTATCCCAGAACCGGGTGGATCAGCCCCGCCAGGTAGCCGCCGATCGGCACGTTGCCACCCTCATGGGCGAAAGCCGCTTGAGGGATCGAAATTAGAATGAGGGCAAGAAACAAGGAAATGTATGGGGAGTGTTTTTTCACGCAAAAATCCCTCTCATCCAGCGGAAATGGTGTCCCTGCGGATGGCAGACTGGTCCCCCGAACGACAGGCTGCGGGCTGCACCCGGGCCGGCTTGTGCGACAGGCAGCAGGCCCATCCAGGCTTGCCGGCAGCAAGTTTGTTCGAAAAAAGGGTTTAAGTTGTAGAACTGGAAGGATCTTAAAGATCGAAAAAGAGTCCAGCCTGAAAATTATACCTGCCCCCACACTCGCAAGGTTTAGGATATCCGTACTCTTAGGCCCGCGGAGCCCTTTTCCCCGCTGTTTTTGGACCGCACAGCCCTGACAGGCACCTGCTCAATAGTTCCCTGGTACGGGAGCCACCGCTTTTTCTGAAGCCTTACCAGCCCGAGACGATAGAGTCCTGTATTTTCCTGTCGAATTTCCAGTAATAAACCGGCCAAAATCCAGTTATATATAGATGAAGAGACGGTCAAGATTCAGCTGGGTTTTTCATGTCATCACCTACAGCGATCATTATTGAGGACGCAAGGGACATCGCCGAGATCTACCGACATATCCTGACGATGGTGGGTTTCGAGTGCGAACTGATCCCCTCCGGCGTCCAGGCAGAGAAACGGCTTTCCGAGGTGGTCCCGGACCTGATCATCCTGGACCTGCGGCTCGAGGACGATCGGGTGTCGGGAAAACTGCTGGCCAAGTTGCGCCGGGACGAGCGCTTCGATGAGACGGTGGTATTCATCGCCACCGGGCATCCCCGGCTGGCGGAACCGCTTCAGGAATACGCCGACCTGGTCCTGCAGAAGCCGATCGACATTCGCCTGCTGACCCATATGGCCATTAAGCTGGTCTCCAATCACATGGAGGTCCACGAGGATTTCTCCGCGCCGGTATCGATCAAGCTGATCGACCGGCCTTTTTTCATGGAACGCCTGTCCGTCAACCTGGAGGAGTTCAAGAAATACCCCAATCACCTGTTTTTCCTTTTCCTGATCCGGGTCGAGGTGGTCGACCCCGGGCCGGGAGCCGATCAGCCCAAGGCCTTGCGGGAAGCGGTCAACAGCGAAATCACGACCCGGCTGATCATGCATACCCGGCTGGGTGATTCTCTGGCCTATTTGGGCAAGGATGAGTTCGGTGTGATCCTGTACAACGTGCGGCATTTTGGCGATGTCTGGTCGATCGCCGACTGGCTGCTGCATAACCTGGCTCCAACCGTGACCTTCGCAGATGGGGAAATCCCCCTCAAAATCAGCATGGGGGCCGTCGTCAGTTCTCCGGTCGCAGATGTGGAGGGCATGGTGCAGACCGCAGCACAGGCCCTGGCGGAAGCGCGATCTGCCGAGGAACATAAATTCGTGATCCGCTCCCCGAACGGTCATTTTCAATTAAGTTAACGCTCCCCCTTGGCAACCCCTCACCCCGCCTTCCCACGGCGGGGTGTTTTGTTTTTCCGCGTCTATTCCCAGGCCCCCCGGGTACAATGGAAACGGCAACTGTCCAAACCCCCTCCAGGCTTCGGCTTCCTCTCGATATGCCGGGCGGCGGGTCAGAACGCTCATGGAGCACAGGTTTCCGCAAGGGAGAGAATCCGATGAAAGCGATTGTCTATGACCGCTACGGGACACCGGACGTCCTGCGGCTCGAAGAAGTGCCCACGCCTGCACCGGCGGAGGGGCAGGCGCGGATCCGGATCCTGGCGGTCTCCATCAATGGCTCCGACCGGGAGGGGCTGATAGGCAGGCCGCTGTACTCCCGCATCGGGGGCCTTTTCAGGCCGGGCGAGCGGATCCTGGGATCGGACATCGCCGGGGTGGTGGATGCGGTCGGGGAAAACCACTCCGAATTCAAGCCCGGGGACGAGGTCTACGGGGAGATCCCGGGCTACCACGGGGGTTTCGCGGAATATGCCTGCACCCACGGCCGGACCATGGCTCGCAAGCCGGAGAACCTGAGCTTTGCAGAAGCGGCCGCCATCCCGCAGGGGGGCGTGATCGCCTGGAACGGGATCCGGAAACGCGGGCGGGTCCAGGCCGGGCAGCGCGTGCTGATCAACGGCGCCGGCGGCAGCGCCGGGGTGTTTGCGGTCCAGCTGGCAAGGCTGGCCGGGGCGGCGGTCACCGCTGTGGACAACGCCTCCAAGCTCGATTTTCTGCGCGACCTTGGGGCGGACGAGGGGATCGACTACCGCCGAGAGGACTTCACCCGCAGCGGCAAAACGTATGACCTGATCCTCGACCTGATCGCCCAGCGCCCGGCATCCGCCTGCGCCCGGGCGCTGAACCCCGGGGGCACCTATTTTTACGTGGGCGGCCCGATATCCATCTTGTTCCAGATCCTGCTGTTGGGACCGTTTTTCCAAAAAACCCGGAACAGGCACCTGAAGGTGCTGTCGGTGCCGCAAAACCGGGAGGACCTGGGGCCGATCACCCAGTTGTGCCTGGAGGGGAAAGTCCGGCCGGTGATCGATAAACGCTTTGCGCTGGAAGAAGTCCCGCAGGCGATGCGCTATGTGGTCGAAGGGCGCGCCCGGGGGAAAGTGGTCATCATCGTGGGGGATGGCAAAAATCCGGGATAAGGAACCGGCAGACAGTTTCCATTCTTTTGGACAATAGTTATATACCTTGACAGTTATATAACTATTGTGTTATATTACGGACCAAGTGAATCTAATAAAACAAACATAAATAAGAACCTTGTCATTGTGAGCGAAGCAGCATGGCTTTCTCAAAGTCGCGAAACTTGGCGGAAAACTGGGTTTCGATAAGCCCTTCGACAGGCCCTTCGACAGGCTCAGGGCAGGCTCAGGGCAGGCTCAACCAGCATTTTCCGCCTTTCTCGGTTTCGATACGGCCGCTTCGCGGCCTACTCAACCAGCGAAAGGCCCTTTGTCAACGGACTTT
>JBFKII010000230.1:0-6937 GCA_041632295.1 Anaerolineales bacterium | reverse complement strand
GGATTGGTCGTATGACGGGCGCTATATCCTGCTGAACCAGATTCACCACGCCCGCAGCCGTCTCTACCGTTATGACCTGGAGAACGATACTTTGAAACGACTGGATCATCCGGAAGGGGTGCTGGGAAATTGGTACGGCGCGGATTATCTTCCGGAGGGAGAGATCCTGACCACCTTTCAGGATCCTTCCACCCCCTCACGCCTGGTCACGCTCGACGGGGCCAGCGGGGAAATCCGCCGCGTATTGCTCACCGGGGAGCGCGTCCCGTCAGGCCGCAGCTGGAAGTCTGTCACTTTTGAATCGGAAAATGGCGACGCGATCCAGGCCTGGCTGGCGCTCCCGGAAGGCGATGGGCCCTTCCCCACCATCCTTCACACACACGGCGGGCCGACCACTGTGCAGACGGCGGCCTTCAGCCCGGAAGCCCAGGCTTTTCTGGACCACGGTTTCGCATTCATGAGCATCAATTTCCACGGGTCGACCACCTTCGGAAGAGAATTTGAGCATTCGATCCGAGGCAATCTGGGCGAACTGGAGGTCCGGGATATGGCTGCCGCCTATCATTGGCTGGTCGGGAACGGTTTCGCCCGCCCGGAAGCCGTCTTCCTGACAGGCGCCTCCTATGGCGGATACCTCACCCTGCTGGCGCTGGGTAAACGCCCCGAATTATGGGCCGGCGGCATGGGGGTAGTGGCGATCGCCGACTGGTTCTTGATGTACGAAGATTCCGCAGACACTTTGAAAGGGATCCAGCGGGCTTTCTTTGGCGGGACACCGGAGGAAACGCCCGAAGCGCACAGCAAAAGCTCGCCGATTACGTATGCCGAAAATTACCGCGCCCCCCTGCTCGTGATCCAGGGGAGTAACGACTCCCGCTGCCCCTCGCGGCAGATGGAGCGTTTCGAACGGAAGCTGAAATCGTTCGGAAAGTCCATCGAAGTGCACTGGTTCAACGCCGGCCATGGAGCCCTATCCCAGGCCGAGCAGATCGAACACACCGCCCTGAAACTAAAATTCGCACACCGTGTTCTGGGATGACCCGGGCCGGTCCGAAAGGAGACTGCCATGTGCCGTTCGATCAAACAACTGCGAACTCCGGAGGGTCCGCCCAGCGATGCGGAGCTGGAGGCCGCGGCATTGCAGTTTGTGCGCAAGGTCTCCGGTTTTCGCAAGCCCTCCCAGGCCAACCAGGAGACATTCGAACGGGCGGTAGAAGAGATTGCCTCCGCCACCCGGCAACTCATCAATGACCTGGTGGTCCGCCAGAGATCCGGCGGATGAGCTGTACCACCATGTCCCCGGCGCACTGTCCTTCAAACGCCGCGCTTATACACCGATAAATTACTGAACCATGACAGAACACAGCGACAAACAGGTTGCCTTTCTCCCTTTTCACGCACTCAACGAGTTCATGCGCAGCGATTACCGTCGTGAAGTGATCCGCACGGCCCTGCTCGGGCCTGGTGCGCTGCCGGACGGGATCCGCAAAGCCCTGGAGCGCCAGGTTCGGCGGCATGTCCGCGTGCCAGGTTTCCGCAACAGCGCCAAAGCCCCGCTATCATTGACCGCCCGCCACTTGCCGGAGGCGTTCGAAAAAAACCCGGAGTTGGTCAAAGTGGTGCTTGCAGCCTGGGCCGCCCGCCGCACGGCTTTGGGGGCCCAGGTCTATGAGCTGCTGGACGAGCGCGGTTGGGAAATGCTGCCCCTGGAAGCCGACCGCACGAAGCTGCCCGGTTTCCTGACGGCCTGGCCGGCAGGGGAGGATTTTGAAAAGATCAACCAGGCTTTTACGGAAAAATATCCTCAGGAACCCGCCGAAACGGACGATATCAGCCTGATGACCGTCTGGCTGAGCGGCCGGCTGCCGGTCGATGTGGAGGAGGGTCCCGAAAAACAGGCTCCCGAGTCGGGTACCTAAAACTCCGCCCCAGATGCTTTATTCCCCCAGCGGTGAAAAATGGGCGGCGATCGGGCTGTGCCGGGGAACGGCGCCCAGGTTGTAATGGCGCGGTAAAAACCAGCGCAGCGATTGTAGGGCAGCTTGAAACGCCTGGCCTTCGGGGTAGTCCTCGGGGAAGATGGAGAAGACCAGCTGCTGCACCGCCGGTGCACTGCGCGATAAGAGCAGTACCCCGGGTTCCTGTACCCCCAGGCTTTCCTTCAGATAGCGCCCCAGCACATTTCTGGCGTATTCGGGCAAAATCTCCTCGGAAGGGGCGGCAACCAGCACCTGTTCTTCCGCACCGGCCCGGCTGGCCTCGCTCTTGGAGGCCGTGGAATCTATGCTGAACGCCCCGACCAGGCGAAACGACAAAAGATCGCCGTAACTGAAAACCCATTCCGCCTCCTGTGCCCCGCGGGAGGGGTTGACCGCCGCTCCCAATCCGTGCGTGGTCAGGTATTCCAGCAGGTTTGCCAGGCAGAACAGCTCCCCTTCGCCGGTTTCCAGGTCCGTTTCCAGGTGGAAATAGGGGAACCTGTCCGGGCCGTAAAAGATCTTCGGGGGTGGGTTGCCCAACGCCGCCTCCGGAAGGGTGTCATAGAATTCCTGCCGCCAGTTTTCACCGCGACGGCTGGGCGGCGTCTCGAAAAGCTTTCGAAGCAGGATGGTCTTTGACCGGCTGCAGGGGGTGTTTGAAGGTTGGTCTGCCATTTAGAATACCTGGCCCTCTCCCATCCGCCAGCGCTCGATCGACAGCATCCCGGCCCCGGTGATCAGCATCAAGATGGTGCTCAGGGCCATCCCCTGGCCGTAATTCAGCGCTCCTGGCCTTCCGAGCAGCCGGTAAATGGCGGTCGGGACGGTTTCGAATGAAGGGCGGGAGATCAGCGCCGTGGCCCCGAATTCCCCGAGAGAGATCATAAACGCAAAAGTCGCCGCCACCAGCAGCGCCCGGCCTGCTAGCGGCAAGTCCACCCTGCGCAGCACCTGGCCGGAGGATGCACCCAGCACCATCGCCGCCTGGTGCAAGCGCGGCCGAATGCTTTGCAGCGCCGGCACCAGGGCACGCACTACGAAAGGAAATGCGACCAGGGCGTGCACCAGCGGGACCAGCAAAGGAGAGGTCCGCAGGTCCAGCGGGGGGCGGTTGAGCGCCACAATGAACCCCAGACCCATCGTCACCGCCGAGGTCCCCAGCGGTAGCATCAGGACGGGGTCGATCAGCCGGTTGAAGACACTGCGGCCGCGGCGCGAAAGCGCCCAGGCCGCGGGCAGACCGACCAGCAAGGCCAGCCCGACGGTCAGCAGGGCGTTAACCAGCGAAACCCCGATCGACTGCGGCACGGGGATCGCCAGCACCGCCTCCGCCCCGGTGTCAAACAGGGCCCGGTAAAATGCCAGGGTGAAGCCGGTGGGGATCGTCCCATCCGGCGTGCGGCTTGGGCCCAGATGGGTGAACGACCGGCCGGCCAGGGCGAGCAGTGGAAGCGCGGTAAAGGCGAAAATCCCTGCCAGGTAGACGCCTTCCAACCGGCCGAGTCGACCGGCTTGACCGGACGCCCGCTGCCGGATTGGCCGTGCGACCTTCGCTGCCAGTCCCGTGTAAAGGATGGTCAGGACCAGTGTGCTGGCCAGCTGGAGAATGGAGAGCACCGAGGCGGCCGGTAGATCGAACAGCGACCGGACCTGGTAAAAGATCTCTACCTCAAGGGTGGCGAAACGCGGTCCACCCAGCAGCAGCACGACGGCGAAAGAGCTGAAGTTAAAAATAAAAACCAAAAGCGCAGCGGCCAGCACCGCCGGAGCCAGCAAAGGCAGGCTCACTCTGCGCAGCACCTGCCAGGTGCCAGCGCCCATACTGCGTGCCGCCGCCTCCAGGTTGGGGTCGAGCCGCTCCCAATAATCGCCGACCAGCCGCAGCACGATCGTCAGGTTGTAAAACACATGGGCCACCAGGATGGCCCAGACGGTGTTGACGAAGGTGATCGGGGGTTCGGGCAGGCCGAGCCAATCCTGCGCCAGCACGTTCACCCACCCCTGCGGCCCAAGCAGCGCGCTGAATCCCGCCGCCACCACCAGGGTCGGCATCACGAACGGGATCCCGGTGACCGCACGAAACAGGGCTTTGCCCCGGAATGAGCGGCGGGCCAGCAGGTAAGCGCCGGGCAATCCCAACAGCAGTGTCAGCAAGGTGGAAACCCCTGCCTGCCAGAAGGTGAACCAGAGTACTCGCTGGGTGCCCGGAGAGGCCAGGACTCGGGCGAAGACCATCGCTTCCTCCGAACGGCCCAGCCCGGTCGAAAGGATCCGCATCAGCGGGTAGAAATAGAACAGGCCCAGGAATGCCAGGGGTGGCAGCCAGAGCAGGGCCAGCTTAGCGGATCTGCCGGAGGTAGGCTTGGAGTTCATTCGATTCGGTCCGCACCAGGTTGCCACCCAGGAAAAATGGGTCTGCGGTGACCTCCCGTATCGTGCCGGGCGGCGGCGGGATGGCCAGCAGGCTGTCCAGATCCAGGGCTTCGATCTCTGCGAGCAGCAGGCCTTCCAGGCTGCCTTCGAAGGCGTCGATCGAATACGTCCGGGAATGCGCGTGGACTGGATAGCGCTTTTTCACCAGCGAGTCGGCCGGTAGGGCTTCCAGCAGGGTGTACTCCCCGGCGGAAAGGTACAGATTGGTGATGGTGGTCCGGTATGGACCGGCGCCGGCGGGTTTGAATTTCTTGGCCAGCTTGCGGGCGATAATCTCTCCTTCAGGGGATTCCATCAGGCGAAGTCGCAGGTCCGTCCCGGGCAGGTAGTAGTCGGTGATGCGCGTGAAACCTACCTGGGGGTTCGTCCCAGCGGGCAGGCCGCGCAGCAGAAACCGCCGCTCGAATTCGGTGCGGGCGTATTTGTCTCCCATGGCAGGTCAACGCAGGATGGTCTCGGTCCACTCTCGCAGCCAGGCCTCCCGCTTCTCTGCGATCAGCGCCGGGTCCAGGTTGGCCGGGTTATCGGGAACAGCCAGGAATTCGACAAAGGCCGGGTCGAGTCTGGCGTTCGGGTTGACTGGAAAGACGAACATTTTCAGCGGGATGTCCTCCTGGAAAGCCGTGGAGAGCATGAAATCCACCCAGGCCTCGGCCAGCTCCCGGTTCTCGCTGCCGGCCAGGATGCCGACGAACTCGACCTGCCGGAAGCAGGTGCCGTCGGTTGTGATCGCCGCCGTCGGAGGGGTCTCGATCGGCGTTTCCGAAAACAACACTTCGAAGGGAGGGCTGGAACCGTATGAGACCACCAGCGGGTCCGGGCCGCCCCATTGGCTGAAGGCGGAATAGTAGGCGGTCTCCCAATCGTTTACGATTTCGACTTCGTTTTCGAGCAGGCCGCGCCAGTAATCCAGATAGCCCGCCTCCCCGTACGCCGCGATGGTCGTGAACAGGAACGCCAGGCCCGGCGAAGATGTCGCCGGGTTTTCGACGGTCAGCAGGCCGCGGTATTCCGGCTGGAGCAGGTCATCCAGCGATGCGGGCACGGGCAGCCCGTTTTCCTCAAAATACGCGATTTCGTAGTTCAGGCAGACATCGCCGTAATCGACCGGCAGGGCCCGGTGCTCGGGGTCCAGTTCGAATTCATCGGGGATGTCGCCCAGCAGTGGGGATTCGTAGGGCTCGAAGATCCCTTCGTCCAGCGCGCGGCTCAGGAAGCTGTTGTCGACCCCGTAAAGCACGTCCGCCAGCGGCGCGCCTTGCGAGAGGATCGCCTGGTTCACCATCGTCCCGGCATCCCCCGAAAGCAGGATCTCGACGGTGGCGTTTTGTTCGCTTTCAAATTGCGTCAGCACCTCCGGCGAAACGGCGAAAGAGTCGTGGGCCATCAAGGTCAGGGTGCGCGGTCCCGAGGGGCTGGCGGTGCAGCCGAGCATCATCAAGCCCAGCGGGAGGATAAACAACAGTTTTTTGTGCATCGTCAGTCCTTTTCTACCAGTTCGTGGACCACCAGTAGAACGCCCTTTTCGAGCCGGATGCTCGCCCGGCTGCCGGTCATGCGGTTGCTGAGACCGCGTGTGGATCCGAAAGCCAGGCTGGCTTTCTCCAGGCTCCAGGCGAGGCCGTGATAGGTCACCCCTTGGACATTCTCACCGAGGGGCAGCACGGACACCCGGCTGCCAGGAGGGCCGTTCAGTTCCAGCGTGCGGCCGGGGTGCAGGATGTACAGGCTGCTGCGGCCTTCGACTGCCCGGATGCGCATGCCGGCGTAGGATGGTGCGGCCAGCAGGAACAGGTTGGCAAAGCTCATCTCCCAACGGCCCCCGAACAGGCCGAAGCAGGTGATTTCATGCGCGCCGGCATCCTGGGCGAAATCCAGGGCCAGTTCGAGGTCGCTCTGGTCCTTGTCCTCCGGAAAGCGGTGGATGGCGGCCCCGGCGCGCTCCAGGTCGAAAATATCGGAGGGGGAGAGCGAATCGAGGTCCCCGATGACCGCGTCCGGGACCAGGCCGCAGCTGAGTGCTAGCCGGGCGCCGCCATCGGCGGCGACCAGCAGATCGAGCGGCGGCAGCCTGAGGGCCGGGGATTCCAGGCGCCCATTGGCGAAAATCACTGCATGCATAAAAAAATCCCTCTCAGCCGGGAGGGATCAACATTTGTTAGGCTGCATCCCTCCGCCGGCATTGTCCGGATCAGGTGCTGCGGGTCGAGCTTTCGCTCCTCTCAGCCTGCTGGGCAGGCTCCCCGTGCAATAGATTTTGTGAGTGGTTCGAGCGGAGTATAGTGCGCCCTGGAAGGGATGTCAAGAAGCCAGGCTGTCAACTCGGCCGTACGAATAATTTTCTCTCATGTATAATACCGGACGTGGCATCTTTCACTTTTTTGGCAAGCCATTCATCCCTTATTTGATCCGGACCGCGCTCTGGCGTTTCCGGATTTGTTTTTTAATCCCAGATAGCAGGTAGGAGGTATGTTCATGTTGACGCAAAGGCGCAGTTTTTGGATTTTGTTTGCCTTAATCGGGCT
>JBFKII010000229.1:0-6947 GCA_041632295.1 Anaerolineales bacterium | reverse complement strand
CCTTATGACGTAAAAAAATGACAACGGATGCGTATTTCGCATCCGTTGTCTTGGATCAGGCCGCCTCACCTCAGAAATCGGCTCCGGTTGGTGGCAGGCGGGTTTCCCATTCCCCGGTTGCCACCGGGCCTAACCGCCTGTGCAGGCAGCGAACAGGTTTTTTCCAGGATCGAGTGGGCTGTTGTTTTTCAGGACCAAGAGGCTGGCCAGAATATCCTGCATGCCTTCCCCCAGCAGCCCGGTGTACGGGGTGCCTGTAATCGGTTTGGCCGACCCGCCGATCAGCATGCCGACCTCGTCCAGTGTCAGCATGGGGTCCATGCTGCGCAGCAGGCCGGCCTGTCCGGAAACAAAGGGCGCGGACATCGAAGTGCCGCTGCTGGCCGCATAGATATTGTAGGGGAAGGTGCTGGAGATCTTGTCCCCGGGGGCGGACAGGCTGATCCAGTCTCCGAAGGCGGCAAACGAGGATTTGCTGTAGGTGTTCCGCTTGAAAAACACGGAAGTGACCGCCAGGGCGCAGTCCTCGGCGGCCGGATACTGTTTGACGCTATTGTCGGTATTCCCGGCCGCGGCGACCACCACCACGCCAGCAGCGGCGGCATGGTCAATGGCGTCTCGAAGCGTGCGGGATGGGGCACTGCTGCCCAGGCTCATGTTGATCACATCCGCCCCGTTCGCGGCGGCATAATACACCGCCATTGCGGTTCGGAAGATGTTCCCCCGGCTGTCCGAGTTGAGCACTCGCACGGGCAACAGGAGAGCGTCCGGGGCAACCAGGTGGGCGATCCCGCTCACATGGGTCCCGTGGCCAAAACCCTCATCCACACGGCCGTCCTGGTCGTCGTCCAGGCCGTTGGTTTCCTCGGATGGGTCCGAATCCAGGTCGACGAAGTCAAAGCCCAATGGGGAAATGCGGCCTGAAAAAGCGGGGTGGCCGGCCTGAATACCCGTATCCAAAATGGCGATCAGTGTGTTTTCGCCCTCGGAATATGCGTGCACATCGTCCAGATCCATCGACTTGGCCGCGGACTGGTATTTGTTGTATGAGCTGCTGTTCCAGCCGTAAATCCGGTTGGTGCTGCCAGATTCCGGGGCCTCGGTCAGATAGTTCAACTCGGCATAGGCCAGCAGCGAGCTGCCCGACATCCACTGAACCAGGCCCGGTAAACTGGTCCCCGCAGGAGCCTGCAGCAGGTGGATATCCGGTTTTCCAGGCATAGTTTCCAATGTCGTCGTGCCGAAAATCAGGTTGACCGTATCGATATCCACCCCCGGGGCAACCTGCACCACCACCTGCTGAGGCTCGTGGGCCAGAAGGTCCAGCGCCTGGACACGGGATTGCCGGGAAAGTAACACCAGAAACCCGATGGCAGCGATCAGAAATAACCGTTTTATCTTCATGAATCATCTCACCTTGCGAAGAAGGCAGTTAATATATGCAGTTCGTCTGTAAAAAAATACAAGCTCCTGAGGGCATTTCGCCGCCTAAGGGAAAACGAAGCAGACGCCGGTTTATAACGGCACGCGCCTGGTACATTTGGGGCATGGCTGTGGGATCAGAGGGGCTTTATTCGCTAGCGCTTGCCGATTAAGACGAAAGGCGCCCAATAATACGGGTGTGGGTGAGTAGACCGAAGACGGATCTGCGCGTGGCGGAGAGCGGCGGCCAAGCCTTCTCCCGATCCGATCCCCCGGTACAAATCGGTCATCAAACGGGTGGTCGGCTCATCCTGGGCCAGCCACTGGCTGACCAGAATGGAAGAGGCCCCGGCCCCAAGAAAAGCGCGCGGAAAACCGATCAACTCCTCGCCCTGGAGCACCCGACTGCGGCCGGTTTCGCAGGCGCTCAAAACGATCAGACCCGGTTTCAGACGCAGGTCGAGTATATCGGCGGCGGTCAACCAGCCGTCTTCCAGCTTCAATGCGGAGAAGATCGGGTTATCCGAACGGAATAGCCCGTGGCAGGCCAGATGCAGGAGGTCGCTGTTGCCGGCGCCAGCCTTGATGCGCGCCGTGGTGGCCGCCTCGCCGAGATGCAACTCG
Organism: Anaerolineales bacterium; assembly: GCA_041632295.1. Lineage (GTDB taxonomy): Bacteria > Chloroflexota > Anaerolineae > Anaerolineales > JABWBV01 > DATDOR01. The sequence continues at coordinate 4,901 of JBFKII010000229.1, read as the reverse complement.
ATTGCCAGGCCGGATTCCTCCAGGCTGGCAGCGACGGCCCGCGCTTCCTCTTCCACTAAAGGAATGGCGGTGTCCGCAACGGCGGCCACCAGCCCGTTCTGGAAGGTCGCCCCGGTCCGCTGGCGGCATAGCCAGTAGACTGCCGCGCTGGGAGCATAGGCGATCTCTGCACGGTCCACCAGATACCCATTTCCGTCGTACAGTGCATGAAAGGGCACCTGGTGCAGCAGCCCGTGAGGGATGATGGTCAGCTTTGCCGGCTCGTCGAGTGCTCCCTGCTCCCAGACCCGATCGAAGGGTGCAAAACAGGCCCGGTAAAGGTCCTCCAGGATGTGGTTTGTGGACCGCTCGAGAGCGGCCAGGTTCCGGTTGACAAAATCGGGACCGGCCTTGAAGCGCTCCCATTGATCCCCAAGTCGGAACAGCATTTCGCGGATGTCCGCCAGCGGTCGGAAACCCTTGATCAACTGAACGTTTCCGGATTGGACCAGGAAGGCGATAATCCGATCGTCGAGCACGTGGAAGGCGAGCAGCACCTCTCCGTCCTGCAGAACGGACCGCAAAGGTTCAAGCGGCAGCGGTGAATCAAGGGGGTCGGCGGACTGGCGTCCGGCGGACTGCAGGCGAAGCCGGCTGATTTCCTGCTCCAGGCTGGCAGCGCGGTTTTGCATTTCCTGGATGCGCGCTTGCGATGCGTCCCCGGTTTCGAAGAGCTGGTTGTAAATGGCGCTGAGTTCGGCGTGTTTATTTTGAAGTTCTCCGGCGAGCCCATCTTCCCCGGGATCCGGTTGTTCGTGCGCCACTGCGCCGGTCTGCATATCGACCAGGGTGCGGGACTTGGCTCGGTCGGAAACCGCAAATGCCTGCCACAGGTCCTCTTCACGCCCACCCGCAAGCAGCACCTGGATCAGGTCATCGTACACGGCGGCTTTATCTGAGAGAAATGAAGTGCGGATGGCTTCGTGGGCTAGGTTTCCGCGCAGCCCTTCCATCTTATCCAGCGCCTGTTCCAGTGCCTCTCGGGCGTCATCCATGCGGCCCTGCAGCCGGCAGAGGTGGCCAGTGCGGCTGAGGATGCGGGTATCGACGGTTGGAAGCCGCAAAAACCGGGCCATGCGGGCGGCCGACTCCAGGTGGATTTCGGCGGACTCAAGGTCAGGTAGGTACAGTTCGGAAAGCCGCAGGTTGGCGTACAGATTCTCAAGGGGCCAGCTTTCCGGGTGGGCCATCACCATGGCCTGCAGGGCGATCAACCGGGCTGCCAGCCGATCTTCGAGACGGTCTTTCAACGAAGCCTGTTCGAGGAGAACGCTGCAAAGCATGGGGATGTTGCCGGCCTGGCGGAACAGACCGGCGGCTTTTTCCAGCCGCTCCTCCGCTTCCCGCACCTGCCCCAGGGCGGTGAGCGCGGCGCCGAGTCCCCAGTGAGCCCGGGCGCTGTGATCGACCATGCCGGAGTCGGCCAGCATTTCGACCGCCTGGCGGTAGGTGCTGACCGCTTCAGGTTGCAAGTTCAGTGCCAGGTAGGCATCGGCGGTTTTCCGCAGGAGGATGCTGTGGTCGGCACCTGCGTCCAACCGTTCGAATATGGCTCTTGCGGCTTCGTAGGCATTCAGGCTGCGGGTGTAGTTTCCCAGCAGTAGCTGGGCCTCCCCGATATTGCTTAGAGTCTGGGCCTGGAGAAGTTCCAGGCCTTGCTGCTGCCAGATCTCCAGAGCGGCTTCAAATGCCTGGAGCGCTTCGCCGACCCGTCCCAGGTGGACGAGCACGATGCCCCGGTTGTTGTACACATCCCCCAACCGGTCTTCCATCTCCAGCTTTATGAAGCCCTGCTCTGCGGCCTCATAACTTCGGAACGCCTCCTCATACCGGCCCAGGGTTTCAAAACAGACCCCACGGTTCATGTAGGCCAGCGCGGCGATCAGGCCGGTCTGTGAGTCCTGTTCGGCCAGCAAACCTGCCTGTCTGAGGGTCTCCTCTCCGGCTTCCAGGGCTTCCTCCTGGCGTCCCAATTCGTTGAGCACGTGCATTTTCCCCAGGTTGGTCCGTACTGCTGCCAGTGGGTCGTTGACCGTTTCGTACTGACTGCGGGCTTCCTGGATCAACTCGAGCGCTTTTTCGAACTCACCGTTGATGGCGTGGGTCTGGGCGCGGGCGTAGGTCGCCCGCGGAAGAATGGAAGGGGCCTCGGCCTGGCCGGAGGCCTGGGCGCAAATCGATGCCAGCTGCCGCGCCCGTGCGGGATCGCCGCGTGCGATCTGCATGGCCTGATCCAGCAGAGCGGAGAGCCCCTCGGCGTGCAGCAGGCTGGCGGTTTGGAGAAAAGCGGCCTGCTGTTGAATTTCCGAGAGTTCTAACAGCGCATCCAGGTCGCTGTCATCCAGCGGTGGGCCGTCAGCCATCAATCAGCCGTGCAAATGGATCTCGGGTAGCGAGATTTCGTGGGCATCCGAACATAAAAACAGGCCATAGCGTCCTTCGGGGATCTCACCGAGAAGGAACTCGCCCAAATCGTCGCTCAGGGCGATCCCCCTTTCGGTAAAACCGTCCGCCTCCAGGATCTGCACGCTGAAACCCGCCGGGGAGATATCGGTTTTTGGATAGATCTGCCCGCTTAGAGTCACGGTCCGGCTTTCCTGGTCGGCGCGGATGTTGATGGCGATCTCGGCAATTTCACTGTCGTAAATCAGCTGGCGGGGTTTCCCCAGGGCCGGGCCGGAGCGTGCGCCTGCAAACGCGAGCTGGCTGCCGCTGTCAAAGGACAGGGTGGCCGCCAACTGTTCGAGGAACGAAGGCGCCCGTACCCTGCTCGTAAATTCCTTAAATTCAGCCAGCAGTGCGGCTCGAACCTCCGGAGGCGGCTGTGTCGCCCGGGCGACATCGGCGGTATCCAGGAATTCTTGAAGCCATGCCAGGTCTTCCCGGGTGTCTTTACCGGCTTGCTCCAGCCAGTTTTGGACCTGGCGGGCTTCTTCCTCCGGAAGCTGCCCTTCCAACCAGTCAAGCAGCCGTGCAAAGCGGTCGTCTTCCCTGTTGTCGTTGATCATCGTTTCATACCTGTTTTCAGCATTCGCGCACCCGTCTAATCGGGTGGTGATTTCGATTTGAGCGTTACTCAAATATACTATGCCGCCAGGGGGCTGAAAAATACAATCCCGCCCGACTCGCGGGTGGGCAGAACTTCTGAGACGGGAAAACACGGCGTGGGATGGGGCACTTCGGGGGTCTGTACATCATGCCAGCAGGCCTTTCAAACGCTCCAGGCAGCGGGCCCGGGTAGGGCCGATGCTGCCGACCGGAACCTCCAGCCTGGCAGCAAGTTGGGCGTAACTCGGCCGTTCGGGCTCAAAATAAAGCAGGCTGATGATTTCCCGGCAGCGGTCGTCGAGCTGCTCGAGCCCGGAACGCAGCCATTCGACGCGTTCCCAGTCCTCGTAAGGGTCGGTGCTGCGGCCGCTCAGCCACTCTTGCTCTGCCACGTCTTTTTCCTGGCCGACAGGCTCGCGCCGCCGGCGCGCCAGGCTGCGCCAGGCATGGCGTTTTGCGACGGTGGCCAGCCAGGCTCCCAGGCGCGTATCGCCGCGCAACTGGTCCAGGCTCTGCATCAAAATTGTAAAAGTAAGCTGGGTGATATCAGCAGAGTCTTCTGTAGAGAGACCATATTTCAGCGCAATGGAAAAAACCAGGCGCTCGTATTTCTCCAGGACCTGCTCCCATGCCAGGACATCGCCTCTGCGGCAGGCCTGAATCAGATCGTAGTCCGACTCTGGCATCTGCGCCTGTATGTTCGAAAATCGCCGCTGTTTGTGTCCATCTGCCGCTGATTATAGATCAAACTGCATTTTGTATTTTTTCGCCGGCTGGCAGCATATATTGGTAGCAACCCCACGCCCACCTTGATTGTAGGCTTTAAGGAGAAAGAGATGAGCCGAAACGAAAAGCAAGATTCCGTCAACTGGTAAAAAGTGTATTCCCATCGTGCGGCTTTTACTGAAATGGATACTCGCCACCCGAATGGAACGCCCAATTCATGATGGAATTTCCGGATACTCCGGACCGAGCGTACTGTGGATCGTCTTGATCAGCGCTTTTTTCGGCCGGACTGCGTTTCACGGATGCGGAAATTCACCAGCCGGGTGACCAAATCCAGTGGGAGCGGTTGGTCCAGCGCGAAGCGCAGGGTGCTCTTGGAACTGCGAAAGGGGGTGATCGCCTCCTGGAAAGCTTCGTCGCCTGCCGGAACCGGGTAAAGCCCGATGTGTTTTTTGTAAGCGCCGAAAGAGACCAGGTTGCCATTCAACGTGTACGTCGGCATGCCATATTTGATCGCCTCTCCAGCCTGCGGGGCGGCATTGCGGATCCTCTGGCGCATCTGGCGGAGTTTCTTTTGGACCTCAGGTGGAAACCCATCGATGTAGGCTTCGACGCTGGTAGGTGCTTTGGTTGGGTTGGTCATAATGGAATCGGGGGGATTTGATCGATACTGCCACGGGCGGATTGGAAACCTAATGGAGCTAAATTAGGGTGGTGGAAAATATCCGAAAGCCAATTTTTCTGGCCGGCGCAGCGGCGTAGAGTTCCTAATAAGGTGAAAAGCCCTCCGGGAGGACTCCTGAATCCGGTCATGTAAAGAGCCCTGGATAATCTGAAGGTGGGGAGGGGGAATCCAATCTGGATGGACGTTATTTCAATTGGATCGAGCGCTCATCGAAGATCATGCGCCCGTTGATGGTATCGCAGACTTTCACCTGCATGACCTTGGTGAATATGATACCGATGGACTTGGCATACAGCGCCAGGCAGTTGCTCTGGCCTGTGTGATCGGCCGACATGCCGAATGTGTTGGAGTACCAACGGTATACAATTGGAATGTAATCATCGGTCACGTATACTTTGGCCTG
>JBFKII010000228.1:0-6947 GCA_041632295.1 Anaerolineales bacterium | reverse complement strand
GCAGAGATGCAGATTTACATCGGGATTGCTGTGTTTTTGTTTGTAATGTTCGTCCTGGCCAGGAACAACCCGCTGACCGCTGGCGCTCAGCTGGGATCCGGGCCTTCTCCTCAACAGCACGTGGCCCAGGAACAGGTTCCTTTGCCGGTTGTCTTGAATCCAACCGATGAGCCGGACCCGCACACGTTCACCGCACCGTATGAAAAATATGTGATCACCCAGGGGCTGCACGGTTATTCCTACGGCCATGCTGCAATTGACCTGGCGTCGGGCAAGGGAAGCCCGGTGCTCTCCCCCATCAATGGCGAGATCATGGATGTGTATATCGACAAGTACGGAAACCCGACCATCATCATCGAAAATGAGATATATAGGGTGACAATGCTGCACGGCGAATACCACGTCCGTCCGGGTGAGCGGGTCTCTGCGGGGGATCCCGTCGGGTTCGAAAGCAACCTGGGCTATACAACCGATATTAACGGTGTGCGCTGCAGCGGGCGTTCCAACTGCGGGTTCCACACGCATCTCAATGTCTATGACAAAAACCGGCGTGAAAATGTCAATCCTCTCCGGCTGTTTGAACGCGAATAAGCCCTGTTTCGGCCCTATTCCATAGGCTTTTTAACTGAGTTGGAGTACACTTACCGGGCAGGCGACCCCCCATTCGCCTGCTTGTTGTTTACCCAATGAAAAACAAAAATCTGTTCTTGCTGATTCTGCTGGCCTTGTTGTGGGGGCCATCGTTTTTATTTATCAAGGTCGCGGTGCAGGATTTTCCACCGGTCACATTGGTAGCCATTCGCCTGACGCTGGCGGCTGTTTTCCTGTATGCCACGCTGGTGCTGAACGGGAGAAAACTCCCCCGTGAATGGGCGACCTGGCGGAAGTTTATTTTCATGGGTTTTTTCGCCAATGCACTTCCTTTCTTTTTGTTCAGCTACGGCGAACAATTTGCGGACAGCGGTGCGGCCTCCATCTTAAACGGCACCACCCCGATATTCACCGTCGTGTTCGCCAATTTTTTGATCGCAGATGAACGCTTTACAAAGCGGCGGGTCGGAGGAGTCCTGCTGGGATTTGCAGGGATCCTGTTTATCTTATATCCTGACCTGTTGGCGATGATTGCCGGCCGTGGTCTGCAAGGAGGTCCGGAAACACTCGGCTTGCTGGCTTTCATCGGAGCTTCCATCTGTTATGGTATCGCCATCTCTTACAGCCGGGCCAATCTGCGTGGGCTGGCCCCCCTGGTCGGCCCAGCCTCTCAATTGATCTGCGCATCTGCGATCACCTTACCGGTCGCGCTGCTCGTGGAACGCCCCTTCAATTTAAGCCCCGAAATGCCCGCGGTCGCTTCTGCGATTGCACTCGGTCTTTTCGGCACCGCCATCGCATACCTGGTGTATTATCGCCTGCTGGACAGCGTCAGCGCGACCTTTCTCTCGTTCGTCACTTACCTGTTGCCTCCGATCGGGGTCCTGCTGGGGGTGGTTTTTCTGAACGAGAAGCCGGGCTGGTATTCTTTCGCCGGCCTGGTGTTGATCATCCTGGGGGTGATGGTGATCAACGGCACATTCAGCCTTTTCGCCCGCCGGCAGACCGCGAGACCAATTTGATGCCCGCGGCAGCTGTCACCCCTCAAAAATATCTTGCGCGGATCGGTGTGAACGGCGGCATCCGCGCCGATCTGGCGACCCTGGAATATCTGCACCAGGCACACCTGTACAGCGTCCCTTTCGAGAACCTGAGCATACACAGCCGCGAACGGATCCGCCTGGAAGAGGCTTGGCTGTTGGAAAAAATTGTCCGGCGCCGGCGGGGAGGCTTTTGCTATGAATGCAACGGCGCTTTCAACTGGCTGCTCACCGAGTTGGGATTCGATGTGACCCGTCATTCGGCGCGGGTATTTAATGAAAAGCGAGACGATTACGGGCCCCCTTTCGACCACATGGTGCTTTTGGTGCGACTAGACCGGGAATACGTCGTCGATGTCGGTTTTGGCGAGGGGTTCAGAAAGCCTTTGGCCTTGCAAATGGATAGTGAACAAATCCAGGGATACGGGCGGTACCGCCTCCGTGCAGGTGAAGACCAGTACATCTACGAGCGCTGGGACAGGGGGGCGTGGATCCCCCAGTATACTTTCACTGACCGCCCCTACCCCCTGGAGGCTTTTTCGGTCATGTGCCGCCATCACCAGACTTCTCCCGATTCCCCTTTTACCCGAAACTGGGCTGCTTCCCTGGCCACAAAAAATGGCCGCATTTCCCTGGTTGAGGAGGATCGGGATGGGCGCCTGATCACCACCGAGGGCGGCAAACGCAAAGAAACCGTCATCATGGGGTTGGAAAACAACCTGATATTGCTGAAAGAGATGTTCAACCTGGAAGGTTTCCGCCTGGATCGGCGCTGATCGACTATGCCTGCCACCAAACTGCGCGCCATCTTTTCCGCATGGTGGCCCCTGGCGGCATCCTGGCTGTTCATGGGCACCGAACTGCCGATGATCAGCGCGGTCATGGCCCGATTGCCGGATCCGAAAATCCACCTGGCGGCATATGGCGGGGTCGTTTTTCCGATCGCCCTGATCATCGAGGCGCCCATTATCATGCTCCTCTCGACATCCACCGCCTTGAGCAAAGACGCCGCGTCTTATCAAAAAATTTACCGTTTCATGATGTGGGCTGGCGGGATCCTGACCCTGGCCCATTTTCTGCTGGCTTTCACCCCCCTTTTCTACCCGCTCGTCCAGGGGTTGATGCAGGTGCCCGATGAGATCGTCGAGCCCAGCCGGATCGGCCTGATGATCATGATCCCCTGGACATGGTCGATCGCTTACCGGCGCTTCAACCAGGGTGTGCTGATTCGCTTCGGACACTCTAAGGCCGTTGGGGTCGGCACTGCATTCAGGTTGGCCGCAAACGGGCTGGCTTTGTTCGCCGGCTGGCACATCGGCGGCCTGCCGGGTATCGTCGTCGGGACCAGCGGCATCGCTGCCGGAGTGCTTACTGAAGCCCTGTATGTCGGTCTGCGGGTCCGGCCGGTATTACGGGGGCCGCTCCAGGCGGCGAAGCCGGTCGAGCCTCCGCTATCCTGGCGCTTCTTTTACGGGTTTTACATCCCGCTGGCACTGACCGCATTCATCAACCTGGTCACACAGCCACTGGGCAGCGCGGCCCTCAGCCGAATGCCGCTGGCACTTGAATCCCTCGCAGTCTGGCCCGTCCTCGGTGGGTTCATTTTTATGTGGCGCAGCATGGGTTTCGCCTACCAGGACGTAGTGGTAGCACAACTGGACACGCCCGGCACCACCCGCAGCATCCATCGCTTTACCTGGCTGCTGGCCGCTTTCTCAATCGGCGGCCTTGGGCTCGTGGCCGGTACCGACCTGGGCAGGATCTGGTTCCAGACCGTTTCCGGCCTGGAAACGGAGCTGGTCGACCTGGCCCGCCGTGGGTTGTGGATCGCACTGCTCTGGCCAGCGCTGAGTATCCTCCAGAATTATTACCAGGGGGTGATCGTCAGTGGAAAAAAGACCTGGGTAGTGACCCTGTCGATCGTCGTTTTTATGGCTGTCACCGGACTGGTTTTGTTTTTCGGGACCCTGGAGGGCCGTTTCACGGGGTTGTTCGTCGGCCTGGTCGCATTCCAGTCCGGGTACGGCGCCCAGGCGCTGGTGCTGGCCGCTTTCAGCCGCCCGGTCTTGCGCCGGGCTGCAAACCGGGATGCGGACCTGTTCGGCCAGGCCGCTGCAGCGGATTGAAATACCCGGATCGAACATGGGAACGGCGCTTCAAAAATATGGTCCACAAGACGGCGACAGGCTCGCCGAAAATTTCCGGCGTTTTGCCGGCCTGCACACCCACGGGATGACCCCCTTGTACCGGGTGCTTTCAGCCAATATCGCCGAAGACCGGGAAATCCTGGCGATGGCGGCAGAAAAGCAGCCCGGCCAGCCGGCTCCAAACATCCTGTTCGGCGCGGTTCACTACCTGCTGCTTTCGGGTGTCGCCCACCAACTGGGAGATTATTATCCTTCCATCTCCCCGGACCGGTTGCGCGACCCATCCGATCCCGAGTTTTATCCCGCTTTCAGGGAATATTGTCTGAATAACCGGCAGAAGCTTCTGGATCTGATACGATCCAAACATACGCAGACCAACGAGGTCAACAGGTGCAGCCTGCTCCTGCCTGTTTTTTCGAGCATTTCGGCTCAAGACCATGGCAATCCTATGGCGGTGATCGAAATCGGCCCCAGCGCGGGGCTCAACCTGAACTGGCAGCGGTACCGCTACAGCTACCAACCCGGAAGAACATACGGGGAACCGGGATCTCCCCTACACCTTACATGTGAGTCCCGCGGCGCCGATATGCCCGCCATCCCTGCCGATTATCCCGGGAGTGCTCTGGTCGATAGAAACTTGGGGATCGAGCGCAACCCGCTCTCCCTGGAAAACCCGAAGGACCGTTTGTGGCTTCAAGCCCTGGTCTGGCCCGATCACCTGGACAGAATGGACAAACTGAGGGCAGCCATCCAAATCGCAGACGAGCACCCGCCGGAAATCCTGCCGGGAGACGCGCTTCGAGTGCTCCCCGAGGTCCTCAACCAGCTGCCTCGGGATCTGGTTCCGGTTGTATTTCACACCTTCGTGATTTACCAGCTGAAACCGGAGCAGCAGGCTGAATTTACCGACCAGTTGGCTGAGATCGGTCAGGACCGGCGGATTCACCGAGTTTCTGTCGAATGGATCGGAAGCCAGGCGCCGGTCATCGCCTGGGATACCTGGAACCGGGGAGTTCACGAGCACCGGGAACTCGCAGACTGCAACCCGCACGGACGCTGGATCAGCTGGAGATGAAACCCTTTTCTGATACTCGCTATTTGCTGCGCGGATCTGCGATTCAGAAGCGAGCCCACCAAACCCTGGAGGAACTCGGTGTGTTCGAACATCTCGCACCGTTCAAGCCGGTTCTGGCAGGGACGATCCCACTTGACCTGGCTTTGCCTGAAAGCGATCTGGATATATTGTGCGAAGTGCACGATATGAGATCCTTCGACCGTTTAGCACGGACCTATTTCGGGCAGGAACCCGGATTCACAAGCCGCCGAAAAATGATCAAAGACGTGTTGACGTCCATCCATCGTTTTGAACACGGCGGGTTCCCGATCGAGCTGTTTGGGCAGCCTGTTCCGGTCTTCGAGCAGCGCGCTTTTCGGCACCTGCTGTTGGAAGCCCGGCTCCTGGAGATGGGCGGCGAGCCGGCCCGGCAGAAGATCCTGGAGTTCAAACGAGCGGGAATGAACACCGAAGCCGCCTTCGCCAGATATTTCGGCCTCGAGGGCCATCCAGCGCTCTCTTTGGATTAATGGCGCAACTTTCCGCGCCATTTCCTTGTAGTACCATAAAAATATGGACGTCCCTTCAGATCAGGACCTCGTCCGCAGGGTTCGGAACGGGGAGACGCAGGCCTATGGCGAAATGGTCCGGCGCTACCAGCAGTCGGTTTTCAACGTGTGCTGGCGTGTGCTGCAAAACCGCCAGGATGCGGAAGACCTGGCGCAGGAGGCTTTCATTCGGGCTTATGAACGGCTGGACCGCTTTGACATTCGGCTGCCGTTCGGTCCGTGGATTAACCGCATTGCGGCAAACTTGAGTATCAACGCTGTGAACAGCAGAAAGACCCATTTCGCCATCGATCCCGAACGGGACGCGCAGCCGTCCCGTTCCAGCACGCATCCCGAAGCCGCCCTGGACAGAAGCCAGCAGCGGCGCACGGTATTGGAAGCGCTGGCTTTACTGCCGCCCAACTACCGCATGGCGATCGAACTGCGTCACTTCCAGGAAATGACCTATGAAGAGATGGCTCAGTCCACCGGTTTGCCCCTGAACACGGTAAAGAGTCATCTGTTTCGCGGCAGGAAAATGCTTGCCAGGATATTGAAAAATGAAGCGTGAACACACTCATTTGGCCGATGACGGGCTTTTTGAATACCTGGACCAGGAGCTCAGTCCGGAATCCAGGCAGAAAATTGAATCCACCCTTGCGGAGTGTGCGGAATGCCAGGAACGGTTGTTAGAGATACGGCGGCTTTTTGGCGAGATCGAATCGCTTGAGGCGATCGATCTGGAACGCGATCTGGTCTCTGCCGTGATGGCGCGGGTCCCGGGGGAAACCGGTTTCAGAACACTGCCGAACCTTTCCGCCTCTCTCTCCCTTCAGAGTCTGGTCGCGGTGCTGATCCTTGCCGCCAGCCTGCCGGCCCTGCTCCAACAAGCCTCGATAACCGAACTGGCCGGAATGGTTCAGGACAACAACCGTTTGTTGTTGGAAACTCTTCAGGGTGGGCTGGCTGCCGTGATGGAAATCGTCACACAGCTCCGTATCGGGCTGGAAGCGGTCTTATCGGAAACAGCTGCGCTGCAAACTGGACCGATTGAACTTGTTCTCATTCTTCCGCTATTGATCTCCACCGGCTTGCTCTGGCTGGTGGGCAATGGCATTCTTCTGCGCAATCTATCTTCAAGGAGACGCTAAATGGAACAATTACCGCTTATCTCCCTGATCGCCATCCTGGCCGGGTTCAGCCTGGCTGCTTTGTTCGCCGTTTTGGAAGCCTTGTTCCCCGGTCGCCTGAGGGATATCCGCAGGCAAGTGGACCGCCGCCCAGGCAGGTCCTTCCTGATCGGGCTGGTAAATTTCCTTTTCTTCGGCGCTTTGAGCCTGGGATTTATCGCCCTGACCGAAAATGTCTGGCGATTTTTCTTCATCCCAGCTGTGATCATCGTAGCCGCTTTGTCCATCAGCCTGGCATTAGGGCTGTCTGCCGTGGCCGGCCTGGTGGGAGCGCGCCTGTTTCCGGAGCATAGCCGCTTTCAGCAGACCCTGCGCGGGAGCATGTTGTGGGCTATCGCCTGCCTGGTCCCCTACATCGGTTGGTTCGGACTGCTGGG
>JBFKII010000227.1:0-6976 GCA_041632295.1 Anaerolineales bacterium | reverse complement strand
GCGTGTTTTGCCAGCCGCTCGACGAATTCCTCCTGGATGGCGGCTTCCACCACCAGCCGGGAGCCAGCCGAGCATACTTGCCCGGTGTTGCCGTAGATCGCCTTGGCGGCCTCGGCTACAGCCAGATCGATGTCCGCATCGGCAAATACAATATTGGGAGACTTTCCGCCCAGCTCGAGTACGACGGGCTTGATATGCCGGGAGGCGGCCTGCATCACCAGCCGGCCGGTTTCGACCGATCCGGTGAAGGTGATGCTGTCGATATCCGGGTGGCTGGTCAGCGCCGCGCCGGCTTCCTCGCCCAGTCCCTGGACGATGTTGAAGACCCCCGGTGGAAAGCCCAGTTCGACCATCAAATGACCGAGCATGTGCGCCGTTATCGGGGTCTGTTCTGCCGGCTTGAGCACGGCGGTGTTGCCCATGGCCAGCGCGGGGGCCACGCTGCGCCCGATCATGTTGAGCGGAAAATTCCAGGGCACGATATGGGCCGTCACACCAAGTGGTTCGCGCAGGGTGAAATCCATGTAGTCCCTGCCCAACGGGATCGACTCCCCGTAGAATTTATCGGCCGCTCCGGCGTAAAACTCGAAATAGCGCGCGGTGCTGAGCACCTCGCCGCGCGCCCGAGAGATCGGCTTGCCGCTGTCCATCGCCTCCCAGCGGGCGAATTCATCGGCCCGCCGCTCCAGCTCGCGGCCCAGGTCAAACAGCAGGCGGGCACGTTCCTTCGGCTTGCGGTCCGACCAGGCGGGGAATGCTGACCGCGCCGAGGAGACCGCCCAATCCACATCCGGGTCGCGGCTGCGCGGGGCATGTGCGATGACATCTTCAGTGGACGGATCGACACTCTCGATCACTTCACCGGAGGCGGCCGGATGCCATTCGTTCTCGATCAAATTCTGTAAGTTCAGCATGGCAAAACTAGCCTTCCTCGCGCGGTCCGTACGGGTACCAGTAATCCTTCAAGCCACCGGCCACATCCCAATGGACATGCTTTGGCTGGGTGAATTCGTCCAGCCCCTCCTGCCCGAGCTCGCGGGCACCGCCCGACATTTTCATACCGCCGAACGGCCCGGCGTAATTGTCGGTCAGGGGATCGTTGATCCAGATCGTACCGGCCTGCACCTCTTCATAAAAGCGTTTGATCAATTTCGGATCGTGGCTCATCAGGGAAGCGCCCAGGCCGTAGGGCGAATCGTTCGCCAGCCGGATGGCTTCGTCGAAGTCGGAATACGGCATGAGGGGGATAGCCGGGCCAAAAGTTTCGTCGCGCATGATACGCATATCGTGGTCAACATCCACCAGGACTGCCGGCTCGAGAAAGAAGCCCTTCTCGATGGATTCCGGCGGTTTGCCGCCCACCAGCATTCGTGCGCCGCGGGCAAGTGCGTCCGAAATGTGCCCTTCCACCTTCTCCCGGAAATGGTTGCGCAGCATCGGCCCGATATCGGTGTTCTCGTCCAGCCCGTTTCCCAGTTTCAGGCTGCTGACGAAATCGGTCAGCTCTTCGGCAAATTGGGCGTACATGGGCTCGTGGACATATACGCGTTCCGTGCTGGTACAGACCTGGCCGGCGTTTAGAAGCGCGGCATATGCCAGCCCGCGCACGGCGGGTTCCATTTCCGCATCAGGCCCGATGACCATCGGGTCCTTCCCACCCAGCTCGAGATGCAGCTTTTTCATTTGCGGGGCTGCCAGGCTGGCGATGCGCTGCCCGGTGGTCAGCGATCCAGTGAAAGCGATCATCTGGACATCCGGATGCCGCACCAGCACCTCTCCGGTGTCCGCGCCGTAGCCGGTCACCACGTTGACCACCCCCGGAGGCAGGTGCTGGAATGCCAGCTCGGCCACTTTCAGAGTCGTCAAAGGGGTGAATTCGGACGGTTTGATGACCACCGTGTTGCCTGTCGCCAGTGCCGGAGCCACTTTCCAGGCCATCAGCAGCAGGGGGTAATTCCAGGGGGTGATGCAGCCCACCACCCCATATGGGTCCTTGATGACGAAGTTGAACTGGTCCGGATCCCCGGGGGGGAGCACCCGGCCTCGGTCGTGCCGGCCCAACTCGGCGTAGTAGTGGAAGGTGTTGAAGACCCAGTCCAGCTCCTCTTCGTTTTCGACCACTGGCTTCCCCTCTTCCAGGGTCAGCAGATGGACCAGTTCTTCCAGGTTATCGCGAATATTTTCGGCGATGGTGTGCAGGAAAGTAGCCTTCTCCCAGCCCGGTATGCGCTGCCAGGCCGGCTGCGCTTCCCTGGCAGCCTCTACAGCCGAATAAATGTCCTCGGGGGTGCCTTTGGCGACATCCCCGATCTCTTCCTCGGTGGCCGGGTTGATCACCGAGATGCGTTCTGTGGTTTGACCTTCCGTAAATTTTCCATTGATGAACATCCGTTACCTCTTTTTAGAACTCTATGCTGCCTGGGCTGGGGATCGGGCGGTTGCTCTGCGTGCTATGCAACCAGGACAAGTATATTTGAATTGGAATCAATCTGCAATGAGCCCGCCCTCCGCCGCCATGGCTTTCTCAAAATCGCGAAACCTGGCGGAAAACGCTGGTTGAGCCTGCCCTGAGCCTGCCTGAGCCTGTCGAAGGGCCCGTCGAAGGGCCTGTCGAAACCCAGTTTTCCGCCTTTCTCGGTTTCGATACGGCCGCTTCGCGGCCTACTCGACCAGCGAAAGGCTCTTTTGTCAACGGACTTTGAGAACGCCTTGCCTCCGCCGCTGCCGGCAAATGCGGAAATCGAATTGTGATAATATCTCCCAGATTGCCAATGGAGGAAATGATGGAAGAAAAACTACAGGAATTAAAAAAGCGGCTGCGGGAAATCAGCGACTTCAGCTCCGCGGCTTCTGTATTAAGTTGGGACCAGGCGACATACATGCCCCCGCAGGGGGCGGCGGCGCGTGGCCGCCATCTGTCCACGTTAGGCCGAATCGCACATGAAAAAGCTACCGATCCCCGGCTGGGCGAGCTCTTGAATGCATTGCAGGATGGCGTGTCCGGACTGCCGGAAGATTCGGATGACAGGGCGTTGGTCCGGGTCGCAAAGCGAAATTACGATCGCCTGACCAAAATCCCCTCTGACCGCGTGGCGGCGTTTAGCCAGCACGCCTCAGAGTCCTTTCAGGTCTGGACCCAGGCGCGCCCTGAAAATGATTTTGCCTCCACCCGACCATATCTGGAGACCAATCTGGAATTCAGCATTGAATTTGCCAATTATTTTCCCGGCTATGACCATATCGCCGATCCGCTGATCGATTTTTCGGATTACGGCATGAAAGCGGAATCGGTTCGGGCGGTGTTCAAAGATTTGCGGGAAGCGCTTGTCCCCCTGGTGCAGGTGATATCCGACCAAAAGGTTGGGGATGACGCCTGTCTGAAGCAATACTTTCCAGAGGATCAACAGATCGCAATCGGCGAAGAAGTGATCAAGAACTTCGGTTTTGACTTTCGTCGCGGCCGGCAGGATAAAACGCACCACCCTTTTATGACCAGGTTCTCTTCCGGAGATGTGCGCATCACCACCCGGTACCAGGAAAGGGATTTTTCAGACGGGTTTTTCAGCACCCTTCACGAGGCCGGCCATGCTCTGTATGAGCTGGGCATCAACCCCGAGTATGATGGATCTCCGCTGGGCAACGGGACTTCGGCCGGCGTGCATGAAAGCCAATCCAGGTTGTGGGAGAACTTCGTCGGACGCAGCCGGAATTTTTGGGAGGGTTTTTATCCCAGGCTGCAGGATTACTTTCCTGCGCAATTTGGCGAAGTGGACCTGGATACTTTTTATCGGGCGATCAACAAGGTTTCCCGGTCGTTGATCCGGGTGGATGCGGACGAAGTGACCTACAACCTGCATGTGATGATGCGTTTTGAGTTGGAGCTCCAACTGCTGGAGGGGTCTTTGGAGGTGAAGGACTTGCCGGAAGCTTGGCGTGAGGCAATGCGGGCGAGTTTTGGAATCGTCCCGGAGGACGATAAAAATGGGGTTCTGCAGGACACACACTGGTATGCGGGGGTGATCGGAGGTGTTTTTCAGGGGTATACGCTCGGGAACATCATGTGCGGCCAGTTATACGACGCCGCCTTGCGGGCGCATCCGGAAATCCCGGAACAGGTTCGGGCGGGAAATTTCGATACGTTGCGAACCTGGTTGCAGCAGAATGTTTATTGGTATGGCGCCAAATACACCGCCGAAGAGCTCCTGGAGCGTACTACCGGGGGTGGTTTGCGCACGGAACCCTTTGTAAACTATCTCAAAAAGAAATTCGGAGCACTGTATTCAATTTGACTGCCCGGTGCAGCCATCGGAACGTTTTCATGAACAAGAAATTGCTTTCAGGACTGGTTATCAGCTTTGCATTTTACGGCCTTTCGGCTTGCGGCGCTCCGCGGTTCACCACCCAGGCCCCGCCGCCTCCGCCTCCGCCGCCGGAAGAAAACGCCCCAACATCCGAGCTTGAGCCGGCCCCGGTTCTGGAAGCCACAGACTCCCAGGACGAAGGTTTTGTCCTGGACGAAGATAGGCTTGATTCCCTTTCTTTCCATCAAGGCTGGGCCCGGGTCCCTTTCAATTTTGGGGTGTTCGGCGGGTACGGTCTGGACCAGATGAATGATGTCGTTGCAGGGGGACCGGGAATCGTCGCAGGCGGGTATGGTGTCCGGAACGGAGACCTTGATGCGATGATCTGGCATTCCCAGAATGCCGTTGACTGGCAGCGGGAGGAGGAGCAGGCCAGCCTGGGAGGCCCCGGGACACAGGTGATTGCCGCCCTGGCATCCGGACCGGCCGGACTGGTGGCAGTCGGATGGGAAAAGGCCGGGGATGATCTCGATGCGGCAGCCTGGACATCTTCAGATGGCCTGGTCTGGACGCGTGTGAACGCCGCCGCACTGGGCGGAGAGGGCAACCAGGGCATGAACGCCGTACTCGCGGTGGGGAACGGCTTTATCGCTGTGGGTTGGGAGGAGGTCGGTGAGGAAGCGCGCGCCGCGGTGTGGACATCCCCGAACGGCCGCTCCTGGTCGCGCGTGCCGCACGATGAACAGATTTTCGGGGGAATGGAATACCTGGCCAACTTGCAGGATATCCTTGAAGTTGGTGGAGCCCTGCTTGCTGTCGGGACCATCGAAGTGCCTGGAGACCAGCAGGATCTGGATACCGGCATCTGGGCCTCGAACGATGGGGGCTTATCCTGGGCCCGGATCACAAATTCGGACCAGGAGTTGGGCGATCGAGATACCGTCCGCTACCAGCTCGTTTCCGGGGTAGTTTATCGGGACAACCTGTTTATCATGGGGGCTTCGGAGCAAAATGTCCCCGGATCTCTAAGCGGTGAATACAACAACGGCGTGATTTATTCGTCGGCGGATGGGATCAGCTGGCAGCGAATCTACGATCACAAACCAGACCAGCGGCAACAAACTTTGCTGGATGTGGCGGCCTCGGAATTCGGGTTCTGGGCTGTGGGTTATGAGGTCCTTGGAGAGCAGAGCCACGCCGCGGTGTGGTTTTCTCCGGATGGCCGCACCTGGAGCCAGGTGCAGCACTCCGAAAACACGTTCGGCGGAAGCGGGCTCCAGCGCATCAACGCCATCGCAACTGCCGGTCCCGGTTTGGTGGCAGTCGGGATCACCTATGAGAACGGGGAACAGGATGCAGCTGTCTGGATCTACGCTCCCGGGAGATAGCTGGGCAGCGCGAGAGCGCGTCAGGCCGTTCTCAGATGGGAGGCAGGAGCTGTTTGCAGTTCGGGCAGTTCTTCTCCGCTGAGCGGACAACGAAACCGCAGTTGAGGCAGGTTCGCGGCTGGACATCCCCGAGCGGAGCGCCACAGGCCAGGCAGCGCGGCGTTCCTACCGGGTTGGCGGTGTTGCAGTAATTGCAGACCATGCGCCGCAGCCTCTCCGAAAGCTCGTGGGAGGCCGCCCGGGTCCTGGCCAACTCCTGGATCGTCGACCAGATCTTTTCCCGCAGTTGCAGCGATTCGATGTCTTGGGCGAGATCATCCAGCCTCCCCAACAGGCTGAACGGGTTGCGCAGCGCAGCCAGCGCGGTGGTCCCCAGGCTGGCGGCCACCCCCATCCAGGCCTGGCTTCCCACCTGAACTGAGACACCGTCCTCCACCTTCTGGATCGTGACCGTGGTAGCCGTCTGCCCCCCGGCGCGGGCGCGCCGCTGAGTGGCGATCTGCACGACGATCTGTTCTTTGCCGCCGATCATCTGGGTGTGGTAATTTCCGCGGTTGAAGGCACCGACCAGTTTTTGTCCCACTTCGGCGGGGGTCATGTTTCCGTGAAATATCTTGGTTTCCATCTTGTTTGGATTATATACCAGGCGCTTGACCGCAACAATCGAAGGGTTTAGGATTTGGTGCTGGAGCGAATGATGCTGCGTCAATACCATATACGGTTTATTTTCATCCTGGGTGCATCCTTGCTGTTAATGTTGGCAATCGCACCCTTTCCCCAGGTGGGTGCGGTGGCCCAGCAGCCGACCGGCTCGATCGCCACAGTCACCAGTACATCCTCTGGGCCCACCGTGACGGTAAATGCCGATCAGGACCAGATCAATGTGCGCTCCGGCCCCAGTACGAATTACCCGCAGGTCGGGGTCCTGGTAGCCGGGCAGCAGATGGTCGGCCTGGGGCGCACGCCGGGCGGAGACTGGATCCAGATCGTGTACCCTGGCGTTCCCGGAGGCCTGGCCTGGGTTTACTCCGGCCTGGTCACGGTGGGAACCGGCGACTTGCCGGTGGTCGAACCCCCGCCTACCCCCACCCCGCGCACCACCCCCACCGTCGACCCGACGCTGGCGGCACAGTTCGTGATCGAATCCACCCCTACCCGGCTGCCCACGTTTACGCCGCCGCCCCCCCTGGTGCTGCCCACCTTTGAATCCCAGCCCCTGGCGCCCGTAGCCAGCGCAAACATACCGATGGGGATCGTGATCCTATCGCTGGGCGTGATCGGGGTGTT
>JBFKII010000226.1:0-6979 GCA_041632295.1 Anaerolineales bacterium | reverse complement strand
GGCCGGCGCCGTTTGCGGGTTCGAACATGTCTTCTTCCCCGCGGGAGGACAGGAACTGCACGGTGACGGCGCTGATTTCAAAGGATGTGCGGGCGTTGCCGTTCTGGTCGGTCCAGATGCGCGGCCCGCCGGTTTCCGGATCCGCGTTCAGGCGGCCTTCCACCAGCACTTTGCGCCCCTTGGAAAGATACTGGTTGCAGGTCTCTCCCAGACGGCCCCAGGCGGAAACACGAAACCAGACCGTTTCATCTACCCGTTCGCCGTTCGAGCCGGTGTAGCGGCGGTTCGTGGCGACCGAGAAGTTGGTTACCGCCTGGCCGGAGGGGGTGTAGCGCATTTCCGGATCGCGACCCAGATTGCCTACAATGATGATTTTTTGGTACATGGTATGCTCCTTTCGGTGAGGAATGTGGTTTATTTTTCAAATTAGGGGCCTCACCGTACCAGAACAATTGTACTACAAACTGCCGGGTTTGGCAATTCTCCTCACGTGAAAAATGGACCGGTTCCATTCCCGGACCCGGGCGAAAAGGTCATCCAGGGAAGAAATCGGGATCTTTTTCTGAGCGGCTGCTCCCTGCAGGGCGCGCAGGCTTGTATACCCCAAAAACCTACAGCTGGATAAAGCGGACCCCAGATCCCGCCATGCGCCTGGCTGGAGCGTCAACCATTCACCCCGCCGGGGGCCAAAAATCCGCAGTCGGCCAGTTGGGCGGCGGTCGGTGCATAAGGCGGAAAGTGTGTGCCAATCGGGGCTGATCTGCGAAACCCGGTTGCCTACCAGGAGGGACCGCGAGCGGAAGCAGCGCCTGCGATCCAGGCCGGTAAGCGAGATCCGGGCCGGACCCGGGCTTTCAAGGCGAATCCGCAGATGTTCCCTCGGCGCCCATCGCCTCGGCCGGGACCATCCGGCAGGCATCAAAGCGGCAAAGGGACCCGGCGCCGGGATTGGACCGCTTTCTCCGGAACCGGCGGCAGTGTAAATAAGGACGATCGCACGGTTTCCAGAGCGATCGTTTTCATTCCAATCATTTCCGGGACCGGTAAGGCGAAGGGGAGACCCCGCCGGGTCCCGGGAGCGGGCCAGCAGCACAGGCAGGCCTCCCAATGAGATTTCGAAGCGAGGGCAGGCGGCGAGCGGGTCGGGGCAGCGGATCCCAAAAGGGACTCGGCAGTCAGCCAAAAGCCGCCGAAAAGCGAGCAGCGCCGCGATGTGCACCGTCCTTGCGCTCAAATCCTGTTCCCGGGCGCCCGCTCCGCTTTCGGCGTGTCTCCGCAGCGCAGCCGCGACGGCCGCCTGTCGGATCTCGCTGCCGAACGGGATGGTCTTTGTTTTGGCCAGTGCGGCTTGATGGTGTGCCTTTTG
Source organism: Anaerolineales bacterium (assembly GCA_041632295.1). Taxonomy (GTDB): domain Bacteria; phylum Chloroflexota; class Anaerolineae; order Anaerolineales; family JABWBV01; genus DATDOR01. Next base: position 5,613 of record JBFKII010000226.1, on the reverse strand, counting down.
GCCCCCCTGCGGCACGGACATGCGGATTACTCGTTGCGAAACTGCAGGCAATAATGGTGAAAGGTATTGCTGACCCAGGCATTTCCCATGCCATACGGCGCCAGGCGCTGGTTGTCCTGCAGCCAGATTTTCTCGTCTTTCAATCGGAAAATCCCGTCCAGCCGATTGCCCAGGTCCCAGGCCAGCGGATATATCCGGCCGCCTTTTTTGACGTTTTTGACGATGATGGTCAGGTATGCCTTCGGTTTGAGGAAGGGTTTCAGGCCGGTGTACACTCCGACCAGCCGGTCGAGAAAAATTCCGTAGTCGGGCTCGTTGCCCAGGTCGGCTTCCGAGTCGGAATAGACCACGTCGAGGTTGTCTTCATTGCGGCGCGCCCGCTGAGTCTCGGAGCCCGATGCGTGCAGCATGTTCCAATATGGTGGTGAGGTGAGCACATAATCGATCTCCGGAAAGCCGTGGGCTTCCGCCAGGCCGCTGAAATCTGCCGCGTCCCCGCGCACAATCTGCCAGCGCAAATCCTGGATATCCCCCTCGAGGGTCTGTGCCTCCGCTTCTGCCAGCTTCGCCGCGATCCCGGCGTATTCAGGGTTCAACTCGATCCCGATACCCTGCCGGCCGCTGCGAAGCGCCGCGATCACGGTGCTGCCGGTCCCCGCCATCGGATCGAGCACGACCTGCCCCGCCTTGGTAAAGAAGCGGATGAACTCCTCCGCCATGGTCTCCGGGAACTTGGCCGGATGGCGGCGGACGTCCTTGCGCCGCGGTGGGGGATTGTGGATGAACCAGGATTTCTGGAATTTGATCCACTCTTTGTTGGTCAGGTCGTTCAGTCGGTTGCGGTAAGCGCGTTTCGGCATTGCATTGTCCGCAGCCAGGGCGGGGATTTCCCGCATTGTAACATGCAGGCTTCTGCCGCCCTGCGAGGCTATCCGCCCTCCACCTGCCAGATGGTCAGCCCGGAGAAATTGACCGTCACGGCATTTTGCCCTCCGGAACGGGCGAACAGGCCGATACGCCCTCCAGGGATCATCGGGGTTTTGACCGTCACCTGGAACGCCCCATTGAGGTAAAAATGCATCTGATCTCCGTCGGACCAGGCACCGAGGACGGTGACGGCGGGCGCGTTGCGCGGAACGGCGGCGCTGGGAGTCCAGGGGAGTGGGGAGGCGGCCGAGCCGCCCTGGATGCGGTCCAGGCGCATCTGGCCGTTGCAGGAAAGTGAAAATCGGTAAAAGTCGGCCACGGATGCCGCTCGCAACAGCAGCCCATATTCGTCCAGGCCCGCGCACAGGTTGGCCCGGGCGGTCACTTCCAGGTAGAAATCGGTCAGGAAGGGTTCGCTCCGGGTGGAGGCGATATACGCACCGGGTTCGTTCAGCACGATGGTCAGCTCGTTGATGCCCAGGGAGGCGCTGCCGCGCGGCCCGCTGGTGCGCTCCCACAGGCCCGGATCGCTGAAATCGTCCTCCACCAGGATCTCTCCCAAACTCGGAAAGATAGCAGGTGTCGGGGAGACGAGCGGCACCGTAGTCGGCACCGGGGTATCGGTCGATGGGAACCAATCGATCGTTGGTGTCGGAGTGGAGAGGGCCGTGCTTTCGGCGGTCGGGGTCGAGCTCGGAACAGGTGTTGCGGGGGGAGCGGCGGACGGGAGGCAGCCGCCGGTGCCCAGGGCGGTGCCCAACAAGACCCACAGTCCGGCCAACCGCAGCCGGAAGCAGGCGTCCCGGAATGGCCGCGACACCCGCCTGGAGCCTCTCGAGGGTTGTGGATCAATCAATATGGATGACCTGGTCCCGACCCGGGCCGACGGAAACGATCCGCACGGGGACTTCGACCAGGTCTTCGATACGCAATATGTAATCACAGGCCTGGTCGGGCAGCTGATCGAAGGAGCGCACGTCCCATAAATCCTCCTCCCAGCCCGGCAGGGTCTCGTACACCGGTCGGAACGGCGCCAGATCGGCAGGGCCCATCGGCAGCCTGTGAATCCTTTCCCCCTGGCGGTCGTAAGCGGTGCAGATCGAAAGGGAAGGCAACCCGGTCAGCACGTCCAGCTTGGTCAGGGCGATCTCCGTCAGCCCATTGACCGAAACGGCATAGCGCAGCAGGGGGATATCCAGCCACCCGACCCGCCTGGGGCGGCCGGTGGTCGTGCCGTATTCATCCCAGGGGTTTTCGCCGCTGCCGCGCAGGTGATCGGCGGTCGGGCTGTCGAGTTCGGTCGGAAAGGGGCCCTCACCAACCCGCGTCTGAAAGCATTTCGTCACGCCGATCACCCGGCCGGTGAATCCCAGTCCGATCCCCAGGCCGGACAGTGCGGCGGGTGCGGTCGCATTGGAAGAAGTAACGTAAGGGTAGGTGCCGTGATCGAGATCGAGCAGCGTTCCCTGGGCACCCTCCGCAAGCACCAGGGCCTGCCCCTCCAGGGCGCGCTGCAACAAGCCGGCCGTATCGGCTATGAACGCCCCCAGCTCTTTGGCGTGCTTTTCATAGGCAGCGGCGATTTCCTGGGCGTTCAGCGGCTGGGCCCCGTAGATATTGACCAGAAGCTCATTGATCGACTCCACCTGGGCTGCGACCCGCTCTCCAAACCGGGATGGTTCCATCATTTCGCCCATCCGCAGACCGCTGCGGGCGACCTTGCTGGTGTAGGCCGGGCCGATGCCCCGTAACGTGGTCCCGATGGCCCCGGCGCCGCGCGCCTTTTCCTGGGCAGCATCCAGCGCGAGGTGTGCCGGCGTGATCACATGGGCGGCGTAGGAAATTCGCAGGCGGCCGGGGTCGACCACCACCCCCGCGACCCGCAATCGTGCGATCTCGTCCAGCAGGGTTTCAGGATTGACGACCACCCCATTTCCGATCACGCACGTGGTGTGCTCGTGGACGATGCCGGAGGGGATCAGGTGAAGGCGGTGGGTCTGCCCCGCAACCGCCACCGTGTGCCCGGCGTTATCCCCCCCGCTGAAACGGGCGCTGTAGCGAGCGTGCTTGGCGAGCAGGTCTACGATGCGACCTTTGCCTTCATCACCCCATTGGGCGCCGATAATGATGTCGAGGGGCATTTTTTACTCCGGGATCTGTCAGGGTGCGATGTGCGGGGTCAGGCCTGGTAGCGGCTTCGGATGTTGGGAATCAGGTATTTCGTAAAGGTCCGTTCGGCGTCGTACATCGGTTCCCAGCCCCAGTTGCGGCGGGCGGCGCTGTCGTCGATGTCGATCGGCCAGCTTTCGGCGATATTTTGCCTTTTGAGGTCGGGTTTGAACCGGATTTTGACCCCGGGAAAAGCCTGCAGCACCAGGTCCCTGATCTGGGCGGCGTTGATGCTGAAAGCGCCCACGTTGTAGACCTGGTGGCTGAGCGATTCGCGCGGCGCGGTGGACAGTTTCAGGATCGCCTCGACGGCATCGGGCATGGCCATAAACGGGATCGTCAGGCCTTCGCGCACGAAGCATTCGTAGTCCAGGCCCTGTGCGGCGGCATGGATCATCTCCGAAGCGTAGTCGCTGGTCCCACCGGAAGGGACGGTGAAAGCGCTGATCAGGCCAGGGTAACGCACCGAACGGAAATCCAGCTTGGTGTGCGCCTCGTGGGCCAGTTGGCGGTAGCTGTTGGAAAAATAAGAGCCGAGCATTTCCCCGTACAGCTTGTTGCAGCCGTACATCGTGATCGGGTAGTTCCACTCCCATTCCCGCACCCGGCTGAATCGCTGTTTGGTCTCCTGGTTCGGCATGCCGTAAACGGCGATCGAACTTGGGAACAGGAATTTGACCGGTTCTCCGCGCCAGTCTGACTGCTCGGCGGCCAGCTGCAGCAACTGGAGCGTGCCCTCCACGTTCACCCGGTGGGCGGTTTCGGGGGTGAACTCGGCCTTGGTGGAAAGCAGCGCGGCCAGGTGAAAGATCTGGTCGAATTCGTAATCGGCCACCAGCCTTGAGAATAATGACTTGTCCAGCACGTCCCCCACCAGATGGGTGCTCATCCCGGCCAGGTCGTCCGGCAGCGGGTGAATATCGAGGGTCAGCAGGTCGGTGTGTCCTTCGTCGGCGAGCCGTTTGACCAGCGAGTGCCCGACCTCTCCGGCGGCACCCGTAATCAGCGTGACCTTTTTTCGCATCGCTCCTCCTGCATCGGAAAGATATTTGAATTATACTCTCCGTACTTCCAGGCCAGCAGTTGAGACAGGGGATATCGGAGCGGCCTGTTGAGATATGGAAAGGACTGGAGATCCATGAACGCCGAAGATATCTTGAAGTACGGAAACATCACCATGATGACCACCCTGGAAAAGATTCCGGATACGGAGTGGGACCGGCCCGATGTGTGCGGATGGTGGTCCTGCCGGCAAATCACCGCCCACCTGGCCTCTTTTGAGCTCGTTCTTGTGGAGGTCCTGGACAGCCTGCTGGGAAAAGCGCCCGGCGTGATGATGCGCCGCATGGGGGATATGGATTACGACTTCAACCTGCACGAGGTGTCCAGCCGCGATGGGGACAGCGCCGCCACGATCCTGGCGGAGTACGAGTCCGCCCACCGGGATGCGATGGCGCGGGTCCGCCAGATCCCGGTATCTGAGCGTCGAATTGCCGGCGCATTGCCCTGGTACGGGCAGGCGTACGACCTGGAGGACTACCTGGTCTACACGTACTATGCCCACAAACGCGAGCACATGGCCCAGGTGAATGTTTTTTTGGATACCCTCAAAGCCTGATCGGGCGAAAACCTGCCGATGACCTCTTTGAAAATAGGTATGCTGACGGCCTGCTACCACCCGCGGGTCAACGGTGTGACGCGTATGGTTTCCTTGATGAAAGCGCGCATGGAGCAGCTCGGGCACGAAGTGATCGTTTTTTCCTTTCACGGCCTGCGGGGAAACGGCCATGAACCGGGTGTCATCTGGACGCGCGGCATCCCTCTTGGGGAAGGCTATTTTTGGAGCTTCGCTTTGAGCCGTCGGACCCAGCGATTCATGCGCCGCATGGACGTGCTGCACTGCCACCACGTCGGCATGGTGCTCGATCTCGGCAAAAGGTATTTTGAAGGCCCTGTGGTCTACACCAACCACACTCGCTACGACCTGTACAGCGAGGTGTACCTGCGCATGCCAGGGCGCCTGACCCGCCGCCTGGCCAGCCAGGCCTGGTCGCGTTCGGTCAACGGGGCGGACATGGTGATCGCGCCTTCCAAAAGCATCCGCCGGTTGCTGCTAGGTATCGGGGTGCACAGGCCGATCCGCGTCATACCCAACGGCGTGGTGACCGATCACTTCCGCCGACCGTATGCCCCGCTGCGAAAATCGGACCTGGGTTTTGAAGACCAGGATGTGCTGTGCGTCTTCGTGGGGCGCCTATCCCAGGAGAAAAACCTGGATGGCCTGCTGGAAGCATTTGCCCGGGCGCGGCGCACCGCACCCGCGCTGCGGTTGCTCTTGGTGGGAGACGGCAGGCAACGGCAGCACCTGGAGCAGCTGGCATTGGAATTGGGCCTGGGCCGTGCCGTCCGATTTTACGGTGAGACCCCTTTTGAGGCGGTCCCCAACATCCTGGCTGCCTCGGACCTGTTCGTGAGCGCTTCCCAATCCGAGGTCCACCCGCTCACGGCGATTGAGGC
>JBFKII010000225.1:0-7011 GCA_041632295.1 Anaerolineales bacterium | reverse complement strand
GCGGCGATCGATCCGTCTGCGGTCCTGGTTTCCAGCCAGACAGCTGGGTAAAGCTGATTTTTGACAACTGCGCTCTTGGAGTAAGGGCGGCCGGGGGGGTGGGGCTGATACGCCACCGGGTACCGCGAGCGGAATTCGCCGGTGATCACCGGCACGGTCGCACCCATTTTCAAGCGGGAAAGCACCCGGTCCCTTATGATTTCGGCGTAAGGCTTTTCCTCCAGCGCTTCCAGCAGCAGCCCCAGGATCTTGTACCCGGTGTTGGAGTAATGAAAATAAGATCCCGGCGGCGCCGCGGCCGGAGAATTCCGCAACGCCCAGGCCTCTCCCTCCGCCGACGGGCTTTCGTCCATCCCAGTGATGATCCCGGCGGAGTGGGACAGGAGGTGGTGAACGCGGATCGGATCAAAATCCGATCGGATCTCCAACCAGGGCAAAAGGTCCTGAATGGCGGCATCCAGGTCCAGGCGGCCCTCGTCGACCAGCTGCAGCAATGCGAGCGCGGTAAACGATTTTCCGATCGAGCCGATCTGAAACAGGTGGCTTGAATCCAGAGGACGGCGCGCTTCCAGGTTGGCGAAGCCGTACGTGCCGATAAATAGGGTTTTTCGGCTGCCGGTCAAGGCAACTGCCAGCGCACCCGCTGGCTGGACCGCCAAAAAGCCCTCCATGTAGCGATCGATCCAAGATGCAGTATTTTTATCAAACATTGCAGGTCTGCGAGCCAATAACCAGGATCAGAATTCCGCGCCCTCCACCAGCAGGCAGGCAGCTTTGTGCTCTTTCGAAAGGGCGATAAAAGGCGGATCTTCCGTACTGCAGCGCTCGATCGCCACAGGGCAGCGTGGGTGAAAACGGCATCCGGATGGCAGGTCCACCGGATTGGGAGTCTCGCCCTGCAGGATGATCCGCTCCCGGCGGAGGCGGGGGTTCGGCACGGGGACCACCGAGAGAAGCGCTTTGGTGTACGGATGGGACGGGTGTTGGAGCACTTTTCGGGTAGGTCCGATCTCCACGATGCGACCCAGGTACATCACCGCCACACGGTCCGCAAAATAGCTGACGGTCCCCAGGTCATGCGTGATGAACAGAATCGAAATCCCGCGTTTCTGCCGCATTTCCAACAACAGGTTCAGGATTTCTGCCCGGATGCTGACATCCAGCATCGAGACCGGCTCGTCCGCAAGCAGCACACTCGGTTCGAGCACCAGGGCTCCGGCGATCACCACACGCTGTCGCTGCCCGCCGGACAGTTCGTGAGGGTAGCGGTGCAAATAATTCTCCGCCGGCTTGAGTCCGGAATCCTCCAGCGCACGCCTGATCATCTCTTCCCGAGCCTCCTTATTCTGCCCGAGGCGGTGGACGATCAGGGGCTCACCAACGATCTCCTCGATAGTCTGGGTCGGATTAAGGGATTCATATGGGTCCTGGAAGACCATCTGGATGTGCCGCCGCAGTTCCCGCTGCTCGGAGCCTTTGAGATGAGTGACATCCTGGCCCTCAAACATAATCTGGCCGGCATCGGCTTCTTCCAGGCCCAGCAGAGTCAGGGCGAGGGTCGATTTGCCGCATCCCGATTCACCGACCAGGGCCAGGATCTCCCCGGGGGAAAGCTCGAAGTCGACCCCATCCACCGCACGCACGAAATCCGTGCTGCGCTTGAATATTCCCGGTCGGCCAGTTGCAAAACGCTTCTGTAAGTCCGATACTGTTAAGACCGGTCCGTTGGGCATCTGACCCATTCCAGGCGCTCCCATCTTTATCGCCCTTCCTCAACCAGATGGCAGCTGGCCACGTGAACAAAGCCTCGGCTTCCATCCAGCCTGTGAAGGGCAGGCACTTCCAATTTGCAGCGCTCAAACACCGGTGGGCAGCGAGGGGCAAAACGGCAACCAGGCGGAAGGTCGTGCAGTCGGGGGGGGTAGCCTGGAATAGCGGCCAGGCGCGCATCCGGCTTGGAAAGGTCAGGGAAAGCCTTGAGCAGTTCCTGGGTGTACGGATGCTGCGGGTGGTTGTAAATTGTGTCCACCGGGGCGTATTCCGAAACCACCCCGCCGTACATAACCAGGACCGAATCGCACATTTCAGCCACGACACCCAGGTCGTGGGTCACGAAAATGATCGATAAACCAAGTTTTTCCCTCAGCGATGCGAGCAGTTCCAGGATCTGGGCCTGGATCATGACGTCCAGGGCGGTGGTGGGCTCGTCGGCGATGACCACCTGCGGATTACAAGCCAGTGCCATGGCGATCATCGCCCGCTTCCGCATGCCGCCTGAATATTGATGGGGGAAATCTCCTGCGCGGCCGGGAGAAATTCCCACCAGGTCCAGCAGTTCGGCCACACGGTTTTGCAACGATTTCCGGCTGTTGACTCCCAGATGAAGCTGGATCGCTTCAGAAATCTGGTCGCCAACCGGACGGACCGGGTTGAGGGCGTTCATCGCCCCCTGGAAAATAATTGATATACCCTTCCAGCGCACATTGTTCAACTCAGTTTCCGTCGCCCTGGCCAGGTCGCTGCCCCCAAACAGGATTTGCCCGTTGATGATCCGGCCGGCCGCTGGCAGCAGCCGCATCAAGCCCAGCATCAACGTGGTTTTCCCGCAGCCCGACTCCCCGACCAGCCCAAGCAGTTCCCCTTCCCGCAGGCGGAAACTGACTTTCTCGACTGCGTGCGCAGGCGGCAGTTCCGGGTCGACATAGTCGATCGACAGGTCTTTGACTTCCAGCAGCACCTCCCCCAACCCTTCCGGAAGCTGTATTTGGGGGTCAGCGGGGAGTGCCTGCCGGACGGGGCTCAGGTGGTGGGTCTCCAAACGCGGGTTAAGGACCTGTTCAAGGCCCTGGCCCAAAAGCGTCAGGCCCAGCACTACCCAGACGATCCCAAAACCGGGGACCACTAGCACCCACCAGGCGCCAGCGCTCATGGCGCCGCGTGTGAACGCAAAATTGAGCATCTGCCCCCAGCTGAGCGCAGTCGGGTCGCCCAGGCCGAGAAAACTGAGCGTGCTTTCGTTCAGGATGGCCAGCGAGATCACCAGCACCGAGTTGGCCACCACCAGCGGCATGACCAGCGGCATGATGTGGTTGCGGATGATGTGTAAATTCCCGGCGCCAAGCGCCCGGGCGCGCAACACAAATTTGCGCGATTTGACCGCCAAAGTCTGGGAGCGGATCAGGCGCGCCGTGGTCGTCCAGCCCAGCAGGCCGATCACGAAAATGATGTTCCACAGGCTGGGCTTGGTCAGAGCGATAATCACCACGATCAGCGGCAGGTCGGGGATCACCAGCATGACGTCGGTGAAGCGCATCAAAGAACGCTCCACCCGTCCCCCGTAAAAACCGGCTACGATCCCGATCAGGCCGCCGATCACTACGGAGATGAAAGATGCGAAGAAACCTACAGTCAGCGAAACGCGCGAACCGAAGATAAAACTCGATAAAACATCTTTCCCGGCATCGTCGGTGCCGAGGATCCGGCCTGGACCAGGCAGAGCGTAAATATCGTCGATCGTCACCCGGACCGAAGCAGACGGGTCGTACGGAGCGATCACCGGCGCAAACACCGCCGTCAGGATCGAAATCAGCAGCATCCCCAATCCGACCACGCCCATGCGGTTGCGGCGGAAAACCTGCCAGAAATTCCTTGATGTCGTGGTCGTTATCCGTTCGGTCATGGTGCTGCCGGAGAAACGGGTTTATTCCGCTTTCACGCGCGGATCGAGGTAGGTGTACGCCAGGTCCGCGGCCAGGTTGGCCAGGATGACGCTGATGGCGATCAGCAGGAAAGCGCCCTGCAGGATCGGGAAATCCCGTCGCCCGACCGCTTCGAAGATCGCGCCTCCCAATCCGGGCCAGGAAAAGACAGTTTCGATTTGGACCGCCCCTGCCACGGTAAATCCCAGGTTAATGGCGATCAATGTGACCATTGGCAGCATGGCGTTTTGCAGGGCGTGGTCTTTCAATATCTGAAACGTGCGCAGGCCTTTGGCCCTGGCGGTCAGGATGTAATCCTCGGAGAGCACGTCGAGCAGGGAACTGCGCATGATCAGCATGTATTCGCCGACAAAAACGATCGTGTACGTCAGGGTGGGCAGGATCATGTGCCGGCCGATATCCTGCCAGCTTTCCCAGGTGCTGGCAAAGGAAGCGCCAGGTGTGGCCTTGCCGCCAATCGGCAATCCGAACTGGCTGCTTCCGATGAAGAGCAGGATAATCCCCAGCCAGAAAGTCGGCAGGCTCCAGGCCATCAGGCTACCCAGCAGGGCTGTGAAGTCCAGTGCGGTGCGGGCGCGCCAGGCGGCGACCAACCCCAACAGCATGCCGATCAGGATCGCCAGGATCTGGCCGGCGCCGATCAGCAGCACCGTGTTCCACAGGCGCTCGACCAGGATGTCCGCCACGGGCCTGTTGCTGTGAAAACTGAATCCCAACTCCCCTTTGAACATGTTGATGGCGTAGATAAAAAACTGCGTTTCAAGGGGATTGACCATGCAGTTTCCGAACTCGATCGGGCTGAGAGACTCGAAACAGTTGATGACAGGCTTATCAAGGCCGAAACGCACCCGAATGGCCTCAATCGCTTCCACCGTCAGGCGCGGATCGCGGATTCCCGCCCGGGCGGGGTCGCCCGGCAGAATGCGGAAAAGGAAGAAGTTCAGGACAATGACAAACAGAACCGTGGAAAGGGCTCGCAGTATTTTTCGGGACAGGTAGCCAGAACGGTCCATAAAGCAGGGTAAAAAAGCGGGTGCCGGGCGGTAAAACAGCTCCGGCCCGGCACCCCAGGGTGGCAAACTCGCTTAGCGCACCGGTTCGATGATGATCAGCGAGGTGATGTCCTCCAGGGCCAGTTTGCCGCCCTCAGCCACCGGCCAACCGGTGAACCGGTCGGTACGGTAAGCCTGGACGGTCTGGTCGTAGAAGGGGATGATGTAGACGATGTCCTCGTGGACGATACGCTGCATCTCGTGGACGAGCTCAATCCGCCTGTCCATGTCCAGCTCGGTTTGCTGCTGGACGTATAGGGCATCGTAATCGGGATTGGAATATCCCGTTTCGCTGTTGCCGGTGGGGATCTCGCCCGTGGTCATCACGGAGAGCAGGAATCCCGGATCGGGATCCGAGCCCCAGCCCCACAGGATGATGTCGAAATCGAAAGTCGGGCAGCACACCGCCGTCAGAGCGTCGGGGTCGAGCGCTTGAATTTCGACATTAATGCCCACCTCCGTCCACATCTCCTTCAGCAGTTCCGATTCGCGCGGCGCATTGGTGCTGTCGCTGGGGTAGTTCATGCGGAAGCTGAGCGGCAGCCCGTCGGGAGTTTCGCGAATCCCGTCCCCGTCGGTATCAGCATAACCGGCGTCATCGAGGATCTGGTTGGCCAGCTCGGGGTTGTACTCATAATCGACCAGGTTGTCGTTATAGAACGGCCCCAGGCCATTGGGGATCAGGGTCAGGCCGGGATCGCCTAAGCCGAGCAGAACCACGTCGATCAGCTTCTGCTTATCGGTGGCGTGTGCAAGCGCCAGGCGAACCTGTCGATCGCGCAAAGCGGGGTGCCCTGAACAAATGCCGTCATCCGGCGGGCAGTCCTCTTCTTCCGTCAGGTTGAAGATGATATCCGCGACAGAGGGGTAAAAAGGTGGGCCGGAGACCACGGCGATGTTGGCTTCATTGCGCAGGCTGGTAACCGCGGTGTTGGGCATTTCGGTGATCATGTCCACCTGGCCGGTCCGCAGGGCCTGCACGAGGGCATCCTGGTTTTCGAAGGTCTGGAAGACGGCCTCGGCGATGTTCGGCGAGTAGACCGGGTGCTCACCGGTCGCCGCAAAGTGGATGAACTCGTTCTGGCTGTATTCCACCAGCTTGAACGGCCCGGAACCGATCATTGCGAGATTCTCAAACTCGGAGGCAACCCCTTCCAGCGAGCCCCAGATGTGCTCGGGAAGCACGTAGAGGAAGATCAGCTGGCTTTCCATATTGGGGATGGCTTCGGAAAGCGTGATCACGACCGTGGAGTCATCCGGGGCTTCCACGCTGGCAAAGTAGTCGGTGTACACTGGAAGGAAGGGGAAGTCCGCGTTGGACTGGTAGAACAGGTAAGTAAAGGCGATATCGCTGGCAGTCAGCGGCTCGCCGTCATGCCACATGAACCCGTCCCGGATTGTGAAGGTCCAGACGGTTCCGTCTTCGGAAACATCCACACTTTCGGCCAGTTCGAGGGAGTACGTGCCGTCCAGGTTGAGCTGGTACATCGAATCGTACACCAGCTCGAAGGCGGTATAGGCCTCCGCCAGGACCGCTGTGCCCGGGTTAAGCGTGTCCGGGCTGCCGGCCCATCCAACCCGCAGGACGGCCGGCTCCATCATTTCTTCGGTAGCTTCCGGCTGTCCCTCCTCCGGTGGCGGGGCATCGGTCGCCTGCTCTGCGCTGGTGCAGGCCGCCAATAGAAGCAACAGCGAGAACATCAGGGCAAACGCTAATTTTCGATAGGACATTTCTCTCTCCTCACGTGCTTGGAATTTTCAATTTTTTTCCTGGAATGCTGCGATGAGGGTTTCAATTTATTGTGGGCGTATAGAGTTCTACCTCCTGACTACTGGTTTGATCGCTTGAAGGACAAATGATCGTGTCGGGTGCTGCCCACGGAGAGAAATGTCAGGTCTGAAGTATTGCACCCGCTTGCCAGGGTAATGGTCCGGCCGGCAGTGCCAAGTTCGAAGGCCGAACTGCCCGCTCTAAGATTGGGGGTCCAACAAAAAAGACCGGCCCAAAAGAGACCGGCGTTTGGGACCCAGGTTGAAGCCATGCAAACTGCGCTTCAGGATGGGACGAGGGTATTGTGGGCAATCGAAAAACGGACATGAGTTTCGAAGCCAGATCCGCTTTTATTGTAGCCCGAAAACAACCCCTGTGCAATGTGCCAGAATCCGGGCCGCTGTCTAAATGTTGGTGCGCGAAATTCTACAGGAAACGCAAAGACACGAAGGCGCGGAGAAATTCCATG
>JBFKII010000224.1:0-7061 GCA_041632295.1 Anaerolineales bacterium | reverse complement strand
CGGAAGATCGTGCTCGCTCTCTGGCTGATCCTTTTTTTGTTTCTTCCAGATTTTGACCTTCCGGCAGGGTCCATACCACCTGTTACGCCGTCCGGTTTTCTCACCGAGAGCAGCGGCAATGTGTCTATTACCAACCGCCGGTTAAGCGACCGGCACTCAATAGTCTACCCAGACCAGAATATCGCCAAAAATCTGCATTTCAGTGGCATCGTGATCGTCGTAAACCCGGGAGAGCGTATCCAGCCGGCGATTGACAGTGCCGGCAGCGGCGACACCGTTCTGGTTATGCAGGGCACCGGTTCGGAGACGGTTTACACCGGGGCGCTGACGATAGACAAGGCCGTTCATCTGGTGGCCAGCCAGTATGACGCCATTGATCCGATAAACAACAGGGTTGTGATCGATGGCGGTGGGGCGGACGCGGTGATCCGCATTTCCTCCGGGATCAGCGGACAGCCGTCCATCAACGGCTTCGTGATCCGAAACGGCAGCAGCGATGGGATCTCCCCGCGTTCTCCATTTACTGTGGAGAACAGCTATTTTTATGGCGCCGGCGACCTGATCGATTATGAACAAGGCAGCGGTGGGGTGACCCGAAACAATGTCTTTTCAGAGGCCGGTGATGACGCCCTGGATCTCGACGACCAGACCCAGCCGTTGGTTATCGAAGGCAACCGGTTGCTGTCCAGCGATCAGGACGGGATAGAAATCAGGCTTCAGGACAATTCCGCCCCCCCAAACCAGATCGACATCATCATTCGCCAGAATGAAATCCGGGGCAGCGGCGAAGACGGGATCCAGTTCATCGATTACAGCCAATCGCTGGACACCAACAGGCGTTTTACCATCGAAGGGAATCTGTTCGTGGATAACCGGATGGCCGCCATCGGGCTGATGGCCAATCAAAATACCAATGAGGCTTGCCTGGCAGGGGGACCGGATTCCGGTGCGGATATCATCGAAGCCATCCGGGTATACAACAACACCCTGCACAACAACCCCTGCGGCATCTCAGGGGGAGATAATCTGGTCGCCTTCAACAATATCTTCAGCAATTCGGATATCCGGGACGTGTCCGGGGGCAATTCGATTATCGACCACAGCCTGGTGTTTGGTGGGCAGGTGGTCAACAGCACGCTGGGAGGCGGGAATTTACTGGATACAGATCCGTTATTTACCGGAATGGACAGCTTTCGTTTGCTGTCTGACTCACCCGCTGTAGATTCCGGAGTGACGCAGTTCACAGCGCCGGACGGAGAACTGGTTCCTGCCAATCCGATCAGCGCATATATCGGCCTCGCCCCCGACCTGGGTTGGCTTGAAACCAATGGAACAGAACCCGTTCCCAGCCGCACCCCCAGCCCTTTCATTTCTCCACCGGATGAAACCTCGCCCCCCGAAAAAGATAGCCCATCCCCAATTTTTCGGGTTCGCCAGGGTCGAAAATTAATCCAGAAGGAAGGCTATTCTTCCAGCTTCTTTTTTGCGAAATAAACCAGAAAACCGCAGAGGGGATAGACCCTCGAGAAGCTGATTTATCGCATTTTGGAAACCCTCCGGCTACCGACCCTGGAACCACAAACCTCCCAGGTCTGCTCCGAGGACTGGATTTCACCAGGAGCCACCACCGGATTTCTACTCGATCAGATTGTGGCGACTTTTTCTCATAAATTCCCTAAGCCATGGGGTCAGCCCCAGAATCGATCGGAGAACTCTGGCCGGCAGCGGCCTCTACCCGCATGGCGATCCCCAGCGCCAGCCAGGCCAGGCCGAAGAGCGCCCCGACCCAATGCCCGAGCTGTTGGCGGCCAAACACGGTGATGTTCAGCAGCTCCGGAAGCAGCGACGGGAGCAGGATGGGGATGCTCAAGACCGGAAGCAGCCCGACTGCCAGCGGCGTGAACCGCCGCCAGCCGCTCCAGCGCCGGGCGCCCAGGACTGCGAGCCCGGCGGCCAGCAGGAACAGAATGCCGGCGCCAAGGAAGATGAGCAAAACCAGCAGATCGGGGTTGTATTCCAGCATGCCAATCGCCCTGACCAGGCCGTGCAGCTCGAACATGCCGGCGCCATCGAAAACGGACCCCAAACCCAGGATGGTGAAAAATGCCAGCGCGATCCCCAGGCCGGTGTTCACTACCCGGTTGCTTCCGGCAGCTCCGGAACGCAGCAGCCCCGCAAGCCCGGTGATGATCGCCAGGATCGTCCCGAAGCCGGCCAGGGCCTCCAGGGCGCGGGCGACGTCCGTGCCAACCGTCCTTTGGGCCGGAAACCAGGCGGCCTGAAACAACTCGATCGAACCGCTGAGCAGGCCGCCGATCAGGGTCAGGGTGCCCGCCGTGAGCAGGAAACGGGCCGAGTCCGGCGGAGCAACCTCGGATACCGGGACCAGCCGGCCGGCGACGGTGCCCAGCACGAGGCCATATACCAACGCGATCCCGCCGAACATCGCCGCAACAGCCCAGATCGGTGCCAGCGCCAGCTCCCCCTCCGCATCGACGGAGAAAAGGACCACTACGATCAGCAGCGCCAGGCTTAGGCCGATGACCAGCCCTTTCCGAATCGGTGTGGCTTTCCACACGGGTAGCGAGATGGCGTAGAGTAAGCCGGGGCCAGCACCTATGAGCGCCCCAATCACGAGAATGCCCAGCGTGCCTTCGATCGAGAAACTCGGTGTCATCCCGCCGAGGACAGCAACAACACGCATCGCGATCCGGGCCAGCACGCCGGCGACCACGCCGGCCGCTCCGCCGCTGACCGCGCCGATCACCACACTGCCGAAAAAGCCAGCGGGGTCAAAAATGTTTTTCCAGGGTGCAGTCGTTTCAATATTCATAGCACACCTCCAGGTGCCTGTATCGTACAAAACGACAGTCCCGGAAACGTTACGAAAAAAGGAGTGGGCCTGCAGGAAAGATACTACTTGCCCAAACCTGTGTTGCATAGAACAGGTTTTTGGATTTGTCTATCCCGGATGGAAACACAGGCGCCTTCCCCTGCTGGCCTGTATGTCCCCTCAAAAATAAAAGCATGATGAAATTGCTGAGAGAATTCCTTTTTTTGCTTGATATCAGGGCAGGTAGACCTCGCAAAATTTCTCCCGAATTTTGCAGCGCGTGATTTCCTGATCGTCCCAAAGCACCCGGAACTGGTTGCTGCCTTCACGGGTGGTCCAAAAAATATAGGGCTGATCGGATGAAGGCGTACGGATCACGAGGTGTTTGCCCTGGCATGCTTCTGGGTCCAGGTGGTTGACCGTATTGATGATCTCAATCACCATGCAGAACCCGTTCCGGAAATTGGAATAAATATTCCCCCAGCGCCAGCCCTCGAACCGGTCGGTGAACTGGCCACTTTCAATTCTCTCGAACGCGATCGGATAGATCGAGCGATCCAGGCCGGACAGGTTTTTGAAATACAAGCCTGTATCGTCGTAATAAATTTCGAAATAATCGTCGTCGGTATTCGGGGGCACCGGGCTGGGGGGGACCGAAGTCGAAGTCGCGGGTACAGGGGTTGGGGGAAGAGTGGAAGTCATGATGGGTGCGCGGGTAGCCGTGGCGCTGGAAACCGGGAGCGTGGCCGTCGCATCTGGCGAGGCGGTGGAGAGCAGTTGGCCAAGGACGGTCGTGCGGGTCACGCTCGCCTCTGTCGAGGCCCCCTGTGCCGGTCCGGGGAGTAATCCCGGGCTTCCACTGAACAGTGAGCCGAGGACCCAGGCACCCGCCAACGCTGCAATCGCCAGCGCCAGGCATCCACCTGCCCACCAGCGGGAAAAGGAGCCGAAAATTCCAGCACGGGCTGGAATGGGAGCACCTTCCGCAGCAGGCGGGGGCTGGTCCGGGCCCGTAACCGCCGCCGCTTGGGCCCCTGCGGTGGGATCATCGCCGTAAGCCGGCTGTTCCTCAGGAAACCTCCCGCTCTGCCCGGGCTGCGCCTTCGGCCGACCCACCGTAAACGGGGCGGTTTCCTCCGGGACGTGCAGCGCCTTTTCCAGGGCATCCATCAGGTCATTGCCGGATGCGTAGCGCTCGGCCGGCGATTTCCGCAGCACCTTCGAAAGGACCTTTTCCACGGCGAGGTTGAGCCCGGGGTTGCGATCCCGCGGAGATGGGATCGGCTGCCTGAGATGCTGCAGCGCCAGGGTGGTCGGGGACGGGTCGTCAAAAGGCACGCTTCCAGTGAGCATCTCGTAGAGGATCACGCCCAGCGAATACAGGTCAGATTGGGGCACGGCATCAGAGGATCGCCGCGCTTGTTCCGGGGATATGTAATGCGGGCTGCCAAAGACTTCCCCGATCGTCCCCTGGGCAACGTCCAGCGCCAGCCCAAAATCGGACAAAACGATCCTGCCTTCTTCTGAAATCAGGACATTCGCCGGCTTGACGTCGCGGTGAATGACACCTCTTGCGTGGGCGTAATCCAAAGCCCGCCCGACCGCTCGCCCGATTTGCAACACGTCTTCATGGGGCATCAACCCGTTCTCCAGGGAAAATTTCCGGAGCAGCTGTCCGAGGTCAGATCCCTGGATATACTCCATGACGAAATAAAACAAGCCATCCTGGTCATCCGCGTAATAAACCTGCAGGATATTCTCATGGAACCAGGTTGCCACCGCCCGGGCCTCGTTGACAAAACGTTGTGCATAAGCCGTGTCGTCGCGGAAACGCGCATTAATGACCTTGATCGCCACCGGCCTTTCAAGCTTCACATCCCAGCCGTAGTAAACAGTCGCCATGCCCCCGCGGCCGATGACCCGCTCCACGCGAAAGTTTGCGAGCTGTTTTCCTAGCATCGAGTTGTCGGGCGCCATCAAGTGAACCCCCCGGTTCCATCCGGTTCCAGTCTCATGGCAGGTACCGCTTTCAGGAATAACCCGGTTTGGTGGTCACGGATCGGCCATCCATCTGGAATACGAATTTTCGACATTAGTTCTAGACTCAAAGGGAACCTCAAGCCGAATTTTAGCATGGGACCGACCCCCGCACTTTCACCATAAAGGGTCAGTCATTCCCGAATACAGCCGCTTATAATAAATTCACCATGGTCCCGCGCGACTCCATCCTGAACCGGCAAATAGATGAATATCTGGTGGTCAAACTCCTCGGAAAGGGAGGCATGGCCAGGGTCTACCAGGCCATCGATGTAAACCTGAACCGGAGTGTGGCGATCAAGGTAATCGATAAACCTCACCGCTCCGATGTTGAATATGTCCGTCGTTTCAAGCAGGAAGCCCGGGCCATCGGGCGGCTGGACCATCCCAATATCGTACGCCTTTACCGTTATGGTGAGGCGGATGAACTGGTTTACATGGCAATGCAGTACATCGAAGGCCTCGATCTGGGCGCGCTGCTACAAAGCTATCGAAAAGAGGCTGCCTTTATCGAATTGGGAGATGTCGTTCGGCTGAACAGGGAAATCTGCAGCGGATTGGACTACGCACACAGCCAGGGTGTCATCCACCGCGACCTGAAGCCCTCTAATATCATGATCGATCGGGCGGGAAATGCGATCCTGACAGATTTCGGGCTGGCGATGCTGGCGGAAGTGACCACCCAGGGACAGGTATTGGGCTCCCCGGAATATATTTCCCCGGAACAGGCGGTTTCATCCGCAAACGCCGTTCCCCAGAGCGATCTTTATTCGATGGGCGTGGTGTTATTTGAGATGTTGACCGGGAAGGTTCCTTTTTCAGGGGCCGATCTCCTCGAAACCGCCATGATGCATATCGAGGATCCGGTCCCGCTGCCCAGCCTTGCACGCCCGGATCTGGGGCGGGAATTTGACCGGGTGCTGTTGAAATGCCTTGATAAAAATCCGAAAAACCGGTTTCAAACCGGTGCGGAACTCGCCGCGGCATTGGAAAAATCGGTTGACGGGATCGAAGGCGACACCATGGAAACCATCCCCGCTCGCGTGACGATCCCCGAACGAGTCAACCTGGAAGTCGGTTTGCCACCTGACTCGGAAGATCCGCCTCCCCAGCATGTGGCGGCCCGGCCTTCCGAAAAACGGGGAATCTTTAATCTTTCCCCTTTTGTCATTGGCGGCACGACGATTTTCATCGCCCTGTTCCTTTGCGTTTTGATAATTTCTGGCAGCGCCTGGATTGCCAGTCTGGCCGGGACTCGGGAAACTGCGGAAACCCCCTTCCCATCTCTGGCAGGGGATCTGGTTGAATCTTCTCCCACCCTGCGACCTTCTCCGACTCCCTCCACCACGCTCACACCGACCCCCACCCGCCTTTCCCAAACACCAACCGCATCTCCGATCCCCCCGACGTTTACCTCAACGCCTGCCGTCACCCCGACCGAGTCGCCATTTCCCGTCCCGCCTTTCTCCCTGACGATAGCCAGTCACAAAAGCGATAGCATGGTCATCCGAAATGATGGGGATCATCCGATAGACTTGCCTTCTCTCGTGTTCCGGAGAGGGAATATTGAGATAGAAGGCGCGGATTGGGAGGTGGACAGCTTGTTGCCGGGGGAATGTGTGATCGCGGTTAAAAGCACCGGGAATCCAAAACTGCCCGATCTCGACTGCGAAGAGGTCGGGGAACGCCTGAAAGTCGCCCGCAGAAAAAGAATTTGGGACGGCGAATTTGATATTTTCTACGGGACCACCAAAGTTGCGGATTGCGACCCCTCCCGCCGCAATTGTGAGATTGACTTCGGTAATGACAGCAACTGAACATTTTCGCGATACCTGGCTGGATGAATTGGCGTACGCTGCCTTCACGCGCAAAGGCCGGACTCACTCCACAAACGAGGATTCTTTTGCTTTCCCACCCGCTGAGGCCGATAAATCCCAACGTGGAATTTTGCTGACCGTCGCCGACGGAGTCGGGGGGCTGGCAGGCGGGGGGGCGGCAAGCCGGGAGGCGGTGGCTTATCTACAGGCACTGTTTTACGCGCAGACGATCCCCGGAGACCCTGCCGATCGCCTGCGGGATGCGGTCGAAGGGGTCAATGCCCTGAACCGCCACGTCCAGCCGCGGATGGCACCCACAGGTGGTTTTTTTACCACGCTGTTCGCAGCCCAGATCCTTGGCAGCCAGGTCTGGG
>JBFKII010000223.1:0-7086 GCA_041632295.1 Anaerolineales bacterium | reverse complement strand
GCCCAGCCGGGATGCGTGGCATAGCTGAACAGACTTTTCAGAGTCATTCTGGGCGGCGAGGTAAACCCGGTATGCAGGTCCCGCTCCCGGTTGCCGCCGGTGATGGTATCCACAGTCAGCGCCAGGGCATCGAACCCGGCCTCTCGGGCCCGCTCGACCATGGCATCATTCAGTCCCCGATCCTTGTGAAAATAGAACTGAAAAAGTTTCGGTGTGGAAATCATCGCGCCGATTTCCTTGAGTTTCACCGTGCCCAGAGCGGACACGCCGAACATGGTGCCGAATTTTTCCGCGGCCCGGGCCACCGCACGCTCGCCGTCGCGATGAAACAGGCGCTGCAGGGCGGTAGGCGAACAGAACACCGGCAGCGCCAGCTTCTGGCCCATGACCGTAACCGACATGTCGATTTCTTCCACGCCGGCCAGCACGTTCGGCACCAGGTCGCATTCTTCAAAGGCCCGGGTATTGCGCCGGTAGGTGACCTCGTCGTCGGCCGCCCCGTCGATGTAATGAAAGATCGGGCCCGGCAGGCGGCGCCGCGCCAACTCTCGGAAATCCGCCGTGTTGAAGCAGTGTTTGAGGCGCATGGCCCGGAGGATAGCGGAATTCGGTGGATCTGCGGAAGGGTTCGATTCGGCTGCGGTAAGGGCGCTCAGCCGCCGCGAGGCCGCGGCTCCTGAAAATCGGCCGTATCGCACCTGCCATCAGCGGTTTGGCAAAAGCCGGCCTGGAGGCTGGGGCCTGTTTGCGGGACCTTTTGAAGCAGGGCGTTACAGGCAGAGCCCCCGGGACGGGTTTAAGCCGTGCCCCGGAAACAGGCCCCCGGCTCCGGCGCGCCTCCCTCGGCTTGCCGGTGGTTTCACCCTCAATTGGTAACGCGTGTCGTTCTCGCCTATATAATGGGTATGAACCGTGCACATGGAGGTGCCGTGCGCACGCCTTGTCGATCCGTGAACCAAAACCTAAGGGGGTTTCGTCCCATGCGTAAATCGCGCGCTTTCCTTAAAAATTCGTTCTGCACATTTGCGGCCGCGCTGGCCCTGCTGGTCTCCGGCACCTGGGTGGGCGCCCATGACGACAGCATGCCGGGCAACGGCCAGGTTCCGCCGCATGCGCGCGACAACATGCGGGCCTTCCACGAGGACCACCATCACAACCAGCACCTGCCGGCCCAGGCCATCACCACCTGCGTGGGCGGCATGGCGGGCGCGTATCCCTGCTCGAACGTTGACCTGATGGCGTTCCTGCCCCTGGCCCAGATCGGCGGCGGCAACGGCAACGACATCTGGGGCTGGACGGATCCGCTGGACGGCAAGGAATACGCCATCATGGGGCTGACCAACGGCACCGCCTTCGTGGATATCTCCGATCCCGTCAACCCGGTGTATCTCGGGCACCTGCCCCCGCCCTCGGGCGTGGCCAGCTCCAGCTGGCGCGACATCAAGGTTTACGACAACCACGCCTTCATCGGCAGCGAGGCAATCGGCAGCGGCCTGCAGGTCATGGACCTGACCCAGCTGCGCGGCATTTCCACGCCACCGGTCAGCATGGTGGAAACGGCCCACTACACCGGATTCAGTACCTCGCACAACATCGTCATCAACGAGGCCAGCGGCTTCGCCTACGCGGTCGGCACCAACACGGGCAGCTGCAGCCGGGGACTGACCTTCATTGACATCGCCACGCCGGCCAGCCCGGCGGCCGCGGGATGCTTCAGCGCCGACGGCTACACCCACGACGCCCAGTGCGTGAACTACGCGGGCCCGGATACCCAGCACGCAGGCCGGGAAATCTGCTTCGCATACAACGAAGACACGGTCACGGTGGTGGACGTGAGTGATAAGGGAAATCCGCAGCAGCTTTCCAGATCGCCATACAGCGGCAGCGGTTATACCCACCAGGGCTGGCTTTCGGAGGACCAGTCCTACCTGCTGCAGGATGATGAGTTGGACGAGGCCAGCTTTGGTCACAACACCCGCACCCGAATCTGGGATGTTAGCGATCTGGATAACCCCATCCTGGTCGGTTTCCATGACGGCCCCAACGCCTCCATCGACCACAACCTCTATATACACCAGGGTTATGCGTACGAGGCCAATTACACCAGCGGCCTGGAAATCTACAGTCTCAGCCAGGCGATCAGCGGTACGCTGGTGCTGGAGGCTTTTTTCGACATCTATACCCCGAACAACAGCACATCTTTCAACGGTGCCTGGAGCAACTACCCCTATTACGCCAGCGGCCTGGTGGTGGTCAGCGGGATGGGGGAGGGGCTGTTCGTATTGCGGCCGATCCTGACTCCGGATTATGCGATTTCCACTTCTCCGGAGTCGCTCGAAGTATGCGTGGCGGGTGCACCCGGCGCCGCCATCCAGGTAGATGACCGCAATGGCTACAGTGGAACCGTCAGCCTCTCGGCGGTCGGCCTTCCGGCTGGCAGCTCGGCGAACTTCCAACCCGCGGACGTTGTTGTGCCGGGAAGCAGCACCATGAATCTGACGGTCAGCACGACGCCGGGCGGCGTTTACGGTTTCAACGTCCATGGCACGGACGGCAGCATCGAGCACGATGCGCCTATGTCTCTTACGGTGTACGACGGCGTGCCGGGCGAACCCACTCCGATTGCGCCGGCGGACGGTGCGGTGGGCGTCCATCAGGTGCCCACATTTGTGTGGAGCGCCGTGCCCCAGACCGTCAGCTATCATCTGGAGGTCGCTGGGGACCCCGGTTTTTCCAGCATCGTATACAGCGCCGACACCGCCGCCACAAGCCAGGTGTCGGGGCAATCCTTCTCTCCATTGACCACTTACTACTGGCGCGTCCGGGGGAGCAACCTGTGCGGTCCGGGCGCCTGGTCGCAGGTGTTCAGCTTCACAACGCGCGATATCGCGCCCGTCCTGCTGGTGGACGATGACGACAACACGCCCGACGTTCGCTTCACCTACACCGGCACGCTGGACGCCCTGGGTGTCGCTTTTGACATATGGGATACAGGCAACAGCGATAACGAACCGGGCAGCCAGGATCTGGCTCCGTACGAATCTGTGGTCTGGTTTACGGGCAACGAATTCGGCGGTGCAGCGGGTCCGGGCGCGGCGGGTGAAAGCAGCCTCGCAGGCTGGCTCGATTCGGGCGGCTGCCTGTTCATTTCCAGCCAGGATTACCTGTACGACCGCGGCCTGACTTCCTTCATGAACACATACCTGGGCCTGGATTCCGGCGTCAACGACCTGGGTTTTTACAGCGTGGTTTCCGGTGCGGGTGCTGCTTTTTCAGGGCTTGGGCCGTATAACCTTTCGTTTCCGTTCAGCGATTATTCCGATGTGCTGACCCCCGGAAACGCGCAGAATGCTCTGGTGGCCTCGAATGGCAAAGTCGCCGGGATCTCGAAAGATGCGGTTGTTTACAAAACCGTTTTTCTGGCGATGGCCTGGGAGGGTCTGCCGTCGAACGGCCGGATGGAAACGATGCAGGCCTTCCTGGATTGGTGTGACCAGCCGCCGCCGGTGAGCATCTACCTGCCGTTGACGGCCCAGCAGCCCTAATAAGGGACCGGGCAGCACCTGCAGTCCGGCAGTCGGTTTCAAGACAAACGACGGCGCATCGCGCCGTCGTTTTGGTTCCAAGAATTTCTGTGCGAGAGCCGTCCGGCTGCTTTACGGAAACGTGAAATGCAGCAGGCGGTTGTTGAACCCATCGCTGACCCACAGACCGCCTTCCGGATCGACTGCCATGCCGGAGACCAGCCCGAAACCGTTGCTTTGGGTCGAATAATCCCCCCAATAGCGGAGAAATTCCCCTTCGGTGGTGAATTCCAGGACCCGGTATCCCTCCGGGTCTGCCACGAACAGCCGGCCATTTTCAGGATCGACCGCCAGGTAGGGCTTGTTTTCCAGCGTGTCGCTGAACCAGCCGAAGATCTCCCAGTTGCGGATCGGTTCTCCGTTGGGGGAGAGCACCTGGATCCGCTGGTTCCATGTATCGGCCACATAAAGCCTGCTTTCTCCATCCAACGCCAGGCCGACGGGCTCGTCGAATTGGCCCGGAGCAAAGCCCTGCTCCCCAAACTGGGTGATGTAGTTGCCGTCCAGATCGAACACCACCACCCGTTTGTTGCCCGTATCCGTGACGAACAGGCGGTCCTGGGCATCTACCACCACGCTGCGCGGGCCCCAGAATGCATCCGGGGTTTCTGCGGTGCCGAAGAAGCCCCACATGGTGATGAATTTCCCATCCGCGCTGAACTTCTGGATACGGTGGTTCCAGGTATCGGCGACGAAAACCGATCCGTCTGCGGCGACCGCCAGGTCCCAGGGCTCGTTGAATGTGCCGCCGGGAGCATCGCCGGAGGTGGCATCGGCAAAGCTTCCCCAGGATGCGAGCACTTCGCCATCAGGAGTCAGGTGCTGGATGCGGTGGTTGCGCGAATCGGCCACATAAAGTGTGCCGTCCGCCGCCACGGCCAGGCCGCGCGGGGCGTTGAACTGCCCCGGATCGGACCCGCTGCCTCCCAGGGTGCGGTCCCGCAACAGGGTGACGTCTTTTCCTTCGTAGGGATCCGCCGCCAGAGTTTCCGGGGAGGGGGCGATGCCGTATTCCCAAATGTTCGCGGCCACGTCCTTGCGCACGTACATGCGCATGCGGTCGGACGGGTTCCAGTTCCCCAGGGACATGTCCTTGTTGGTCAACGTGCCGTAGGAGCTGTAATCCCGGTTCAGCCAGATATTGAAAATCGCGGCGCGCATTTCCGGGTTGGCGATCGCGTTCCGGATCCGGTCCCAGCTGAGATTGAAATAATCCTGGTCCGGCCACCACATGCGGATGTAATCGAAGCGGTAATAGGCCTGCCCGACAACGGGTTCGATTTTGCTGAAATTGTTGTCTCCCACGACGATGATGGGCACGTCTCGCAGGTCGCGGGTCGGATTGCCGCCGTAATAGCGGTGGTTGGGGAAGTTGCGGAAGTACCAGGTGAAGGGCCAGGACACATCATCATCGTATGCCACGCCCATGCTCAGGTCTCCCGAAACGCGGCGGGAGATCTCTTCGACCTGCTGCAGCACTTCCTTGACCGGCCCGGCCGAATGCGCATAGACAAGATATTCGGTGGCCTGGTCGAAGCGAATGAAGGATGCGTTTACAGCCGTGCGCGTGGTCAGAAAGGCCAGCAGACCGAAAAACGCCAGGATGCCGACGTTCCGGATCTGCAGCTTCTCCCAACTCCGCATCATCCACAGAATACCGGCCAGGCTCAAGCCAGCCACCAGGGCGGAAAATGCAAAGCTGGTGGTCGCCTGCAGCTGGTTCAGCTCGGGACCCTGGAACGGGGGGTTGGGGCCGAGAAGCGCAGTGACCAGCCCGATGACGGCGATGAAGAGGATCAAAAGCAGGCCCAGCAGCAGCAAGCCGCGGTTCCGGGCAAACTTCTGCCAATCGATGCCTTCGATAATCTGGCCGATCCCCCAGCCGGAAAGCAGGATCATCGGCAGCGCGATGTGGTATGTCAACCAGGGCATTTTTTCCCCGGCAATCGTGTAGGCAGCGAAGCTGGTCACCGTCCAGAAACCAAGCAGCGGCAGGCTGAGGTTTTCCCCGGCGGGTGTGGATACCGGGGATGCGATGTCTTCGTCTTCTGCCGGTTCCGGCAGCGCAGGCACCCGGAATCGATCCGCCAGGTAGACGCCCAGCGCAGCACCCATCAAGGCGACCAGGTATGGAACCAGGGAGGGGAAGGTGAAATTTTCACCAAAGGAGGCTCCCAGCCAGTAGCCGCCGGCAGCGCCGGCAAAACCGGCCAATACATTCAGGCCAATTCCCGACCGGCCGCCGGCCATTGCCCCGATCCAGATTCCGGCCGCGATGATCAAGACGTAAGCCAGCAGGCTGAAGGTCGAGGCGGTTTCGGGTGGAAACAGCCCCCCCAGGACGATATAGCTGAGATGGTATCCAGCCAGCGCGGCCACCAGGCCCCCGATCACGCCGCCAAATAGCCACCTGCGCGGGTATAGGTAAAGCGCCAGGAAACTGCCCAACAACGGCAGATATTCGTAGACCGGCACCTGCAGGAAAAGGTAGTAGTACCAGGGTTGGTTGCCGCGTTTGACCCCTTGCTGTTCCAGCCAGTAGCCCAGTGAGCCGACCAGCCCGGAGAAAAATCCGTTGCCGTTGGTGAAGATCGTGGTGTAGAAAACGGTGAAGATGGCGTAAAAAATGGCGGCGTTGATCAGCCATTGGCGCCGATTCCACCACAGGCCTACGACCGCGCCGACCAGGATCAGCGGAAGGACCAGCAACGTGGTCCTCAGAATCCCGGTCGGCCAGCTGTAATCGAGCGGATCCCAACCGATCACGCGGTGGATGAACGCCGCCAGGTGAGGCAGAATCAGCGTGGACAAGAGGATGATAATCGATAGGGCGCGTTCCTTTTTAAGGTTGTCTAAGCCGTACCCGACCGCCAGAAAATACATGGAGGCGATCAAAAATACACCTCCTCCAATACCCAACTGGATTCCCAGCCTTGCTGTGGGAATGATGGTCGGGGCCACTACTTCTTCAGGATTTGCAGGTGGGGCCACATCCGTGGCGCTGAGCGGCCCTAAAACCCCTCTTCCGAAAACGAAGAAATAAGATGCCCCGAACAACAGCATTGCAACCAGCAGGGTAACCAGAAAGGCAGAGCGCTGGTCCTTGTTCGGCCAGGGCTTCGAGGTGATGTCACGCACGAAAAGCAGCCCGAGGAACAACAGCGCCTGGGCGGTGTAAATGAAAGATGTCTCTTTAGCTGTGAAGTGCAGCACGGTCGCCGCGGTCAGGTAATACAGGTATTTATTTTCCCCCGAATCGAGGTACCGCAAGATCGCCCAAATCATCACCACGCCGAACAGCCCGACATAAGCCTCGTTGCGCACATAGCGGCCGTAATACAGCATATATGGCGAGATGACCATCAGCCCGGCGGCCACAATCGCACCCGCACGGCCGAGATAGGGCCGGAATTTCCACATCATGGCGATGGTGGCGATGCTGGTCAGGACTGCAAATATCCGGGCTGAAAAATCACTGTCCCCGAACAGGAAATAGGACAGG
>JBFKII010000222.1:0-7089 GCA_041632295.1 Anaerolineales bacterium | reverse complement strand
TGCGCGCCGCTGGACCCACCACTCGATGAACAGCACCGGCCCAACGATAATACCCATGAACCGCGATGCGCCAGCTAGAATGGCGAAGATACCGGCCGCCTCCCACCGACGAGCTCGTGCGAAATACAGGGCTCCGATCGACGCCATCAGGAACAGCGCCTCGGAGTAGATCGCCGAGCCGAAGAACGAAAGCGGGAAAATCAGGAGATACCAGACCGCCCGCCCGGCAGTTTCAGGTCCGTGATCGCGGGCGGCGAAACGGTAGAGCAGGATCGACGCCAGCAGCAGGGCCAGGTTGGAAACCATGATGCCGGCCGGCACGGCGTCGCCGGTGAGCGGCATGACCGCCCGCATCAGCAGCGGCAGAAGCGGGAAAAAGGGCACCGACGGAAGCACCACGCCTTCGTAGCGGTAGCCTTCTTCCGCAATGCTGACGTAGAAACCGGTATCCCAACGGCTGCCGAAAACATCCAGAAGTAGGTTGTCAGGCGGTCGCAAGTGGTAGGGGGGCACAGCCGGGTTGTCCGGCAGCAGCGCTGCGCCCAGGACGGCAGCCAGCGCTACGGCGAGCCGGGTGACGGCGAAAGCTACCAGCGGCACCGCGACCCAGCGCGGGATGGAGATGGACCTGGCGCGCGCGCGCCAGGTCGTGGCTTTCTCCAGAAAAAACGGGATCCCTGGGTTCATTGGAACCGGTCTCTCAGCGGATCGTGTACGGCAGGAACTGCTGGATCACGGCGATCCCGGACGGCACGTTGATGATCGATCCACCGCCGGTCGGAGGGTGCTGCGGCCCGTTCGGGATCAGGTTGAAGGCGACCGATGACGGACCGGATGCGCTCGTATTGGTCGAGATCGTGATTTCATAGAGCCCCAGCGAAGCGTTGGAAGTGTTCAGCTGGAAGCTCACCTCGCCGAAATCGTTGGTCATGATGTTGCTGGCAATCTGAACGCCGTTCGCAAAGACGCTGATGGGTGTGTTGGACGGCAGCCCGGTGCCGGTAACCGTGAAGAAGCTGCCTGGGGCGCCGTGGCTGTGATTGATCAGCAGCGTAAACGTCGGCGGGGTGGGGGTTTCGTAAAGCCCGGCGTAGTTCTGCCAGCGGAAGGTCCGGCCCTGCACGCCCAGGACGGGGATCAGCGCTGCCCCTGAAACCAGGATCATGATGATGTAGAAGGTTTTGGCGAATGTTTTCATGGTTTTTCCTTTTTTATGTTCAGGATTTGAAGACCAGTCTTTTGCTGGTCCAGAAGTTCCACAGCCAGGCCCCCGCCGTGGCCGCCAGCCAGGCCAGCGGAAGCGGCAGCCGAAAGACATGGAGCGCCAGCGCCAGCAGCCCGGCGTTGATCAGCAGCCCGATCAGGTTGAAGCCGATAAACTTGGGAGCCGCCAGTGGCGTGGAGCTGGCAGCCCGGAATGTCCATCTGCGGTTCCAAAAGAAGCTGTTGGCCAGGCCGGCGCTGTAGGAGATCCACTTGGCCGGCAGGATCGGAAACAAAAGCACCTGTGTGAGCGCGTAGAACAGAACCGCATCGACGAGCGTGTTGGCGATGCCGACGATCGAAAACCTGGCGGCCTGAAAGATCGCGGCCAAGGATTCAACGCGGCCGGATGGAATATTCATGGAGTTCAGGATGCACCTCCCGCATATCCTCAGGCAGGGTGAGGCGATAAACCGGCCCCGCCGGGGTGATGGTAAAAACCTGGTCCCATTTTTCCGGGACGCTGTCGAAGTAAACCGGACGTTGCCCCACGCTTTCGTAGACCAACGTATACATGTCGGCATGGGAGATCAGAAAACGGTTGATGGCCTGGATGTCCTCCCGCTCGCCTTCCACCAGCTTCAGGTACTGGACCGGAGGCACGGTGTCCCACCAGCCGAAAAGCAGGGCGTTGCTGGCCATATGAGACAGCACCACCCGGCCGCGCTGCATCGTGCTGTGATCCCGAGAGAGGTCCACCTGCGGATAAGTCCACAGCAGGCCGGCCAGGACCACAGCCGGGAAGGTGGCTGCCAGCGCCCGGCGAAAGCGCAGGCGCCTGGCCCAGCGCATCAGTTCCTGGTAGCCGATCCCCAGCCAGATTGCCCAGACCAGGTACGTGGGCAGGAACATCGTCTCCTTGTCGACCACCCGGTAGTCGATGTAAAAGAACGCGGAAAAGCCGAACATGGCGATCAGGGCGAGTCCTAAGCGCCAGTTCCTGCGCAGCAGGAGGACCATCCCCAGCAGCCCCGGGCCGATACCGATATAAAGGAAGGAGCGCGCCAGGTGGCTGAGAAAACCAAGGGTCTCACGCCAGAGCGCCGGCCCGCGGTACGCCAGCATCTGCGCTTCGAAGGACTCGCCGGTGACCAGCCAGGCCATGCCATCGAGGCTGCCCAGGTCGACAGGGTGGAACTGCCCGGACTCATCGAAAACGCCGGCGTAGTTGAACGCCGGATTGGCGGAAAGGCGCAGCGGCAGGTAGAGGTAAATGGACATCCCAAGCAGCAGGCCGCCCACCGCGGCCAGGATCGGCGCAGGACGCAGCCAGCGGCGCGGCGCTTTGGAGAGGATATAGATCGCCGCGCCGGGCACGAGCAGGGTGGTGGCCAGGTGGTGGCCCAGGCTCAGCCCGATCCAGGCGGTGATCGCTGCCAGGCGCAGCAGCCCCGGCCGGCGGTCCCACTCCATCAGCAGCAGGATCAGCCCCGCCATCAGGGCGGTGTGCAGGGTGTAGACTTCCGCCACCAGGGAGAGCGACCAGAAGAAAGGCGCCACGGCCAGCAGCCCGGCCGCCGAGACGGCGGCCAGCCGCCCGGCCCCCAGCCGGCGCAGGATGGCGTAGGCCAGCCAGACGGTCAGCGCGCCGTTGAAGGCGGAGAACAGATTCATGCGGTAGCCCATATCCCCAAAGGGGATCAGGGACCAGAGCCTGCCGAGCAGCAGATAGAGGGGATAACCGGTGGCGCGCATCAATCCGCCGGTGGCGACTGCAACCGTAAGTTCAGCGCTGTCCAGGTTGTAGAGGGTGGGAGCGGCGGTCAGCAGGTAGAGCGCCAGCGGCAGGGCGAAGGCGGCTGCGGAGGCCAGGGCGTCGGCGCGCAGTGCACCCAAGGTGAGCCGGGCGCGGCGTGCCGGGGAAAAGCGCTGGAGGATTCCGTGTACGGCGGTCTGGATCATCGGTAGCCTTGCAAACGGTTACTTCTATCCAGACGGAATTTTTCCGAAAAGGTTATGTCCTTGCTGATCAATTTAATGAGAAATAATTAACCTGATGTGCAGGTTTTTCAAAAATTCACCAATTTCAAGCTTTTTGAGCGGAGTGAAGGCTGCTTTTTCGCATTCACGCAGTCAAAGAATGCGGTACGAGCGGTTATTTCCCGCTCCTTCGACTGCAAACGGCTAAATAATCAGCCGTTTTCCGCTCAAGATGCTTGGTTTGCTGAAACCCGCACATCAGGTTAGCTAGTTCTCGGTGCGAAACGAAATAGGCCTTGAGTTGTTGTCATGAGTGCAACGCTCAAACAGCAACAAAAGGCCCGCACTCATGTTACTGGACAGCTACGAAAAAGACAAGTTTTTTGAGCACATCTACACCCTCGCGGTCGAAATGGACCCGGAACTGGCCCAGATCGACCACTTATTGGACGATGAGGCACTTTACCAGCTGATCCGAGCTGATTTGGCTCAGCGGCATCCGCACACCGAAACGACCGGCCGCCCTTCCACCCCGGCCGAAGTCATTCTGCGCATGCTGGTGGTGCGGCGGCTGTACGGCTGGAGCTACGAAGAGACCGAACAGCGAGTTCGAGACAGCCTGGTGCTGCGCATGTTCTGCCGGGTGTACTTCAAAGTCGTGCCGGACGACACGACCCTGATCCGCTGGGCTGCACAGGTCCAGCCGGAAACACTGGAGGCTTTCAACCGGCGCATCACTCAACTGGCCCTGGAACTGAAGGTCACTAAAGGCCGCAAACTGCGCACCGACGGGACTGTGGTCGAGACGAATATCGCCGTCCCCGCCGACAGCCGGCTGTTGGCCGACAGCGTGCGAGTGCTGGGCCGC
Organism: Anaerolineales bacterium; assembly: GCA_041632295.1. GTDB lineage: Bacteria > Chloroflexota > Anaerolineae > Anaerolineales > JABWBV01 > DATDOR01. Next base: position 3,038 of record JBFKII010000222.1, on the reverse strand, counting down.
ACGCTGACCCGGGCTAAAACCGTGCTTGCCGAGCAGACCGAGTTGGCCAAGACCGTTTTCCGCAACCGCACCCGCAGCGCCCGCAGCACGGCCCGCCAGGCTGCCCAGCTGATCGGCCGCCACAAGGAGCGCGGTCAAGCAGCGTACCGAAAACTGGTCCGGATTGTCCGCCAGACGGTCACCCAGGCCCAAACGGTGCTGACCGAACTGAAAGCGCAGGCCGATAAACTGGCCGAACGCCTGGTGGAAACCCTGGAGACCTTCATCCCGCGGGCTGAGCAGGTCATCGACCAGACCGTGCGGCGGGTATTGTCGGGCGAGCAGGTCCCGGCCGATGAGAAGCTGGTCTCGATCTTCGAGCCGCACAGCGACATCATCGTGCGCGGCAAGGCCGGCAAGCCGGTCGAATACGGACACAAGGTCTGGCTGGATGAGGTCGAAGGCGGGATCGTGACCCGCTGGGATGTGCTGGAAGGCAACCCCAACGACCAGCTGCAGTGGACCGACAGCCTGGATGGTCACGCCGACCTGTTCGGCAAACCGCCCACCCAGGCCAGCGCCGACCGGGGGGTCTACTCGTCCAAAAACGAGCAGGCCGCCCAGGACCGGGAGATCGCCAGGGTCGTGCTGCCCAAACCCGGCTACAAATCGGCAGAACGAAAACAGCATGAAAAGCAGGCCTGGTTTCGCAGGGGTCGGCATTGGCACAACGGCATCGAGGGACGTATCTCTGTGCTCAAACGCCGTTTCGATATGGCCCGATGCAAGGACCATGGCCGGGTCGGGTTCGAGCGCTGGGTCGGGTGGGCAGTGATCGCCAACAACTTGGTCTCGATCGGGCGGCATCAGGCCGCCAATGTTGGATAAGTTGTGAAGGTTCGGAAAACTCAGGCGAAGTGTGGCTGCTGCCGCGTTTCGCACCAGAAACTAGCTAACCCAATGTGCGGGTTTTAGGCGATCGCTGGTTGAGTCGGGCGTTTTTCGCTCCTCAACCAGCGATTTGGCTCAAATTCATGAAACGTGCACATCGGGTTGGTTACTTGATTTACAGGTATCAAAGAAACCAGGCCAAAACGCAGGTTGAGGCGGACGGCACTAAAAGTCACTACTGCAGTCGAAACCGTTCGGCTGAGCCCGAAGCCCGTTTTGGCGGCACTCGCTGGTTGAGTAGAGCGGTTCCCGCCAGTGTCGAAACCAAGAGCGTCTGAAACCTGCAAATCGGATTAATTATTTGTAAGGTTTAATCCTCCCGGCAGCAGCGCATGAAGCACCAGGCCCGGATTATGCACTTTTGATTGTCGCTTGCCGCGCTTTCCGGTTTTGGCGGTAGGAACCCGACGTTGTACTCCCTGGCTGACTGATACAATAATTTGGTGCGATCTCCAATTCGGACGAAACTGGTACTGGCGTTCCTGGTAACGGTGCTGCTTCCCCTGATAGGGACGGGGCTGTACGGCAACTGGATCACCAGCCAAACCCTGCAGACTCAGGCGCTGGATAATGCACAGGCGGACCTGAATTCGCGCGGTTTGCAAATTGAGGGGTATTTGAAAAATGTGCGCGAGAACATCCTTTTTTTAAGCCGCCTGGATTCGCTGCAGGCATTAATCAATGCACATTCCCCCGTAGCCGAATTGAAAACAGCCGTCGAGTCCGATTTCGCCGCCTTTACCGCCTCTCACCCCGGGATCTTTCAGACTCGCTTTCTGGATCCGGACGGGATGGAAGTCATCCGCGTAGAAGCCGATGCTGCCGGGATCGCCGTGGTGGCGGAAGAATTGCTGCAAAACAAAGCCGATCGCTATTATTTCGCCGCGACGATGGCCCTGGAGCCGGGCGGGGTGTTCGTTTCTCCGCTCGATCTCAACCGTGAGCAGGACGAACTGCAGGTGCCGCACACCCCGACTATCCGGTACGCCACGCCCCTTTTCCGGCACGATGGGGGCCCTGCGGGTTTGGTGATCGTCAATTTGTTCGCGGATCCGTTCCTGCGCTTTGTGGAAGCCGATACCGGGGACCAGGCTTTGCTGACCCTGGTGGATGAGGAAGGGTATTACCTGGTCCATCCAGACCTGTCAAAAATTTTTGGCGGATCTCGCGACCTGGGGAGCGGGGCCGGCTTTGCCGCGGACGACTGGCAGGCCTGGGAATCGATCCGCTCCGCTCCCGGCGGCATTTTCGCGCCCCCGGCGACCAGCTGGCTGGAAGCCTTACGGGATGGTCTTCTGCCGGTAGGTTTATTGCCATTCCATGATCCGGCACAGGGTTCCCGCCGGGTGTTCGTTCACCAGTTGGTTGCACCGCACGGGGAGGGGGGGCCGCAATGGCTGCTGGTTCAGAATTTTGAGCACGCCTCTCTGTTCGCGCCGATCTGGTCCTTCCGGCTGACTGCGATCTTGATATTGCTGGCCGCCTCATCGCTGGCACTGCTGATGGCGTTCAGCCTGGCGCGCGGCCTGGCCAACCCGATCATGCTGCTCACGCGCGATGTACGCAGGTTTGTCGAGACGCGCTTGAACACCGGTCCTGCGGAAGTGGAGACCGCTGCGGGTCGGAAGTTCGCCGGAGATGAGATCCGCGAGCTGATGGCGGCATTTGAGGGCATGTCGGTAGCGATCGATTCTCATTTGGCCCAGCTCGCCATGCTGAACCGGGCCGGCCATCACATCGCCGCCCGCCTGGAGCCCCAGGCGGTTTTGGAGGCAGCCTGCAACGCGCTGGAGCGGCTGCTGCCCGCCGAATATGTGTGCTTTACCCTGAACGGCGAGCAGGTGCATTCCAGCGGCGATGACGCCTGGGCCGGGCACCGCCGGCAAGATTCCCTGCGGACGATCCTGGACGCTGCGCAGCGGGGCAGCGATTGGCGCACCTCCAGGCTTTTATCCCAGGACGGCCCGGAGGGATACCTGTGTTGCACCCCGTTATGCGTGGATGGCAAACCGGGCTTGATCGAAGTCTACGGCGCGGACCCGATTCTGGGCAAATCCTCCTCCGGCGACTTGTTGGCCACCCTGGCAACACAGATATCGATCTCGCTC
>JBFKII010000221.1:0-7094 GCA_041632295.1 Anaerolineales bacterium | reverse complement strand
GGCAGGAAAGTATAATTAACAGGTTGTATTCAACCGCAAAGAGAGGAGCAAAAAATGGCAAAGTACGTATTGATGTATTCTGGCGGCGGCATGCCGGAAGCTGAAGAGGAGCAGGCCAAAGTAATGGCAGCCTGGGGGGCCTGGTATGAAAAATTGGGTGCGGCTGTCTCGGATCCCGGGGATCCGTTTTCCGGAAACGCCATGAAAATTGGCAGCGATGGTGCGGTGAGCGATGCCGCCAAGAGCACCAGCGCTTCCGGATATACCGTTCTTGAAGCTGATTCGATGGAATCGGCGGTCAAAATGGCCAAGGGCTGCCCGATCCTGACAGACGGCGGCCAGATTATGGTCCACGAAACGATGCCTGTGATGTAAAGCGGATAATTATCAAAAGCGGCCCCGAAAAAATCGGGGCTGTTTTTTGTTTCGGGCTTTTAATTGAGGCTATGCACAAAATCAGGAGGGATAGTCAGCCGTACGTAAGGGGGCGCGGGGACAACGGGTCGAGAGAACATGCCGTTCGCACCACAGACCCGGGCCGAAAAACGTTTGCTCCCCGCTCGCCTATGCGCCCTCTGGCGTATGGCGCGCCCGCTCCTGCTGCTCGTGATTGCGCCGATTTACTGGATCGGCGCGCTCATAGCCCGGGCAGGCGGTTTTCCCTGGAGCAATTCAAATTTCCTGTGGGGGCTGGCGATCTTGCTGCCGGCTGTCGTCGCCGCCCACTACGCCAACGAATATGCAGACGTGGAAACGGATGCGCTCACCCGCAGAACCCCCTTTTCCGGGGGAAGCGGCGTGGCGAAGGAATTTCCGGCCAAACGCAGGCTGGCGCGGCTCGGAGTTCTGGTCTCCGGCCTGATCGGTATCGCGCTGGTGTTTCCAGCTGCGCGCCTTGGTGGACTTGTTCCGCATGCGCTGGCACTCTGGGGGCTGGGCGCGCTCCTGGGCCTGGCCTATTCCCTACCACCGTTCAAACTAGCCTGGCGCGGCTGGAGCGAGGCGATCAACGCCGGAATCATCGCAGTCCTGCTGCCCCTGTACGGCTACACGGTGCAGAGTGGCGCGATGGACTGGCGCGTGGTGGTCGGCTGCCTGCCGTTTGCCCTGCTGATCTTCGTGCTGATTCTGGCAACCAACTGGGCGGACCGAAAGGCGGACCGGACCGTCGGCAAGCAGACCCTTTCCGCCCGCCTGGGACCCGCGCAGCTGCGCCGGCTTTACTGGTCCGCTGCTTTGCTCGGCTTCGCTCTGCAGCCCCTGCTGATCGGCGAGATCCTGCCGCCCCGGGTGGTGTGGAGCAGCTTCCCCGCCCTGCCCGTGGTGATCTGGGCCGCCACCCGCTATACCCGGGTGCATTCCCCCCTACCCACCGTGGTCGCCATGCTGGTGCTGCTGCCACTCCAGCTTGTCGCCTGGCTGACGGTGCAAACCTGAATCGATGAAGACCCGCTTATCCCACCGCCTGGCTGAAATCGGCCTGTTCACAAGCCTGGCTGTTTTGCTGGCCTTTCTGGCTGCCAGCCGCCCGGCGCTGCCTTTTTACGCCCTGCCGCTGATCCCGGTGGCCGGGGGCGCCATGCTGTTCGGCCTCTCCGGCGGGATTTTTCTCGCTCTGTTGGTGGTGATCGCTACCAGCCTGATCCTCGGGCTGCAGCCAGACTCGGCGGAGAGGGCAGAAGCCTTACGCAACCTCTGGCCGCTGGTGGTGGTCTACCTCTCCACCGGCACCGTCGTGGGCTGGCTGGCCACCCGCGAACACGAAAAAGACCGCCGGTTGATCGCGGCCGCGCAAATCGCGCAGGGCCTGTCGCGGCAGCTGGCGGCCATCAACACGGCCGGACGGGAGATCGCTGCTTCCCTGGACCTGGACCAGACGCTGCGTCTGGTGATGGAAAAGGCCGCCGCAACCCTGCCAATGGATGCCGGCGCGCTTTTCAGGCTCGACCCGGAAAGCAACCTGTACCGGGTGGCCGCCGGCCATCAAATTTCTGCAGAGTTGATCGATCAGATCGCCTTTGAATTCAACCAGGGGGTGCCGGGCTGGGTCTTCGATCACCGGGTGCACCTTTCCATCCCGGACGCCTCGGCGGACCCGCGCGTGCACCCCGCCATTGTGCAGGACGGCGTGCGCTCAGTGCTGTCCCTGCCGCTGATCGTGCGCGACCAGGTGGTCGGTGTGCTGAACCTGTACAGCCGGGATCGGGACCACGCCTTTGACGACCAGGCGCTACAGCTGGCGCGCGTCTTCGCAGACCAGGCGGCGGTCGCCATCGCCAACGCCCGGCTGGTCGGGGAGCTGCGCCAACTGGCAGGCGAATTGGAGGCCCGCGTGGAGCAGCGGACCGCCGCCCTGCGAGCTTCCCAGGCCCAGGCAATCCGCTCAGAAAAACTGGCCGCCGCAGGCCGGCTGGCCGGCTCCGTGGCCCACGAGGTCAACAACCCGCTGCAGGCCGTCTTGCTGCAGGCAGACCTGGTCCAGAAAGACCTACGCCGGGAAGCGAGCGTCCCCACGCAGGCACTGGACCGGCTCGAGATCGTCCAGAAGGAGGTCTCTCGTATTTCGGAGATCGTGCAGAGGCTGCTGGATTTTGAGCGGCCCTCGCAGGTGCATCGCAGCCCAATCGAGGTGGACACGCTGCTGGACGACGTCCTGGCCCTGGCCAGAAAGCAGCTGCAGAACGGGCGTATCGCCCTGGAACGATCCAGAGGGGAAGACCTGCCCCCGGTGCTGGCCGAAGGAAGCCAGATCAAGCAGGTTTTCCTCAATCTGGTGCTCAACGCGGCGGACGCCATGCCGCGGGGCGGCCAGCTGCGGGTGAATTCCTGTGTTTCAAATGGACGGGTGGCGGTGACTTTTTCTGATGACGGGGTCGGCATGCCGCAGGAGGTGCTGGACCAGCTGTTTGAGCCGTTTTTTACCACCAAGCACCAGGGCGTCGGGCTGGGACTGGCCATCAGTCACGACATCGTCGTCCAGCACGGCGGATTTCTGGAGGTGGAAAGCGCACCAGGAGCCGGGACCACTTTTCGGGTCCTATTGCCGCAGGCTGAGGAGGTGGCAGCGTGAAAAATCCGAATGGCAAAGTGCTGATCGTCGACGACGAGGCGAACATCCTGGCCGGGCTGGCGGATGTGCTGGCGGGAGACGGCCACCAGGTGCAGCAGGCCGACAGCGGCGCTCGGGCGCTCGAGGTCCTGGAAACGTACCCGTGCGAGGTGGTCGTGCTGGACATCCACATGCCCGAGATGTCCGGGCTGGAGCTGCTGGCCGAGATCCGGCAGCGCTGGCCGCACATCCGCGTGCTGCTGCTCACCGGGCAGGGCAGCCTGAAATCCGCTATGGCAGCTATCAAGGCCGGGGCGCACGATTATCTGCTCAAGCCCGCACGGCCAGCGGAGATCCGCCAGGCGGTTTCCAAAGCGGTCGTATCCACCCGAAAGCGGCGTGCGCAGGCGCAGCTGCTGGATTCCCTGGCCGGTGGGCTGGAGACCCTGCGGGAATTTGACGATACGACGGAAATTGAACCGCGCAGAGATCGGCCCGCGAGGGGCAGAACCCTGCGGATCGGCGCGCTGCAGATCGACACGCGCGGCCACGAAGTGCGGGTGGGAGGGGTGCCGGTGGCGCTCACCCCAACCGAATTTGACCTATTGGTGGTGCTCGCCCGCCGCCTGGGAGAAGTCCTGGAATACCGGCAGCTGGTACGGCTGGGCATGGGATACGATGCCGAACGGTACGAGGCAAAAGAACTGGTCAAGCGCCATATTTTTTCACTGCGGCGAAAAATTGAGGAAACACCCGCAAAGCCGCGCTATTTGCAGAATGTCCGCGGGGTGGGCTACCGCCTGGTCAGACCGGAGTAAAAAGGCACTCGCAAGCGGCCGCCATCGACAGATGGCGGTTTTTTTTTGAACCAAACCGTCACCGCCCAGTAGCCAAACCGTTTCCGCACGCCGGGCCCAGATCGATACACTCAGAACATCGACAAACAAGTTGTTCATTTGGAGGTGTTCCATGGCTGTTCCACTGACGAAATTGGATAAAGAGACCCGGGGACTCAAATTCTTCCCACTCTTCACCGTGACGGGATGGGTTTTGATCGGCTTTTCGATCCTTGTCCAGGCGCTCGTGCTCTCGCCCACCGGCGCGGCTTACTGGGGCGGCAACCCCAAAGCCGCCCGGGATGCCGCGGCGTCCGGTTCGGAGCTTTTGGGTCAGCTGGCCGCGTTGGCCTGGTGGCCCAGGCTGTTGGCCCCGCTCACGTTCCTGGGCGTGGCTGCTTTCATGGTCGGAATTGCGCTGCTGTTCTCGGCCATCCCCGGCATTCTGGAGCGCCGCACCGGCGGCTTGAAGAAAGCGATCGCCCTGATGAGCGGCCGGTAATTGCGCCAGGAAATGAATAAAGGAGATTGAGATGGAGAAAATGATGCAAAACATGATGAAGCACTACCCGATGATGATCGGGATGGGCTTTATGCTGGTCGTCATTGCGCTGATCGTCGGCGCTTTCAATGCCGCCAACGCCGCAGCGTATTATGCAGTCGATAAGGCGGTCCGCGATGCCAGCCTCGAGCTGGCCCAGGTGAGATCGGGGATTGAAAGCACGGTGGTCTGGCTGCCGTACTTCAAGTTCCTGGGGGTGGGCATGATTTTAGCCGGCATCACCATGGCCCTGGGTGTGATCGCTACCGGGCTGCAAAAAATGGCGACAGAGGTCCTGGGGAAGGCACCCCCGAAGCCGCGCTCGGCGATGCTGATGCGGGCCTGGATGATGCTCGGCATGCTGGTCATCCTGGTGGGCTTTATCGTCTCCCTGGGCGTGGCGGGGGCCGCCTCTTCGGTGTTCAGCAATCCGATCATTGCGATCGATGCCGCCGAAAGCGGTTCGACCATTCTGGCAGGCTTGGGGTCGGTGCACGCTGCAGCGAGCTGGCTGGAGGCCTTCAAGTTCGTTGGTGTGGGTTTCCTCTTCATGGGGATCATCAACGGCCTGGCCAGCATCCTTTATGCGCTGAACCTGCAACGGCAGGCTCTGCCGCAGGTGGTGCAGAAGCAGGGGGCGGCCCGTTCGACCGCACCGGCTATGGCTGGCGACTGAAACGGCTTCGGAAATTTATTGACGAGGAGAATAACCATGATGGAAAAAATGCAACAGACGATGATGAAACGATACGGAATGTTCGCCTGGATTGGGCTGCTGATCGTGCTGATCGCCTTCCTGTTTTCGCTGCAGGTGGCTTCGGCCAACGGCGATTTCTTCAGCGCCTCGAAAGCGGCCAGGGAAGGCGCGGCCGCGGGCAGCGCCCTGGTGGGGGCCAACGTTACCCGCCATGCGCTGGCCTGGTGGGTGCCGGCGTTCAAGTTCGCCGGCCTGGGGATCATGCTCGGGGCCATCACGATGGCTTTGGGCCTGATCGCCTCCACCCTGCGCAGCCTGGGTGGAGACCTGATGGCGAAGTGGCCTGCGGAACTGAACCCCGGGCTACCCGAAAAGCCACGGGCCGCCAGGATATTCCCGATGCTCATGATGGCCGGCTGGATGGTCCTCATCCTGGGACTGGTGATCGCCTGGGCGACCACCGGGCTAGTCGCCGGATATTGGGACCACTCGATCGCCAGCGAACTGAACCAGGCCGCAACCGGGTCCGCCCTGCTGCAGGCCCTGGGAACGATCCAGGCGACCGGGCCATGGCTGGCCGTGCTGCGTTTCCTGGGGATGGGCCTGCTATTCACGGCCATCACCCTGGCGCTGACGGTGGTAGTGCGCACGCTGCAGCACCAGGAACGCTCGCTGAAGCGCTTCATCCAGGCCCGTTCCGCCTGAAACATATGCAAGCCACCCATTGAAAACGGCTCCGGGGCCCATCGCCGCCGGGGCCGTTTTCTTAATCGGTTTTTACCAACCGCCAACGGAAAAGGAGAGAAAGATGATCCAAAAAAAGCACATCAAATCCCGAAAGTCCTGCAAGCTGATTTTCGTCGTCCCCCCTGAGGAGCTGCCGGAGGGCATCGGAATCCAAACCCTGGCCATCGCAGGCAATTTCAATGATTGGGATCCCGAAGCGACCTTACTCGAAGCGGACCGGGACGGAAATTACCGGGCGGTGATCGAGGTTCCTGAAGGAGAGCACGTGCGCTTCCGCTACCTGGCGAACGGAGAAATATGGTTCAACGCATGGCAGGCGGACGGCTATGCCCCCAACGGTTTTGGCGAGGAGAACTGCGTGGTGGTTGCGGCAGATTGACGGGGCTTTCCCCAGGCAGGCGGCAAGATTGCGTTTCCGTGGATGTGGGGTATAAACGGGTCCATCGTTTTAATATGAAACCTGCCTGGAGAGCGCAACCGTGAAGCCTTTCCCCCTGACAAAAGCGAACCGCATTCTGCTGGCCCGTGCATTCCGGGACGTCCCCCGTGTGGATCTGTCGATCGAGTGCGTCATCGAAAACCAGATGGGGAGCGCATTTGTTGACGACCCCGTCCATCCGACCGCTTTCCTGATCCGAGTCGGCCCGTTTCATTACCTGGCCGGCGATCCGGCCGGCCCCGGCGGACAGGCGTTGGTCGCCGGGCTGGACCCCTTCGGGCTGATCATGTCCACAGGGCCAGGTTGGATCGACGCATTGGGGGAGGCCTACGGGGAAAAGGTCAAAAAGTACCCGCGCTACCGCTTCACCAGCGAGCGCCTTTCGCTCGAACGGCTGGAGAGCCTGTGGGAGCCATCTCCCTGGAAAGGGAAGGTTCAGCGCATACAGCCCCCTATCGCCGCGCAGGTCTGGGAGCAGCCCGGCCTGGCGGATATTTCCGATTTCGACTCCCCGGCCGATTTTCATGCCCGCGGGATCGGCTACTGCGTATTGGAGGAAGGGCGCATGATCGGGACCGCCTACTCCTCGCTGGTCTGCAGCCAGGGGATCGAGATCAGCCTGGTCGTGGAGGAGGCCTACCGCCGGCAGGGCATGGCCACCGCGCTGTCCTGCGCCCTGCTGCGCTGGTGCCTGGAAAACGGGATGGACCCGCATTGGGACGCCGGCAACCCGCCCTCGAAGGAATTGGCGCTGAAGCTGGGCTACACCTTTCAGGAAGAATACG
>JBFKII010000220.1:0-7153 GCA_041632295.1 Anaerolineales bacterium | reverse complement strand
GCCGAAATCAAGCCGGAAACAGCCTTGCTGGCCGGCGCGCCGGATGGGGCGCTGGCGGGGAAGCTGGCTTTTCTGGGGGTGGAAACATGGCAGCTGCAGCCGGTTGGCGGAAGCCAGCTCGGAAGGGGGGTTCGTATCATGGAAGGCAGCCTGGATAGCCCGTTCGGACGGCACTTCGACCTGCTGATCGTCCTGGACGGGCTGTTGGGCCTGGCGACGGAAGATCTGGAGCGCGTCGTCGCCAACATAACCGCCCACTCCACCCAGATCCTGGTCGACCTGGGTCCATTGGGGGCTCGCAAGGCACGTGGCGAGCCGCTCGAAAAGGCCCTCGGACCGCTGGTCGCCTGCCTATCGGCCCGGGAATACCATCTGGATCCGGATTTTGACCGCCTGAAAACTGCCCCGGGGGCCTTTTTATTCCGCCAAAAGGCAGTACCTTGGAGGGAAATCGCAACCGAATATGAAATTCGGGTGATTACTTTTTCGTTTGAACATGCAGAATATAAGACAGAAATCCGTGCGCTGAAAGGCGATTGGAAGCGGCTTCGTGATGGCACTTTTTTCAAATTGCTGAGCCGGTACAGCGCCTTCGAGAAAAGGTTATTTCCGGACTCCACACCCATCACGGATCTGGCCAACCGGCTGATAACCTTTTCGGTCAAAGCTTACCGCTGGCTCCGGACCCGGCTCGGGAACCTGTACCGGCGAATGCGGAGACTACCGATCGCCAGGCCGCTGGCGAGTTTTGATGAAGAGTATCAGCGCTGGATCACAGAGAACACACCGGACATGAATGCTTTGGACCTACTGCGGGCGAAAGCCGAGACTTTTGAAAACCGGCCAATGGTGAGTTTCATCACGCCGGTGTTCAACCCGCCTGCAGCCGTGCTCGCCGATACGATTGAATCAGTCCTGGCCCAGGTGTACCCGAACTGGGAGCTTTGCCTGGTGGACGGCGGGGACGACCCGCGAGTCCGGGCGCTTTTGCAAGACTATTCGCAGCGCGACGACCGCATCCGGGTCTCCATCCTGGGTGAGAACCTGGGCATATCCGGCAACTCCAATGCCGCCCTGCATATGGCCCGGGGTGAATTTATCGCCATCCTGGACCATGATGATGTGCTTGCCCCGGACATGCTTTTCGAGGTTGTCCGTCGGCTCAACGAGAAGCCCGAAACGGATGTCATTTATTTCGACGAGGACAAGCTTTCCGCCGATGGAAGCCGCCGCAAGGACCCCTTTTTCAAGCCGGGCTGGTCGCCGGAGATGCTCTTGTCGGCCAATTACCTGACGCATGCCGTTTACCGGCGTGCGCTGCTGGAAGAAGTTGGCCCGTTTGACCCGCAGAGGGACGGCGCCCAGGACTGGGACCTTGCGCTGCGGGTGGCGGAGCGCACCGGAGCCGTCGAACACATCCCCCGGATCCTGTACCACTGGCGACAGATCGGCGGCTCGACCGCAGGAGAATTCCGCGCCAAGGATTGGGTGTTCGAGACCCAAAAGAAAACCGTCCTGGACCACCTGGCCCGCCGCGGCCTGCCCCAGGCAGAAGCTGAATTCGACCGCCCGGGCAGCCTGCGCCTGCGCTGGCCGCACAGTGGCAGGCGGGTCTCGATCATCATTCCGACCAAGGACAAGCTCGATTACCTGCGCAGGACGATCGGGTCCATCTTTGAGATGACCCGCTACCCGGATTATGAGATCGTGCTGGTGGACAACCAGAGCGAAGAGGCCGAAACCTACGCTTATTACGAGCAGCTCCGCAGCGACGTCCGGGTCCGCTTTGTTGATTTCGACGAGACTTTCAATTACTCCCGGGCCAACAACCTGGGTGCCGCCGTGGCCTCCGGTGATTTCTTGTTGTTCCTGAACAACGACATGGAAATCATTGAGCCGGATTGGCTGGACGAGTTGGTGCGCTGGGCGGAGTTGCCCGATATCGGTGCCGTGGGCACCAAGCTGCTGTTCCCCGATGGGCGCATCCAGCACGCCGGCGTGGTGCTCGGCATGGAAGGCCACGCCAGCCACGTTTTTTACGGCGCCCATGAGCATCATGGAGGAATTTTCGGCTCCGTCGACTGGTACCGCAATTTCATGGCGGTGACCGGCGCCTGCGCCCTGTTCCCCCGGCAGGTCTTCGAGCAAGTTGGCGGGTTTGACGAAAAGTATGTGCTGGCTTTCAGCGATATCGAAATCTGCCTGCGTATCCACCAGGCTGGGTACCGGGTGGTTTACACCCCCTTTGCCCCCATCCGCCACTTTGAAGGGCAGTCCCGCGGGAGCCATATCCCGCTGGAAGACATCCGCACCGGTGTGGGTGATTTTCTGCCCTGGGTGCGGCAAGGGGACCCGTATTTCAATCCGAACCTCTCCCACACGTTTCGCATGCCCGCGCTGGCCGCCCCAACCGAGGCGGACCCAGTGGCGAGGCTTGAGAAAATGGCAGCATGAAGTGCAGGAGCGCCTTTGAAATAAACGGTTAGGAACCAACATTTCAAAACCAGCAAATGGCAAACCTGTCGAAAGGCAGGGACGCAAAGTTGCGGGTCTAAGCGGTGTCGATTGCAGTTCCGGACACCGTATGATAGCCGGACCGCCTGGACAGTTGACATATACAACTCTCTGGAGCAGTCCGAATCCAGAGAGTTTTTTTATTATTTTTTATTTTTTTATCCGGAGCAAAGAAATGACAGAAAGGAGTGCCTATGACATGACCACTGATTTCCCGTCATCTGTCCCTGTACGCGGGACGAATTCCGAGCAGCCGGCCAGTTGTTCAAAGGCCGGCTGCCCGGAAGGATGCTTTGGAAAAACCGGAAAGAAAATAAATAAAATTCCAGCCCCAGGCTGTTTTGGAGTTTGTCGCCATGCATACCAATAAAAAAGTCCTGATCGGCATCATCTTAATTCTCGCCGTTTTGATGGGGGGTGTTTCCGCCGTTAGCCAGGTGCAGGCCAGCCCGTTAGCCGGCCTTTCCCTCGGCTCCAGTGTCGTTTCAGAGGGGACGGATTTCAATGTAAACGTGATTGGTTCCCGCTGGTGGGATATGGACGGCTCGCCGTACCCCGATTTTCCCACCGCGACCCAGAATATCGATCGCAATACTTTCAAATCTCAGAACGGCTATTGGGATATTAATCCCTCGAACACGGATCCGATGGTCTGGATGCTGTGGACCGGGATCAAAAACACCCAATCCGTTTTGAAAATGGGGGATCGCTTCCCGATCGATGCGAACAAGTACGATCTCCTGTCCTTCTATATGTGCCTGGACGAAGCCCCGGACTCGAACCCGAATGTGGATAACGATTGGGCGACGTTTATTTACTGGTTCTACCAGCAGTCGCCTTTTTCAACGGGCGCCCCGAACGGGATTTCGAACCCGATGTTCTTCAAACAGCAGAACCGATTTCCTAGTGACGGTTCGTGCGAATTGATCGTGTTTGACATGAGCCACCCCTCTTTCGCTATGCAGGGTAGCTGGGACAACAATCCGCAGAAGCCGATAGGGCTGCGCCTGGACCCGATCAATAAGAACAAGGACTTCCAGATCCACTGGATGCGCCTGACGAACCAGGACACCAGCAACACGGTGGACTTCAACTGGACCAATGCCGGCAGCGGCCCGCTGACTTTTTATCTCAGCCCGAGTGGCTGTAACCAGAACGGCATTCCGGTCGGCACCGTCAACAACCCTTCCCAGAGCGGTACTTTCAAGTGGGGCGCTCAGCTCCAGACCCGGCAAACGGGTTGGGCCCAGTATCCCTACCCGCTGCCCGAGTCCTTTGAGCCCGGCACCTACTCGGTGTACATGGTGCAGGGGCAGGATGTCACCTGTTCGGCCCAGGACCTGACCATCAAATCCGCACCCATGCTGACATTCCAGAAACCGGGTTTCACCAGCGGTCCGGATTATGCCAGCACCGTTCTCAACGATCCCTGGGGAATGCGCAATTCGCAGGACGTCTCCAATGTGAGCGGTTTTTCCTCGGTCAACTACAACAATGAGTTCTTCAACGGTATGACGTCCAATTCCGACCCGCAACTCGTGCTGCGAGATGGTTCGCAGGGGATTGACAGCAGCAAATATTACAACGTCTCTTTCCGGATGTATATTCCGGGGCAGCAGTCGATCGGCACAGGCTGGGTGCAACGGTTTTTGTGGTGGCGGCAGGGTCCCAGCAGCGACGTGGGCACCACCCAGGACATGGTGATCTATGAAGGCTGGCACACCTATTCCTTCGACTTGCGCAACGCGCCGTTGGAGGCCGGCAGCACGCAGTGGACTGACCAGGATCCGACGACGTTCCGCTTTGATCCCCTCGAGCTGCCCAACCCGAACAACGTGCATATCGATTACGTCATGTTGACGGGGGAAGAGACTGTTACACGGGGTCAGCTTTTCCCGATCTATTACTCGACCGATCCCGCCAACGGGGCGAACGTTACGTTTTATTACGACACGGACACGAACCCCAACAACGGGCGCACCCCGATGAACACCACCGGGCAGGCCCAGCCGATGGAATTCCTGGCATTCAATATCTTTTTGCCGCTGATTCAGCACTCGGATGTGCCTGAAATCGACCTGTACGCCAACTCCCGGATGGTTTATTGGAACACGGCAGGCGTTCCTCTCAACACGTATTATGTGTCGGCTGTCGTCTCGGACGGGGTCAACTCAACGACCTGGTACAGTGAGGTTCCCGTTCGGGTGAAGTAAAACCCATCCGTTCCCCCCGCTCCGCCTCGCCCGCAGGTTTCAGGATACAATTTCGGATCTGTGGGCGAGGTTTTTTTGTTTTAATGGGAGTGACTGTCACCTTAAGGTGACAGTCACTGCTGTGAAATATCTCACAAATAGGACAATTTCCCCTATATCCTGACCTGCCCCTCGCTAGCTTCTGATGCCCTTACCGAGTCTTACAATCGTGATCGTCAACTGGAACGCCGGGCCTGATCTGCGACGGTGTATCGACTCCATCACCGCCTCCTCAAGGGAAAAATTCCGGCTGGATGAACTGCGCGTGGTTGACAACGCCTCCACGGACGGCTCGGCGATGAACCTGGAAGCTCGCGGCATCAGCTTGCGCCTGCTGCACAACGAGGCCAACCTCGGCTTTGGCCGCGCTTGCAATCTCGGTGCCCGGACGACCCGCTCGGATTATTTGCTTTTCCTAAATCCCGACGTGCGCCTGCAGCCGGACACCCTAGAAAGGCTGCTGATCTTTGCTGAGCAGCCCGAACAGCAGCGCAGCGCTGCGGTATTCAGCGTCATGCTGAAGGACGGGCGGGGAGTGGTGCAGCGCCAATGCGCCCGCTTCCCCACGCCGGGGAGGCTGCTGCCTCAGATCCTGGGCCTGGACCGCCTGGCGCCGCGCTTGTTTCCGACGCATTTCATGGTCGAATGGCCACACGACCGGAACCGGACGGTCGACCAGGTCCCGGGCGGCTTTTTCCTCATCCGCAGGCAGGTCTTTGAAGGGGTTGGCGGTTTTGACGAGCGTTTTTTTATGTATTTTGAAGATGTCGATTTGAGCCTGCGCGTCCATCAAACGGGTTGGCAAAGCGTTTACTTCGCCGGCGCCGCGGCCGCCCATGCCGGGCGCGGCACCACGGACCAGATCAAGGCCCGCCGCCTCGCCTATTACCTCAGCAGCCGCATCCGCTACGCCCGCAAGCACTTCCATCCCGCGGCCGCCGGACTCGTGATCCTCGCCACCGCGCTGGTCGAGATCTTCCCGCGTCTGCTGCAAAAGCTGCTGCGCGGTTCGGTTACTGGGATGCGGGAAGTCCTGCAGGGCTACCTGCTCTTCTGGCGCTGGATGCCAGGCATCCTGCTAGAGGGCCGGCGGGGCGCGCGATGAAAATCCTTCTGCTGACCCGCTACGAGCGCCTGGGTTCCTCCAGCCGGATGCGCTTTTACCAGTATCTCCCGTATCTCGAATCGCACGGTCTGGAGATCACTTCCTTTCCGTTTTTTCCCGACGAGTACGTCCGGCGGCTTTACGCCGGCCGTCGACAGCCGATCCGGCTGCTCGCGGGGGCGTATCTACGGCGGACGGCAGCCCTACGCAAAGCTCGCCGCTTCGACCTGGTCTGGCTGGAGAAGGAATTCCTGCCCTGGCTGCCGGCCCTGCCGTTTTCGGCTGTCCCGTATGCCGTCGACTATGATGACGCCACCTTTCACCGCTACGACCGGTACCATAGCGCCCTCGTGCGGCGATTCCTCGGCAAAAAGATCGACGCCGTCATGCGCCGGGCGCGGCTGGTCGTGGCGGGGAACGCGTACCTTTCCGATCGGGCCCGGCAGGCGGGGGCGCGCCAGGTGGAAATCCTGCCGACCGTGGTGGACATGGAGCGGTACCCGCCATTCCAGCCCCACGGCGGGCCGACCTTCCGTATCGGCTGGATCGGGGCGCCGGTGACCGCCGGCTACCTGCGGCTGGTGCAAGACGCCTTGAAACAGTTCCTCCGCAACCACCCCGAAGCGCAGCTGACCCTGATCGGCGCGGAAAGCCCACTGGACTTCGACGCGAGGGTGGAGACGCGGCCCTGGCATGAAGCCAGCGAGGCTGCGGAGCTGGCCCGATTCGACCTGGGTATCATGCCGCTGCCGGACGAGCCTTTCGAGCGCGGCAAATGCGGTTACAAGCTGATCCAGTACATGGCCAGCGGCCTGCCGGTGGTCGCCAGCCCGGTGGGGGTCAATGTTGAGATCGTGGAGGATGGGGTCAACGGATTTCTGGCGGAAAGCCAGGGATCCTGGCTCAATGCGCTCGAAACACTCTGTGGGGACGCCAGCCTGCGTCGCCGCATGGGGGCCGCCGGGCGCACCCGCGTGGAGCAGGCCTACAGCCTGGAAAAAGCCGCTCCCAGGCTGCTCGAACTGCTGACAAAGGCGGCCGCCTAAAACTTTCCCAGGAGCCTCGATGAAGGAATACCTTATCCCACTCCAATCGGCTTTCCGGCAGCATGCGGACCCGGAAAACGCTGTCGAGATGGCGAAATACATGCGCGACCAGTTCCCTTTTTTCGGAATCAAGGCGCCATTGCGAAAAGAAATTGTCCAGAGGTTTTTGAAGGATCACGGACTGCCCCATCCCGCGCAGGCCGGCCCAATCGTGCTCGACCTCTGGGGGTTGCCGG
>JBFKII010000219.1:0-7160 GCA_041632295.1 Anaerolineales bacterium | reverse complement strand
GGATACACCCCTGTGTCCACACGGACCCCCGGGCCAGTCGGAAGAATGCTGTGGACGATCCTGCCCCTCGAGGGCAAGAAATTATTGTAGGGGTCCTCGGCATTGATGCGACACTCGATCGCCCAGCCGTTCATCTTGACGTCTTCCTGGGTGAAGCGCATCGGCCGGCCGCGCGCGATCCGGATCTGCTCTTTGACAATGTCGATACCGGTCACAAATTCCGTGACCGGGTGCTCAACCTGCAGACGGGTGTTCATTTCCAGAAAATAATAATTCTTGTCTTTATCCACCAGGAACTCGATTGTCCCGGCATTGACATAGTCGACCGACTCGGCCGCTTTGACCGCCACAGCACCCATCCGCTGCCGCAGATCCTCGTCATTCAGGATAAAAGGAGAAGGGGCCTCTTCCAGCAGCTTCTGGTGCCGCCGTTGAAGCGAGCACTCACGCTCTCCCAGATAGATCACATTGCCGTGCTGGTCGGCCAGGATCTGTATTTCGATGTGGCGGGCGTTCTCCACCAGCTTTTCCAGGTACACATTCCCGTCGCCGAAAGCCGATTCCGCTTCCCGCCGGGCGGAGGTGAGCAAATCCGACATTTCTTCAAGCGCGTTCACCTCGCGCATGCCTTTTCCGCCGCCCCCGGCCGTGGCCTTGATCAGCAGCGGAAACCCGATCTGTGGGGCGACGCGCAACAACTCCTCGTCGGTCAGGCCGCCCTCCCCCTCCGTACCGGGTACCACCGGAACCCCGGCTTTCTCAACCGTCGACCGGGCAACCATTTTGTCCCCCATGGCTGCGATCGAAGAAGGGTTCGGACCGATGAAGGCGATCCCCGCATCCAGGCAGGCCTGGGCGAAGTCGGACCTTTCCGCCAGGAATCCGTACCCCGGATGGATCGCACCCGCATCCGCTTTTTTGGCGACTTCCAGGATTCGGTCCCCCCGCAGATAGGACTCCCGGGAGGGCGAGGGACCGATGTGATACGCCTCCGTGGCGTAACGCACGTGCAGCGAATGCCGGTCGGCGTCTGAAAAAACCGCAACCGTGTCGAGCCCCAGTTCCCGGCAGGCGCGGATGATGCGGACCGCAATTTCGCCACGATTAGCTACCAGCACTTTGTTGAACATAAACTCTCCAAAAATATACCCGGTGCCAAATGCCACGTACCATGTACCACGTGCCACGTACCAGATGCCAGGTGCCGCGCTGCACGTGGTACGTGGCCCCTTGCACCTATAGTGGGATATTCCCGTGTTTCTTGGCCGGGTTCAGATCCCGCTTGTTGGTCAGCATTTCCAGGGCGTTGATCAGCCTGGGACGCGTATCGCTGGGCTCGATAATGTCATCGATGAAGCCATGCGAGGCGGCAACGTAAGGGTTGGCGAACTTGGCCCGGTATTCGGCCACCAGTTCCGCTTTGCGCTTCTCGGGGTTCTTTGCCGCAGCTAGCTCTTTGCGGAAGATGATGTTGACCGCCCCATCAGGCCCCATCACAGCCAGCTCGGCTGTCGGCCAGGCCAGGTTGATGTCGCTGCGGATGTGCTTGCTGCTCATCACACAATACGCCCCTCCGTAGGCCTTACGGGTGATCACGGTCAGCTTGGGGACCGTCGCTTCGCAGTAGGCATACAGCAGTTTTGCACCGCTGCGGATGATGCCGCCATGCTCCTGCGTGGTGCCGGGCATGAACCCGGGGACATCCTCGAACGTCAGGATCGGAATATTGAAAGAATCGCAAAATCGCACAAAACGGGCGCCCTTCTCCGAAGCGTCGATATCCAGCACCCCGGCGAGCACGAGCGGCTGGTTGGCGATGATCCCGATGCTGTGGCCGCCGAGGCGGGCAAAGCCAACGACGATATTGGCGGCGTAATTTTCGTGGATTTCGAAGAACTCGCCGTTATCCACGATCAACCGGATCACATCCTTGATGTCGTAGGGCTTTCCTGGATCCGAAGGGATGATCGCATCCAGGGTTTCGTCCCGTCGCAAGGGGTTGTCATCGGGGGGAGCGAACAGGGGGTCCTCCATGTTGTTCTGCGGCAGGTAGCTCAATAGCTTGCGGACCATGTAAAGCGTATCCGCCTCGCTGTCTGCAACCACGTGGCAAACCCCTGAGGTCTCCGAATGCACGCTGGCGCCGCCCAGTTCCTCGAAGGAAACGTCCTCGTGGGTGACGGCCTTGACCACGTCCGGGCCGGTGACGAACATGTAGGAGGAGTTTCGCACCATGAAAATAAAGTCGGTCAGGGCCGGGGAATACACCGCGCCGCCGGCACACGGGCCCATGATCACGCTGATCTGCGGGATGACCCCCGATGCCAGCGTGTTTTGCAGGAAGATATCGGCGTACCCGCCCAGGGAAACCACGCCCTCCTGGATGCGCGCACCGCCTGAGTCGTTCAGCCCGATGATCGGTGCCCCGTTCTTGAGGGCCAGCTCCTGAATCTTCAGGATTTTGCGGGCATGCGTTTCCCCCAGGCTGCCGCCCAGAACGGTGAAATCCTGGGAAAAGGCGTACACCAGCCGGCCCTCGATGGTGCCCCAGCCGGTGACGACGGAATCCCCGGTGAATTGCTGTTCTCCGAGGCCGAACGCCGTTTCCCGGTGGGAGGCGAAAGGGTCCAGTTCGCGAAAGGAGCCCCGGTCCAGCAGCAAGTCCAGCCTTTCCCGGGCGGTCAGGCGCCCCTTGGCATGCTGCGACTCGATGCGCTCCTGCCCCCCGCCCAACCGTCCAAGGCTGCGTTTTTCCCGAAGCTGTTGGATTGCTTCCATGCTATCGTTGGTCATAAAAACTCCAGTTTCTCGCTAATGGCGGTCAGCGCCGGTTGCGGAATTGCGGGTTGACTGCCCCGGCATCAGGCATTCGACGAATTCAGGACCCGGATCGGAAAAAAGCCTGCGCGGCGGGGCGCGAGAACAGCCAGAATATCCACACGAGCATGGCTGTCGTCAGGCCAAGGGCAAACGGCCAGTTGGATCGGGCCGTGATCGACACGCCCAGGACCAGCCTGTCAAGCCAGTAATACAACACCAGTGAAACGAAAAAGATTTTCGCACCTCTCGGCGCCCAGGGCCGCCCCAGCCACAGCCCCCAGACCAGGGGGAGGGCAGCTGCACCGAAAAGGCTGCCTGTGACGAGAAGGTATGCCGGATGAACGTTGGCAGAAAGATTGCCCAAAAATTCCCAAAGGCGCAGGCTCATCACGGCGCGGGCCCAGGATAATGCCGCAAGGGTTAAAACACCCAGCGCCAAAAATGTCACGCCCCGCGGCCGTTTTTTTTTCATGGGATCGACAGGATAATTTTACCCATTTGCTCGCCCTGATCCAGGCGCGCATGGGCGGCCTGGATTTCGGACAGGGGGTATGTCCGGTCGATCACGGCCTGCAGCTTCCCGGCAAATACCAGGTCCATCACCTCGGCGAACTCCGCACGTGTGCTCATACTGGAACCGAGAATCGAAAGGTGTTTGCCGAAAATGTAGCGGTTGTCGATCTCGAAACGGGGCGATCCGGTATTCCCGACGGTCAGGATCCGCCCCCCCTTGCGCGCTGCCCGGAACGAACTTGGGAATGTGGTCCCGACGTTGTCCACCACGATGTCCACCCCGCGCCGCCCGGTCATCTGGTAAACGGTGCGGGACCAATCCGGCTCTTGCGAGCGGTCGATCAGGTGGTGCGCGCCCAGATTTGAGGCCAGGTCTAGCTTTTCCGGGCTGGACCCTACCACGTACACCTGTGCACCGGCCAGGCGGGCGACCTGGATGTAAGCCGTATTGGTGCCTCCCGACGCGCCGACAACCAGGACAGACTCGCCAGGCCGCACCTGCCCGCGGGTGATCAGCGAATGCCAGGCGGTCTGGAAGACCAGCGCGGCCGCGGCGGCCGCAGCGAAATCGAATCCCTCAGGGATCTGGTAAATATTTGTTTCCGGAAGGGCCAGCATTTGGGCGTTCGTGCCGGTGCGGGTTTCCCCGACCATCCCCCAGCGCACACAGCGGTTATCCTGCCCCGAAATGCAGAACCGGCAGCGGCCACAGCTCAGGTTGGCGTTGACCACCACGCGGTCTCCCGGCTCCCAACCGGTGACACCCGGACCCAGCGCAACCACCGTGCCGGCCCCATCGGCGCCAGGTACGTGCGGCAGTTCCAACCGCAGGCCGGGCCAGCCGGCGCGCACCCAGATATCCAGCCGGTTCAACGCCGCTGCTTCAAGGCGCAGCAGCACCTCCCCCTGTCCGGGCTCCGGATCCGGTAGGTCGCCGTACTCCATCACCGAGGAATCGCCATGCGTATGAAAATAGGCAGCTTTCATCGATTCACCTTGAAAGGTCAGGGCGACCCCGGAACCTCGTATCGCCAGAATATCAGGTCGCCGTCGGGCGTGGTCTCTTCCAACAGCTCACCTCCAGGGTATGCGGCGCGCACGCCTGCCAGGTCCGACTCCTTGTCCGGCAGGAACACAAACATCAAAGCATCCCCGACGACATCCGGATTTTCCGGCGATCCCCAACCGGCGTTCATGTCGAACCCCTCGATATGCGGGGCCAGGTAGGGCACGCTGGCCAAAGAATAGAAACCCATACGGGGCGCGCCGAAGAAAAACACACGCATCTCCTTCGGCCTGGCCTGCAAGATATTCGCCAGGCGCTGGGCGACCATATTGTTGTCGGCCAACAGGCGTGTAGGGGGCGTGAACTCGGTGAAATAAAAGCGGGCGTCATCGAGAGAAACGAACGCCATACCCACCAGCGCAACGGCCACCAGCAGGCGCCGCCGCTCCGGCCAGACCAGGGCAAAGCGCCGCACGGTCTCCCCCAGCCCATAGCCCACCAGCAAAGCAGCCAGCGGGGCAGCCGCAACATAGCGCTGCGAAGCGGGAGTGTCGTGGCTGAGCCCCGCCGACAGGCCGAACCCGACCAGCCAGAGCAGGATCAGCCAGGTGCGCATATCACCCGGGCGAATGGCGAGTAGCATCAAACCGAGCAGGAACAGAGTGGCCGGGACCGGGCGCAAAAGCGGGATGCCCGGCACGTACCAGGCACGGATCGGTTCATGGGTGAAGGCTTTCAGCGCCAGCCAAACCTGGTCCGCAACCACGCGCAGCTCAGACCGGCCCGATTCGACTGCCTGCATCGTTACCCATTCGGGGGTCAGGCGAACCCGCTCGAAAGGCGCCATGAACTCATTGGGATTATTGGCGAAATAATATGCCAGCGGGGCGACCACCACGAAAGTGACCAGGCCCATCCAGACCAGGTTGGCGAAGTTCTGACGCAGCCGGGTGCGGTCGATCAGGAGTGCGATCGCCATCCAGGCGGGTATGAGCACAAAAAGCAGCCGGCTGCTGACGTACATGTACTGGGCCACACCCAGGCTGAGGCCGGCGAGGATGAAAAATGCACGGCGGTTCGTTTTCCAGCCGTACCACAGGCTGCCGAGGGCCAGGACATAAGCCAGCCCATCCCAGATATTGTTCAACCCCAGCCGGCTGAAGTGGATGTGGAAGTGGAACCCGGCCAGAAACAGCGCAGTCAGCCAGCCCGTCAGGCGGCCGAACATGGCCCTTCCGAACAGATAGAGCCCGGCGACAGTCAGCGCACCCGCCAGCGCAGCCGGAAGGCGCAGTGCAAAAGTCGTCTGTCCAAAAATCCGGATCGAGAGCGATTCCATAAAGTAGAAAAGGGAGGGAAATGAAAACCAGCCGATAGTGAAGATATTATTCGCCTCCCCCTTCACGAAAGCCAATGCCGAAAGCCCCATGGAGGCCTCATCCCCCGTCAGGGCGACCGGGATGTCGGTCGTCGATGTGGCGCGCAGCAGCAGGCCCAGCAGCCCCAGCGCCAGCGCGGAAACCAGCAACCGGCGCCGATCGATATTTGCGGCGCCCGGCTGCCAGGCGCCGAGGACGGCGAACAAGATCCCGGCAAGCCAGATGATCACCGTCGGCAACAGGGTGTCGAGGATCGGGCCAAAATCGATCGAAAAAGCTGCAGTCAGCGACAGTAAAACCGCGGTCAGGCTGTAGACGACCTGGACGGGATGGGCCTGCAGGGCCGCCGCCACCCGCCCGAGACCAGCAGACAACCAGCCAGGCAACTCGCGGCGCCCGGCCGACTGCGCACCCAGCAAAAAGATCACCACACCCAGCACGGTCATGGCAGGCGCAAACCAGCCATATTCCCCAGGGATGTTCACCCGCGTGGTCTGGACCGCAAGCAACACCAGCAGCCCGGACAGCATCAGCCCCCCCTCCGGCCGCAAGGCCAGCGCTCCCCGCAGCCAGGTCTTCAGGCCGCCGGACCCTTCCAGGCCAGGCGGCTCCAATTCCGGATCGCTGTGGGTACCGCTATCCTGGCGCATGCTACCCGGGCACTAACGCAATCCCGTCTCCTGGCGGGCGATGACCATGCGCAGAATTTCACTGGTGCCTTCATAAATTTCGGTGATCTTGGCGTCGCGAAAATAGCGCTCTACCGGCAGTTCCTTCGAATACCCCAACCCGCCGTGGATCTGAACCGCCGCGTGGGTGACAAACATGGCGGTCTCCGAGGCGGCCAGCTTGGCGAGCGATGCGGCCAGCGTGAAGCGCTCGCCGGTCCGCTTCCAGCGCTCTTTTGCCTCGCAGGCGTTGTATATCAGCCCGCGCGCCGATTCAATGCGCATCTTCATATCCGCCAGCTTAAACTGCAGCCCCTGGAACTGGCCGATCTTTTGCCCGAACGCCTCGCGTTCGCGCACATACTGCAGGCTGGCTTCATAAGCCGCCTCCGCCAGGCCAAGCCCCTGGGCGGCAATGCCGATCCGCCCCGCGTCCAGGACCGTCATGGCGATTTTAAAACCCTCTCCTTCCTCTCCGATGCGGTTTTCGACCGGAACGCGGCAGTCTTCGAACAGGATCTCGCTGGTCGCCGAGGCCCGAATTCCGAGCTTGGGCTCTTTTTTGCCGCGGCTGAACCCGGCTCGATCGGTTTCGACCATGAAGGCGGTGATGCCCCGATGCTTCTCCTGGGGAGCCGTCATGGTGAACAGCAGGATCAAACCGGCCACCGGCCCGCTGGTCACCCAGGATTTGCGCCCGTTAATGACGTACTCGTCCCCATCCCGGACCGCCCGGCTGGCCATGGTGCCGGCGTCGGACCCGGACATGGGCTC
>JBFKII010000218.1:0-7295 GCA_041632295.1 Anaerolineales bacterium | reverse complement strand
TGATCCCCCATTTTTTGGGCAGTTGCCACCAGGTCCCGCTGCCAGCGCACACCGTCCCAGTAGGCGTACCAGAGCTGGTCGTCGAATCCGGAAACGACCTCACGGTGCTCGACGTAGATGACGTGCGGCCGGCCGCTGGCGTCCAGCGCAATATCGCCGTATAGCCCGGCCAGCCCACGGGTCGCCACGGTGCTGTTCTGCCAGCCCTGGGCAAAGGGGTTGGGGGAGGCGGCCTGGTTGAGGTAGATTTTGTCCGGGTCCGGCCAGTTGGCCACGAAGGCGTCCAGATCGTCATCCCCATCCACATCCCCCAGGTCCAGGCCCTCGCTGAACGAATCGCCCAGGCTCTGCAGGCTGTCGGCGAAGGCGCCTTCGGTGCCGCCCTGGTCGCCGCCCTGGTTGATCCAGACTTCGTTGCCGCCGCTTTTGGCCAGGAAGGCGTCCAGGTCGCCGTCTCCGTCCAGGTCGGCCAGGGCCACATCGCGGGTCTGCCCCGAGGAAGTGAAGGCGTCTTCCTGGAAAACCCCTTCCGTGCCGCCCTGCATCCCGCCCTGGTTGACAGCAATGCGATCGCTGGCATTGTTCCCCACCCAGGCGTCGAGATCGCCGTCCCCGTCCACGTCCCCCAGCGCAACAGACAGGCTGAGCGTGCTGCCCAGGCTCTGGCCGCTGTCCAGGAACACGCCGGGCGTGCCGGCCTGCGCGTCGCCCTGGTTGACCCAGACTTTATTGGCGGCTCCGTTTGCCGAGAAGGCGTCCGGGTCTCCATCCCCGTCCAGATCGCCCAGCGCCACGTCGCTGCTGTCCGTGTCCAGGCTTTGCCCGCTGTCGCTAAAGGCCCCGCTCCCATCGTTGAGCCAGACCTTGCTGGGCTGGCCGAAACCGCGCCCGATGAAGGCGTCGGGGCCGTTGGCGCCGTCCAGGTCAGCCAGGGCGATGCTGGTGCTCTGGCTGTCGCCAAAGATCTGGGCGGTTTTGGTGAAGACCCCGCTGGCGATGCCCTGGTTGAGCCAGACCTCGTTGGAGTCGCCAAAGGAATCGCGGACCAGAAATGCGTCCAGGTCGCCGTCGCCGTCCAGGTCATCCAGGCCGGCATCCAGGGCCAACGAGGCCGAAAGGCCCTGCCCGCTGTCCTGAAAAACGCCGGGGGCGCCCCCCTGGTCGCCGCCCTGGTTGATGTAAACCCTACTCGACGCGCCGTAGCTGGCGACCAGGGCGTCGAGGTCGCCATCCCCGTCCACATCTCCCAGGGCGACGTCGGACGATTCCACGCTTCCGCCCAGCGCCTGGCCGCTGTCCAAAAAGTTGGAAAGTGGGTTCTCCGCCCTGCCAGACCGGGCTACAGCAGTGATTACGAATACAACTGTCAGGCAAACCAGATAAAAAGGAACGTAAAGAGACCTGCGCGCCATCGCTATCTCCCGAAAGTCGTTTCTGTTATGAAGGTGTGGTTTCCTGTGGCGCAAATGCGCTGCACGGCCCTGATATTGTACTAAACACCGGGAACGGGGTTGTTTTTTTCAGGAAATTGAACGCAAAATTTTGGAACCGCCGGCCCGGAAAGAACGTTATCACACGCTGTAACCAAAACCACATCTTGGAGGTCTACAATGAAATCGAATTTCCAACCCCTGTTGTTTTTCTTGCTGGTCCTGGCCCTGATGCTGGCGGCCTGCACCCCGGCCGGGGCTCCCGGAACCGAACTCCCGGGCTCTGGTGCAGGACCGACCGATCCGCCCGAAGTGAGCGAGACACCCGATCCCAGCCCGATGCCGACCGACGATCTCTCCGGCCCCTACACCCTGGAGTGGCTGGAAAGCCTGTCCCCGGAGGCTGTTTTGCTGCAGCTGGACTACGAGCCGACTTTCTTCCGGCGCGAGGCGTTCCACCCCTTCGGAAGGTTCCCGGTCTTCACACTGTACGCCGACGGCACACTGGTTTACCTCAACGCCGGTGAGACATTCGAAGAGCAAACCATCGAATTGGTCCGGCTGAGCCCGGAGGAAACCCTTCAAACGCTTGAAAATGTCATGGCGATGGGTTTCGAGAACCTCGAGGACCACCTTGATTTCTGCCACAAACAGGAGGACGGCAGCGAAGTGTGCATCGCGGACGATGCGTATACGATCTTGCGCGCCGTTTTATCCTCGGGAGAATTCCGGGAGGTCAAGATCTATTCCGATTTTGCCAACGATCCCAAGGTATTCTCGGAGGTGAAAGGCTTTATGTCGACTTTCAGCCATCCTGAGGCGGCCCCATATCTACCTGCTCACGCTACGCTGTTCGTCAACCGCCTGAATATCCAGATCGAAGCGCCCATCCGGGAGTGGCCGCTGGACCCCGAGGTGATGAGCGGTCTGTCCTTCGACAAGTTCGACATGGCGGTCATCGTGCTGGAAGGGCCGGCATTGGAGCGCTTTCTTGAGCGGTTTACCCCAATCGTCAGCAGCTACTTCTTTGAGGTGGAGGGGAAAACCTACGAAACATACTTTGTCCCCTGGCTGCCCAAAGGCGATTACGGCGCCCAGATTGAGGAAGCCTTTCCGCTTTCGAAAAGTGGATAAAAATGAGGTCGAATCCGTTCTTTTCTGGATGAAACATGCCAGGCCAAAGCAGCATGCTGCTTTGGCCTGGCTGCGTTTATGGACTTCGCTGTTGCGAATCGGTTACAAGCCTGCAAAAAGCCTGTCACAGCAGCCCGATAAAATGTAAATCGCCCGGGAAACCGTTGCCGCCGGGAGCCATTTCCCTCAAGAGAGGTAGCCATGAGCCCCAAAAAGACCATCCCTTTCCTGTTTTTTGTGCTTTTGCTGGCCGCGTGCATCCCGGTGGGAAAGCTCGAGGTTGGCCTGGTGACGCCGACCGGGCCGGAAGCGGCCGATTCGCAGACCGCGACTGCTGCTGAAGAAGACGGCCCGGCAGAACTGCCGGATCTGATCCTGGTCTACACGCTGGAGGGTGGTATCGCCGCCTTCTGCGACCGGATGGAGGTCTACAGCAGCGGGCGGCTGGAAGCCAGTTCGTGCACCGCTTCGCGCGAAGCCAGCGGCCAGTTGGAGGGGGGGCAGCTGGCGCAACTTCGCAGCTGGGCGGCCGATTATGCCAGCTTCGAGTACACCCGCGAGGACGATGCCGTGGCGGACCAGATGACCGCCGCGATCCGCTTTACGGGGGCTGGCGCACAGACGGCTTCCTCGGAAGTCCAGGAGGCGATCTTCGCGTTCGCCCGCGATGTGTCTGCACAGCTCTTCTCCGCCGCAGTGACGGTTTCCCCTTCAGCCAAGGAGGCCACGCCGCCAGCTGATGGCGGCGAACCGGAGGAGATCCTGATCCTCTCGCCGGGGCCGGGATCGCGCCTGGTCAGCCCGGTCACTGTGAGTGGGGTGGCGGATTCGACCTTCGAACAGACCCTGGTGGTGCGGCTGGTTACCGCTGATGGGGACGAATTGGCGCTCGTCCCGACGATCATCCAGGCCGAGCTCGGCCAGGGCGGTCCGTTTGAAGCGCAGGTCAGCTTCGAGGTGGCCGGCGAAACGCAGGGCTTTATCCAGGTCTACAGCGCCAGCGCGCGGGACGGCGGCATCACGCACCTGTCCTCGGTGGGGGTCACCCTTGCGGAGAGCGGCCCGGTGGATCTGCGTCCTGCCGTGACGCACAGGGAGCGGATCCACATTCAAACTCCTCTCCTGGCGGAAGCGATCAGCGGCGGCATGGTGCGCGTGGAAGGGGTCGCCCTGCCCAGCTTCGAGGGCACGCTGATCATCGAGGTGCTGGATGAGGACGGAGATGTGATTGGCTCGCTGCCGATCATTGTGGATGCGCCCGATATCGGCCAGTTTGGGACGTTCCAGGCCGACGTGCCATATACGCTGGCCGCGGCTGGCCCGGGGCGGATCGTGGTGCGCGATCCGAGCCCCGCCTTCCCCGGGGATGTCCACCTGGCGAGCGTAGAAGTGCAGTTGGCGCCTTGAAATGGGTTATTTTAGGGGAGTGACTGTCACCTTAAGGTGACAGTCACTCGGTATTAATACCCCCCTCCTGTTACCGATCGGTTACACTGCACCACGGAATCGTTTCCTGGCAGAAAAACGCATGTCACAGCGCCGGCATACAATTTGGAAAGTGCAGCCGGCAAAATTCTCGCAGCCGGCCCCGAGCCCAGCGCTCAACAAAGGAATCTGACATGAACCGAAAAACCTCCCTTCTCCTTTTCCTTCTTCTCCTGGCCCTGCTGACCGCCGGATGCCTGCCGGTCGGGACGATCGATGTCGGCGTGGAGCCGACCGAAGAGCCCACTCCGCTGCCGCCCACCCAGACACCTGAGCCGACCGAGGAGCCCACCCCGCTGCCCACCGAGACGCCGGAGATCGTCACCGGCCTCGGAATCGCGGCCGGCAATCTGTGCTACCCCAGCGAGGTGATTCCCGAAATGACCGCTTTCTTCCGCAACGAAGGAACCGGCGACCTGTTCGAGCTGCCGATCGCTTTCAACCAGACCACCTTCGAGCTCGAGCTGCCGGCAGGCGAGTACGTCGCTTTCGCTTACCTCGAGGAGCACCCCCAGATGGGTGGCAGTTACTCCGCCGCAGTGGCCTGCGGCCTGAGCGTGGACTGCGGCGACCACAGCCTGATGCCTTTCATCGTCCTGCCCGGCGAGACCACCGGCAGCGTCGACCTGTGCGACTGGTACGCTCCCGAGTCCGTGCCGCCCAACCCAAGGGCGGCCCAGCAGGCCGAGGCCTCCCTGGCCGGCCTGGTGTACCGCAGCCTGTCGACCGGCAACATCTGGCGCGTCGACTCGGACGGCAGCGGGCGGCCGCTGGCCAGCCGCTTTGAAGCGGTCGTTTCGACGGATGGAGCCCGGGCGCTGTACGTCGAAGAAGGTGATATCTGGCTGCTGGACCTGGAAAACGGGATCGGCAGCAACCTGACCAACACCCCCGACCGGGATGAATTCGCCCCGCAGTGGTGGCCCGCCAACCCGCTCCGGATCGTCTTCAACTCCGCCGACTTCAGCGAGGAGCGCGGCCTGTCTTCCGGCCACGTTTCCATGATGAACCTGGACGGCAGCGGCTACACGGTGATCGAAGAGAATTTGAGCATCTCCCTGCCGGGCCTGTCCCCGGACGGCCGAACGATCGCTTATGACTCCGACGGCGGCTGGCTGTACAGCGCGGACAGCGGCGCCAAGGTGCCCTTCGTGCCGACAGACTACGGCCTGGAAGGCGTGCGCGGCATCGTCAGTGCCTCCTGGTCGCCCGACGGCAGCCGGCTGGCCTGGTGGGTGCAGGGCGATTTCGGCAACGGCAACCAGATCGCGCTGGCGATCTTCGACCTGGCTGCCGGGGATCACAGCCTGATCCACCCCTACACCCCGATCGGCGGGGACGGCGTCAACCCCGCCCCCGCCTGGAGCCCGGACGGGATTTGGCTTGCCTCCACCGTGATCGGCGACCAGACCCGCGGCGGTTTGTGGGTCTTCCGGGCCGACGGAAGCGACGAGATCAACCTCGGCAACAGCGCCAACCCGGTCTGGAGCCCCGAGGAGAACCTGATGGCCTTCGTGCGCTGGCCGGAAGACGGTGGGCCCGCACAGGAAGCTACCCTGGCGACCACCCGTGCCGGCGAATGGGTTCTGAACGACAGCACCCTGCCGCTGGGCAGCATCCCGCTGGCGTGGCTGGTGCCGTAGCGCCCGCCCGATCAGCATCCAACCGAGACCGCCGCACCCGCGGCGGTTTTCGGTATTAAAGGCCCTGGCAGCCACAAAGCCGGTCCTTTAGGGGTATGATTGCGGCATGGCGAAGCTGTACGGCGGGATCGAAGCGGGCGGCACCAAGTTCGTGTGCGCCATCGGGGAGGAAAACGGCGCGATCCATCACCAGGACCGCTTTGACACCACCACCCCCGACGAGACGATCGGGCGAGCGCTGGCATTCTTCAAAGCGCATCCGACCGTAGAAGCCCTGGGCATCGCCTCGTTCGGCCCGCTCGACCTGAACAAAAGCTCCCCCCAATACGGCCACATCACCGTCACGCCCAAGCCCGGCTGGTCAGGGACGGATATCGCCGGCCGGGTGTCCGGCGAGCTGGGCCTCCCGGTCGCCTTCGATACCGATGTGAACGGCGCCGCACTGGGCGAGCACCGTTGGGGCGCGGCGCGCGGGCTGCATACCTTCGTCTACCTGACGATCGGGACCGGCATCGGTGGGGGCGGGATGGTGGACGGGCGCCTGATTCACGGGGTCTTGCACCCCGAGATGGGACACATGCGCATCCCGCACGACCGGGCGGCAGACCCGTTCGACGGCGTCTGCCCCTTTCACGGCGACTGCCTGGAGGGCCTGGCCGCCGGACCGGCGATCGAGGCCCGCTGGGGCGCCCGCGGCGAGACCCTGGGGGAGGGCCATCCGGCGTGGAGGCTGGAGGCCCGCTATCTCGGCCTGGCGCTGGCCAACCTGGCGCTGACCCTCTCGCCGCAACGCATCATCCTGGGCGGCGGGGTGATGCAGGTCAAAAGCATGTTCGGTCTGGTGCGGGCGGAGCTGCAGGCAGCTTTGAACGGCTATGTTCAGCATGCGGCCTACCTGGAGGGCATCGAGTCGACCGTCGTGCCGCCCGCGCTGGGGGACCGGGCCGGAGTGCTGGGGGCGATCGCCCTGGCGCTGCAGAGCTGAAGGAGCCGCCTGCCCCGATGGTAAAATCGAATAGCCCTGTGAGACTTTCAAACCCGAATAATTTGGATCACCTCACTCGCTGGAGGCAGTATGTGGTTTAGGCAGATCGTACGGGAGGAGACCGGCTGTGCAGCTTACATGGTCGGCGCGGATTCGGGCGAATGCGCGGTGTTCGACCCCCTTTGGGATATCGAGCCGTATCTCCAGGCTGCCCAAGACAAAGGGGCGAAGATGCGCTACGTGATCGACTCGCACAGCCACGCCGACCATGTCTCCGGTGCGCGCCGCCTGGCGGAGGCAACCGGCGCCGAGCTGGTCCTGCCGGAGCTGGCCGATGTGACTTACGACGCACGCCGCGTGCGGGACGGGGATCGCCTGGAGATGGGGGACGTGTCGTTGGAAGTGGTCCACGTGCCCGGGCACCGGCCCGAGCAGATCAACCTGCTGGTCTACGACCACAGCCGCGGTGACGCCCCCTGGGCGATGCTGACAGCGGATTTCATCCTGGTCGGCGACGTCGCCCGGCCAGACCTGGCGCAGGGCGGCGAGGAGGGGGCGGGGGTCCTGTTCGATAAAGCCATGAAGCGCATCGCCGGCCTGCCGGATTTTGTGGAGGTC
>JBFKII010000217.1:0-7346 GCA_041632295.1 Anaerolineales bacterium | reverse complement strand
TACGGCGTAATAAAACTCAACCAGGCTGTTGGCATAACCCTGGAATAAAATCGGGTCATCCTGGGGGTCGATATGTATCTCTACGAACCGTTCCAAAGCCTGGCCGAACTGGCCTTTCAGTGTATGAAGCACCCCCATCATCCGCAGCGCCTCGCGCTGGTTCCACACGTTTCCGATCGACCGGCTCAGGCGCAGGGTTTCTGCCGCCGTCTCTAATCCGGCATCATACTGGCCCATCGTCCATTGGCTGGCCGTTTTAAGTGTATGGGTATCAGCCAGCATAGGCAGGTTGCCAAGCTTTTTCCAGATGGCTTCAGTTTCAACGGCAGCCTGCTGCGCCAAGGCGACCTGAAATCCACCCATGTAAAGCCAGAACAAATTCCCGAGTATGTAGCCTCGCAGGTCATCCAGGCCCAGTTCACCGGCCATGTCCAGCGCCCGGCGCCCGTATTCCAGGACCTGGTCCGAGCGGCTGGCCGCCGAAAACTCGACCTGCATCAGTCCCCACAACGCCCTGGCCTCAGCCGCCCGGTCCCCCAGTTTTTGCGCCAGGGCCAGCGCCGCATCGCCCAGCTCTCTGGCTTTGGGCGGGTCAAAGACCGTGGTATGCGTGGCCCGGAGGATGCAGCGGGCGGTCAGCGAGGCTAATCTCATCGGGTCGTCGTCCCTGGTCTCCGCCAGGTGAGCCAGTTCCCGGTAGGTCTCCAAAGCCCGATCGTTCTGGTGATCGAGTTCGAAGCTGCGCCCCATGCGGGTGTAGATGTGGATCAACATTTCGCTCCCGGCATCCACATACCGGGTGCACTCGACTGCCCGCTGGTAATGTTCGATCGCCTCGCGCAATGCATACAGGCGGAAGGCCGCCCCGCCGGAAGTGAGGGCGTAATGCAGCGATTTTTCATAAGCCCGGGCGAGAAAGAAATGCTCCGCCAGGGTCCCGGCCCACTCCTCGAGGTGATCGGGGAACAACCATTCCAACGCCTCCCCTACTCGAAGATGGTATGCCCGGCGCTGCTTGCGCAGGATGGTGCTGTAGGCCGCCTCCTGGGTCAAGGCGTGCCGGAATGCGTATTCCAGCTCCGGTATCCGGCTTGCTTCCCGGATCAGCTGCGTGCGTTCCAGCGTGGACAGGTTCCGGTCCAGTTCCGAAAGCGCATCATCGACGATCCGCCGCAGCACGCGGTGGTAAAAAGAGCGCCCCACCACCGAAGCGACCTGCAGGGTCCAGCGAGGGCGCTCCGCAAGCCGGTCGATGCGCGCCACCAGCAGGGTCTGGACATTGGCGGGGATGTCGAGGCCCTGGCCTTCGCCGGTGGCTTGCCAGCGCGCACCGCCTTCGTCTCGCACCACCACCCCCTGATCGATCAGGCTGCGCACGATTTCCTCGACGAAAAACGGGTTGCCCTCGCTCTTTTCCATGATGCGGGCACGCAGCCCGGCCGGCAGGTCGGAGATCGCCAGCAGGCTGTCGACCAACCGGCCGCTATCACCGGCTTTCAAAGGCCCCAACGTGATCTTCCGGAACCGGTCGGAAAGCGATTCCTCGGCGGCCTGCATGGCCTGCCAGCCCGGAGAGTCCGTATCCGGCCGCAGAGCGCACAGGAACAGAAACGGTACGCTCTCTACGAGCGGGTACAGATGTCCCAGCAGGGCCAGCGAGGCGGGGTCGGACCAGTGCAGGTCATCGCAGACCAGGACCACCGGGCCTGCCTGCGCCCGGCGCTGCCACAGGGCGGCCATCTTGGTGTACAGCAGCCCCTTGAAGGTTTCCCCTTCCAATGGCGGTTCGCCCCCTGCCCCGGCCAGCCCAAACAATGACTCGAAGACCCGTTGGGCCATCGGGCGCTCATCTCCTGAAAACTCCTCCGCCAACCCTTCAATCCGTGAACACATGCCGGCGGCGTCTTCATCCGGCAGCCCGCCGATCATCCGCCGGACGAGGCGACGGAAGAGCCCGTATGGCTGTTCGGTTTCATCCGAATAAGCGAGGGTCTCGAACCAGGCGTGCTGTGGGGTAGAGAAACCTTCGTTTGCGTTTGCCTTGAATTCCTGGATCAGGCGACTTTTTCCCAGCCCCGCTTCCCCCAGCAGGAAAACAACCGCGCCTGTCCCTTCTTCCAGCCCCGATAGGGCCGCGTCCAGCATGGCCTTTTCTTCCTCACGGCCGATCAGCGGGGCTTCCAGCCCCTCGATGCCGCGCGCCTTGCCGGGTGTCTTTTTACGGTGCAGCGGACGGTAGGTCTGCACCGGTTCGCTTTTGCCCTTGACCTGGACCCCGCCCAGGGATTCAAACTCGAAATAAGGTGCGGCCAGGCGGTAGGTCTCTTGCGAGATCTGCACGCTCCCGGGCGCGGCGGTCTGCTCCATGCGGGCCGCCAGGTTGATGGCGTCGCCCATGGCGGTGTACTCCATGCGCAGATCGGAGCCCACCGCCCCGACCATCACCAGCCCGGTGTTGATCCCGACGCGCACATCGAAATCGAAGCCCCAACGCGCCTGGACCTGCCGGCGGTAGGGGGCGATCTCCGAGACGATGTCCAGGCCGGCCAGCACCGCCCGCCGGGGATCGTCCTCGTGGGCGATCGGGGCGCCGAAGAAGGCCAGGATCGCATCGCCCATCAGGCGCGCCACCGTGCCCTCATAGCGGTAAATCGGGGGGATCATGTGCTCGAAGGCGCCGTTCATCACCTCGGCCCAATCCTCGGGATCCATCGTCTCGGCGGCGGCGGTCGAGCCTTTGACATCGCAGAACAGCATGGTGACGATGCGGCGTTCGCCTTCCATCGCCCGGCCCAGGCGTGCCTGTTCGAGCCTGGCGGCCAGCTCCCTCGGGATGAATTTCAAGTAAGGAGATTGTGCAGGAGCCCCGTATTCAGGGGTCGAACCTTCGCCGGAAAGCCCGTGCCCGCAGTTTTCGCAGAATTTAGCGGTTTCCCGGTTGTTATGCTGGCAGTTGGGGCAGATCATCATAGCAGCGATCCCTTTGCGATGTGGCTCGAAAAAATGTACCAAACAGGCTCGCTGGCACAAAGCGAGGATCGCCTCCGGCGCTGGACCTTACCCCAGATGGAGCTCATCGAGGCATTGGCGGTTGACCAGCGGGTGGATTTCAATTTCGCTGCGGGCTTGCAATGATCCGGGAGACGGATCGGGCAAAGCCTGTGCTTTCTAATGTCTGGCCAATGCCGGCAGCGTTATGGGGAAATTGATGATGTTTTCCGGTAAGGGAGATCGATTTGAATTATACCTGTCAACAAAATAATATAAAAAAGGAAGAAAGGCCCGCATGTTTATCTCAAAGTCCCTTGCACAATAGCCGTTCACCGGTTGAGCTTGCCCTGAGCGGCGCTGGCTACGCCTGCGAGGTCGAAGGGGCAACGAGGGATCTGCCCATAGGGCGCAAATCTAATCCTGGAACGGCGAAAATCTTGGTTTCGGGCGATTTAAATTCATCGCCGCTCAACCCAGCGTTTTCCGCCTGGAATTCGCGCCTATGGGAACACCATGGCGAAACCCGCCAACCTCCTTTTTTACACCTTTTCTTATTGGGTCCGTGCGGTGAATCCGGCACATTGGTGATGGATTGACCCCCTGGTGCAGGTCAGCATGCCCCTGGATGTGCTTTCAAAGGATCATAGCGGCTGAGGCGGGCCCGTTCGCGAACCGCGACCTCAGGCCAGCCGCCCATTGTTTGCAAAAAGGATTCCAGCCTGGAAAACGCTATCTTCTCGCTGGCAGCAACCGCCGGTTCTTTGGGTGTATCAGAATAGGGTTCGATAGAGTCCCAGTGGTCGTAAAGCTCGCCTGGGGAAGCGGCAAGATGGCGGAAGTCAATCACGGTATGTTTACCGGCGACAAACAGGCCGGATTCAACGACCTGCGCCAGCACACGCTCGGCATGGTGGATGCCTTCCAAATAACTTACCTGAAACGGCTCGGAGAATATGGCCTGGCTCTCGGAATAAGCCTCCAGGTGCGGCCTTTCAGGCAGGGGATGGATTTCGATCAGCGCGCCACCTGGCTTCAGCATGCGGTGAATTTCCTGCAGGGCATGGACCATGCCCGATGAGTCCATTCATCAAAGCGACCAGGCCAGCATTACGATATCAAACGCCTCCGGCGCGCTTTTTCGTCCAAAATCCTCCAGCGAGCTGTGCTGGAAATCCACCTTTTCTTGAAGGGCGGCGGGCTGATTGGCGATCGCCTGGCGGATGCTGTCTTTGAAGGCATCGATGGCGCTAACATGGGCTGTTTCGTTTGCGTAGCGCCAGGTCAGCCGGCCGTCGCCACAGCCGATTTCGAGCACCTTTTTGCCGGCAAATTCGGCCAGCGTAAACAAGGCCCGCCCCTCGTGGTTTTCAGGATCTTGTTGAACCATTTCCACTCCTTCGCCCGGTTACTGCTCCTCAGCCAGGCGCTCCTGCAGCCAGTTGCGCGCCCGGCGCAGGCGCGTCTTGACATTGTCTTCGGAGATGTCCAGGGTTTCAGCGGCCTGCCGCGTGGAAAGGCCTTCCAGGATTCGCAGGATGAAAACCGGCTTATAGGTTGCGGGCAGGCTCTCGATGGCCCCCTCCAGACGGGCTCGGGCCTGTTCGCTCTCGAAATCGCGCTCCGGCAGGCAGCACCAGTCGTATAGCTGCCTGGGAACCTGGGTGTCCGTCCGGAGGGCCAGTTCCTCCACCGAGACCTGCTCGATCTTCCGCCCCCGCAGGCGGGAAAGGGCGGTGTTGTAAGCGATGCGGTACAGCCAGGTGCTCAGCTCGGAGCGCCACTCGAAGCTGTCGATTGCCCGGAAGGCGCTTAGAAAGGTCTCCTGGGTGACGTCCTCCGCCTCGACCGGGTCACCCAGCAGGCGCAGAGCCAGCTGGTAGACCATCGGGGTATGGATTTCGATGCATTCGTTGCAGGCGGACTTATCGCCCATGCGGATACGGGTGTACAGGTCGGGCTCGGACATACCTGCCTATTTTAAATGAAAACAGCCCGGCGACTGCCGGACTGCTGATCGGATTGGACTCGACCGAGGTCAATCCGCGACTGCGAGTTCGGGCGTGCTCGTCCGGACCTCAAAGGAGGGCGGATTCTCCAGGTGCTTTTTGACCGCGCACTGCTCTGCAGCGCGCATCACCGCCTGCCGGTATTTTTCCGGGAAGTCCGGCGGGAGCTGGATGTCCAGCCGGACGCTGGTGACCATCCCGGTGAAAGGGTTGGCCTCGTGGCTCTGCACGATGCGGATGCCCTCGGGCGAAATGCCGCGCTGGCGGCAGAAACCGAGCACGTAGATCCCGGCGCAGGTGCCGAAAGAGGCCAGGAAGGTGGCAAAGGGGGTGGGGGCGGAGCCCAGGCCGCCGCCCTGCGGGGGCTGGTCGGTGGGGATGGTGTACGGTCCGAAATGGGCGTCCACGCGGGCTCCACCGGGGAAATCGATGATCATGTTCATTGGTGTTTTCCAGTTTTACTCTTCGTTGGATGGTTTGCGGCTCACGGCCGTTAACCGATCCCTCATATGCCACCCGGCGCACAGGAAGCCGCCTGGGCATTCCATGCTCCACTCGACGAAGACGCCGGATTCGTGCGGGCGACGTGCGAAAGTTGCTTGCGGGTGTTCTGCCCTGCGCAGTTTGGGCAGGGGATCTGGTCGGTGGGCTGGGTTATCGAGATCAATTCCTCGAAAGTATCCTCGCAGTCCTGGCACTTGAAAGTGAACAGCGGCACGTCAGGCCTCCTGCAGCGCGTCAGCCACGCGGTCAAGCTTCTCCGCTGCCTCAGCTGCAATGCCCTCCAGGGCGGGATGATCGATGACGCTGAGCATCGCCATCGGATCGATGATGGAGACCGCGACGCGGTCTTTTTTGACCTGGGCGACGGTCACGTTGCAAGGTAACAGCAGCCCGACCTCTGGTGCAGCGGTCAGGGCGCGGTGGGCCAGGGGAGGGTTGCAGGCGCCGAGGATCAGGTACGGATGGAAATCGATGTCCAGCTTGGTTTTGAGGGTCTCTTTTACGTCAATCTGGGTCAGCACGCCGAAACCTTCCCCTTTGAGGGCTTCGATCGTCCGGCTGACGGCGGTATCGAAATCGGTGGACAGGGTCACAGTCCTGCCGGTGGCTGTCTGGTTGGGGATCATGGAATGCTCCTGATTCGGGTTTTCGGGCTCCAGCTGGAGCCGGAACCATTAAGTTAGATGTAAAATGGACCAAAAGGTGACAAAACAATCATGATGGTTTTCCGAGATTGGAGGAGGAAACAGATAACATGGAGAACACACATTTGCGGTCGATAATTGCCATCCTGTTCGTCCTGTTGGTGGCGGCCGGAATCGCCTGGGCCGGCAGCCAGGGCGGGTTGGAAACCAATGGCCTGCCGGTCTACGCCCTGGGCGTGGCGCTGGCTTTCGTGATCAACTGGATCGTTTTTATCCCGGCATATCTCCTGAAAACCGAAAAATTCTACGATCTGACCGGCAGCATCACGTACCTGACGGTTCTGATCGTGGGTGTGGCTCTCAGCCCGGTTGTGGACGCCCGCACGCTGCTCCTGCTGGGGATGATTGGGGTGTGGGCGATCCGCCTGGGTTCTTTCCTTTTCCTGCGCGTCCTTGCGGCCGGGGAGGACCGCCGCTTCCGAGAGATCAAGCTTTCGTTTTCGCGCTTCTTGCTGGCCTGGTCGCTGCAGGGGTTGTGGGTCACATTTTCCCTGGCCGCAGCGCTGGCCGCAATTACTACCGGACTGCGGCTCGAATTGGGGGCGTTTGCATGGATCGGGTTCCTGGTCTGGGCGTTTGGCATTGGCCTGGAAGTGATCGCCGACCGCCAGAAAAGCCAGTTCAACCAGGATCCGGAAAATCGCGGAAAGTTCGTCCGCACCGGCCTGTGGGCCTGGTCTCGGCACCCCAATTATTTCGGCGAGATCGTGCTGTGGATCGGGGTGGCACTGGTCGCCTTCCCGGTGCTCCAGGGCTGGCAGTACCTCACCCTGGTGTCCCCGCTGTTTGTCATCGTGCTGCTGACCCGGATCAGCGGTATCCCGATGCTGGAAGACCGGGCGGATGAGAAGTGGGGTGGTCAGGAGGATTATGAGGCCTACAAAGCGAACACGCCCGTCCTGGTACCGAGGCCGCCCCAATGAAAACAGGGTGAAATTTTTGAAGGGGCAGGCGAGCCAGGGAGTCTCGATTTCAGCCCGGAAGAGACCCTTCGGCGGAGGTTTTCCAGAGCCCTTCGTCAGTGCTCAGGATCAACTCCGTCGAGGGGCTCAAGACATGCCTTTCAGTCGTCCGGGTGACGATTCATGCGGAAGAGGTTCGAAATAAATATCCAGTACACGAAATAAAGGAAAACTATGCT
>JBFKII010000216.1:0-7350 GCA_041632295.1 Anaerolineales bacterium | reverse complement strand
TGATCGAGCCATGCATTCAGGGTGGCCGGAGGCATGGTGTTGACCGTGTTACTCCCGATCAACGAGTCGACGTACAGCGTGTCAGGATAAGCCGGGTTTTTTGTGCCGGTGCTGGCCCATAAGACCCGCTGGGGGTGAGCGCCCTGGCGGGCCAGGGCTTCCCAACGAGATCCGGAAAAATTATCCTGGAAGATCGCATAGGCGACCTCGGCATTTGCAATCGCAATTTTCCCCTGCAAGCTGAGATCCCCGGCTTCCGCCAGGGCCTTGTCGACGGCCGTGTCTACCCGGCTGACGAAAAAAGAAGCCACGGAAGCGACGCGAGCGGGATTGCCGCCCGAAGCGGCATACGCTTCCAGGCCGCGCAAGTAGGCCTCTGCGACTCGCCGGTAAACCTCGGTCGAAAAGACCAGGGTGACATTGATATTGATCCCCTCCCCGATCAGCGCCTCAACCGCGGGGATGCCCGCTTCGGTGGCAGGCACCTTGATCATGATATTCGGACGATTCAGTTTTTGGAAAAGTGAGCGGGCCTCTCGGATTGTGCCCTGGGTGCTGTGCGCCAGATCCGGATCCACCTCCAGGCTGACAAAACCATCGACCCCCTCCGTCCGGTCGTATACCGGACGGAAGAGGTCCGCCGCCTGGGAGATATCGTCCAGTACGATCGACTCATAGATCTCCTGGACTGTGCAGCCGGCGGCCGCCAGAGGGAGGACGGCTTGATCGTACTCCGCTCCGCCGGCGATCGCTTTTTCAAAAATTGTCGGATTGGAGGTTAACCCGGCAAGTCCATCCTCCACCAGCGCTTCAATTTCCCCCGATTCAATCAGGGAACGCCGCAGATCGTCATACCAGATCGCCTGCCCGGCGCGGTATAGCTGATAGATTCGGGTCGTCACGTATTAACCACGCAGTTATCGGTTCCCTGGTCGTTTTGGACATATCCGTCCGCATCCCAATCGTTAATCCACGTTTCCCCGTTGACGAAATAGCGGAATTGGAAGCTGCTGCCCGGATCCAGGTCCAGGTTCGCCTTGTAGGCCTTGGCAGATTTAACCGCTTTCATGGGAGCCTCGCTCGGATCCCAATCGTTGAAATCACCCGCCACTGAAATGCTTGCGACTTCCAGCCCTTCCGGAAGTTCTGAAAAAGGAACTTCGAACGTCACACGGACAACATCACGGCTCTTAATATATTTTTTTGATAGCATATTGCTCCTTTCAATGGGTTAATACCCAGATGGATTTTGGTCTCAAATTCTTACAACGCCCACATTGTACCGGAATATCCACGTGAGAAAGCGATGCATTAGAATAGATTAAGGCGACGAAATGACCCCCTCCCACAATCCCTGGACCGTAATCACCCGCCCCCGGCCGGAGGCAGAAATCCTGCTTTACTGCTTTCCGTTTGCCGGTGGCGCGGCTTCGGCATTCCACCCATGGCCCGACCGGTTTCCGGAGACAGTCGAAATCCGGGCAGTTCAATATCCCGGCCGGGAGACCCGCTGGGAGGAGCCGCCGGTGGCGGATGCGGGGGCCCTCGCCGATAAAATCACGGCCGGGATCCTACCCGTTCTGGATGGCAGGCCCTTCGTTTTTTTTGGCCACAGCCTGGGCGCGCTGATGGCTTACGAAGTTACTCGACGGCTGGTAAAAAAATCCGATCCGCAGCCCGAGCACCTGTTTCTGTCTGCGCGGCGGGCGCCGCCTTTCGAGCCCAGCCCCCCGGTGCTGCATCTCCTGGATGACGAGGACTTTATCATCCAGATGGGCACGCTGAACGGCACACCCCCGGAAGTTCTTCAAAATCGCGAGTTGATGGGCCTGCTGCTGCCGATGCTGCGCGCGGATTTCACCCTGGACGAAACCTACCGCTGGGCGGCGGGCCCCCCACTTCACCAAAATTTTTCGATTTTCGGGGCTGAAGCCGATTTCAAAGTCCCGCACGCACAGCTGGCGGCCTGGTCGGAGTTCACACGCGGGGCCAGCTCACTGGCCATCTTTCCCGGCGGCCATTTTTATTTCCGGGACCCTGGCTCCGGCCTTTACTCGGCTCTAAACCGGGAACTGGTTCGGCTGGCCCGGGGGAGGCTAAGCCGATAGAAAGCCCCCATCCACGGGGATGGCGGCGCCATGCACATAGCTGGCCAAATCGCTCGCCAGAACCAGGGCCATCCGGGCGACTTCGTCGGGCTGCCCCGCCCTACCGGCCGGCAGGCGCTGCCGGAATGCCAGCCCTGTCCGCAGCAAATCAAATTTGAACTTCAGGATCTCTCTGGCCGCGTTTTTCGTGCCCTTCGTCACGATTCCACCCGGAAGGAGGGCGTTCACCCGGAAACCATGCCGTGCATGCTCCTTTGCAAGCGCCCTTGTCAGGGCGATGACCCCGGCTTTGCTGACCGCGTAGTGCGCCAGGTCATCCTTGAAAGCCACCAGGGCTTCGATCGAGCCGATGTTGACGATCACGCCGCCCGCTTTGCCCCGCATGCGGATCATGTGCTGGCACATCCAGGAAACCGAATAGAGGTTGGTCTCTATCACATCGCGGTAGAACCGCTCATCCATATCCAAGAAGCTCCGGAAGGGATACACCCCGGCGTTGTTGACCAGCACATCCGGGAGGCGGTCCATGCCTTCCCACAGCGCATCGATCTGGGCTTTGCTCGACAGGTCGATCACCGCTAGCTGGATATCGGCCTCTTCGCTGACCAACTCGGCCCCGAATTCATCCAGGTTGGGTCCGTCAATGTCCACCAGGTACAGGTCCGCACCCGCCTGGGCGAAACGGCGGGCGATCGCCCGCCCGATCCCGGCTGCTGCGCCGGTGATCATGGCCATTTTCCCCTTCAGGGAGACCAGTTTTTCCAGGCCCTGCAATTCAACCATGAGTGTTATCTCCAGATAATTAACCAGATGTGCGGGTTTTTGGCGGTCGCTGGTTGCGTAGGGCATTTTTAGCCCGTGTCGAAACCGTTCGGCTGAGCGGCGCAATGTATTTTCGCTTGACGAAGCCCGACCGCCCCCAAATCTGGTACTTCGACAGGCTCAATATAAATTTCGATACGCAATAAACTGCGTTTTTCGCTACTCAACCAACGTTTTGGCTTAGATTTGTGAAACATGCACATCTGGTTATTAGGAATTTACACGCGCGACATCCAATCAACGGCCCGGTTGAGCACCCGGCGAGCGCGCTCCCCAAGCGCATTGTCTTCATTGCCGGAAAAATCTGCCAGGGAAAAAGGGAACAAAGCATGCAGCGGCACACGCACCAGGCTGGCTTCTTCCCCCAGCACCCGGCGCACCGCCTGGCCCTCCTCGCTGGAGCCGTACAACGCCCGGGCGAGGGTTTCAAACAGGATATCCACCGTCAAGGGCACTCCGACCCGCTCTCCGAGCGCGGCCAGGACGGCCTTAATGTGATCGCTGGATTTCCAGATCTTTGAAAAATCGTATTTCAGCGAGTCCTGCTCGCGCAGCCAGTCGTACAGGTACTGGCGAGTGGCATCGGGGAGCGGCCGGCGGCCATCGGGGGTGTCCACCCAGCCGAGGATCAGGTCGACCGCTTTGGAGTTCAGGGCGGCTACATGGCTGGGCCACAGGCCGCTGTGCAGCAGCAGGCTGACCAGCACTCTTTCGAGCGAATCCGCTTCCCGCAGCAATTCCTGCACCTGCACTGCCATGAGCGCCTCGATCCGGCCTGCCCCA
This sequence comes from Anaerolineales bacterium, assembly GCA_041632295.1. Classification (GTDB taxonomy): domain Bacteria; phylum Chloroflexota; class Anaerolineae; order Anaerolineales; family JABWBV01; genus DATDOR01. Next base: position 3,637 of record JBFKII010000216.1, on the reverse strand, counting down.
TGCAGGTATTGCGATTCCCCGTTCGTTTTCAGCATTTCGACCAGCTTGCGTACGTCCTGGGCACGATCGCGCGGGCAGACCAAAAGCACATCTTCCGTATCGATGATCACCATGTTATTCAATCCGATCGTCGCGACCAGCCGGTTCGGGCTGTAAACCAGCGAGTCGTTCGTGTCCGGAGAGAGATGCCTGCCGACGACCGCGTTGTTGAACCCGTCCTTCGGCAGCACGTCGAACACCGCCGACCAGCTGCCGACATCGTTCCAGCCCAGGTCCACCGGCAATACCGCTACTTTTTCGGCTTTTTCCATGATGCCGTAGTCGATGGTCACATTCGGCAGGGAGGGGAAAACTTCCGCCAGCCGTTCCGGGTAGGCTTCTGTGCCCAGGGCCTCCCCGATGCGGGCGAGCCCGCCATACAATACCGGCAGGTGGAGTTCCATTTCTTCCAAAATTCGCTCCACCTGCCAGACAAACATGCCGCTGTTCCAGTCATAACTGCCATTCTGCAGGTATTTTTGGGCGGTCTCGAAGTCGGGCTTCTCGACAAAACGGCGGACGCGGAACCCCTCGAACTCCCCCACACTGCCAAGGAAATCGCCGCGCTCGATATACCCGTATCCCGTTTCCGGATAGCTGGGCTGGATCCCAAGGGTCACCAGCCAGCCTTCATCCGCCACTGTGAGTGCCGCTTTCAGAACCTGGCGGAAGACATCCACTTTTTTGATCAGGTGGTCGGCGGTAAGGACCGCCATCAGGGCTTCTGGGTCGCGCTTCTGGATATGGAGGGCTGCCAGGCCGATCGCAGCTGCCGTCCCGCGGCCGACCGGTTCACGGATCACGTTTTCCGCCGGCAACTCGGGCAGCTGCTTGAGCACGGTTTCGGCATACCGCTCGCCGGTCGCAACCAGGGTATATTCCGGCCCGGCCAGTGGCGAAAGGCGCTCGCGGGCCTCCTGGAGCATTGTGAGGTCGCCCATCAGGTCGATGAACTGCTTGGGATGCCGGGTTCGGCTGCGGGGCCACAGTCGGGCACCGATACCGCCGGCGAGGATCAGGCTGTAAAAAGAATGAGGCATAGGAAACCCTTTTCGGGAATGATTGGATTGATTTTATACCCCTTTTGCAGGGCATAGGCAAGCGCCGGGGGTACCGGGTTCATGGCTTTCTCAAAGTCGCGAAACCTGGCGGAAAACGCTGGTTGAGTTTGCCCTGAGTGTAATCGAAGGGCCTGTCGAAACCCAGTTTTCCACCGTTGCTTCGGCAAGCTCAGCACAGGTCTCGGTTTCGATACGGCCGCTTCGCGGCCTACTCAAACAGCGAAAGGCCCTTTGGTCAACGGACTTTGAGAACGCCTTGGTACCGGGGTGCCGTCCTACCCCGGTGAATTTCGATAACAGAGCCGCAACCCTATGCTATACTCTTGGCGGAATCGATATGCCGCCGCGCAATATTTCCCGCCGTGACCTTTTGAAAATCGGGCTGCTGTCCCTGGGGGCGGCAGGTACGCTCGCTTTTCGCTCCAGACTGCCGCAAAGTGATAACCTGCCGATCCACGGGCTGGGCCGGGTGTGCTGGGATTGGCTTCCGGTTCGCGAAACTCCCAGCTTGAATGCAGCCCAGGTGGGCCGCAGGGACCGGGACCAGGTCATCCCACTGCTCGAGAGGCTCGAATCTCCGGACGGGCCCGGCTACAACCCTCACTGGTACCGCCTGGTGGACGGATACCTGTTCAGCGGCTATGTCCAGCCTGTGCGGGTCCGCTACCAGGTGCCTGCCAGGTCTGTCGACGAGGGCGGCCAGATCGGGGAAATTACGGTTCCGTACACCAACTCGCTTCGCTTTTTCAAAAACACAGGCTGGGAGCGGCTGTACAGGCTGTACTATAAATCCACCCACTGGCTGACGGATGTCACCACGGGGCCGGACGGCAGCCCGTGGTATGAGATCACCGATGACCGGCACGGGCAGAAATACTACGTCCGCGCCACGCACGTGCGCCTGGTGCAGGATCGGGAACTGGAACCGATTTCACCCCAGGTCCAGCCGGAGGCCAAGCGCATCGAGGTGCTTATCGACCAGCAGATCTTGCGAGCTTACGAGGAGGAGCGACTGGTCCTGGAAACAAAGATCGCCACCGGGATCCCGCAGGTCGGGAAACCGGCCAACGGCATCCCCACGGACACTCCCTACGGCGCCTTCCGTATCAGCCGCAAAATGCCGGTGCGCCACATGGGCAACGGAGACCTGGTCGCTGATTTGAACGCTTACGAACTGCCGGGCGTGCCCTGGGTGAGTTATTTTGTTTCGACCGGTGTGGCATTCCATGGCGCTTACTGGCACGATAATTTCGGACGCCGCATGAGTCACGGGTGTGTGAACATGACACCGGCCGATGCCAAGTGGCTGTTTCGCTGGACTCTGCCGGATTCCGAGCCCGGAGCCTGGTACTCGGAAGGTTCCGGTACCCGCGTGCAGGTCCTGGCGTAGGATATTTATGCCCAACCCTTACGGTGTGCCGGAGACGGATGTCGGAAGCCTGGCGGAGAAACTGGCCTCAGACCCAAACTTCATTTTGATGGATGTGCGCGAAATGCACGAACTGGCCCGCGCCCGCCTGGATCACCCCCAGGTTGAAGTCGTGCCGCTCAGTGAACTGGCCCAAAAACAGCTGGCCGGCCTGCCACAGGCACTCCAGGAAAAGGACGCGGAGATCGTGGTCATGTGCCACCACGGCGTGCGCAGTGCCCAGGTCACGGCCTGGCTGCTGGGCAACGGCTGGACCAATGTGATCAACCTGGCCGGGGGGATCGACGCTTACGCCAGGGAAATTGATCCATCGGTAGGACTTTATTAGGAAATACCCGTCTGATGAGATCCACCTTGAAATCAGTGAAGGTCTTTGTCCTGGTGGGAACGTTGTGCCAGCTCGTATTGCTGGCTGCTTGCGCTCAGCTGGCGCCGCCTGAATTCCGGGGTGCGCTGTACGGTGAGCCCGCCCCGCCTCCCAGTTTCAGCCTGCCTGCCACGAATGGGGAAACCTTCACCCTGCGGGAGCAGCGTGGCAGAATCACCCTGCTCTTTTTTGGCTATACGAATTGCCCCGATATCTGCCCCGTAACGCTGGGTGCCATCAAAAGCGCCTATAACCTGATGGAACCCTCCGCACGGGAGCAGGTCCAGCTGGTTTTCATCGGTGTGGACCCCGCCCGGGACACGTTAGATCACATCGGCGGCTACCTGGAGGGCTTCAATGCGGGATTTATTGGAGTAGCCCCGGATGAAGCCGAACTTTCTCAAATGCTGCAGGATTACGGCAGCTACGCGGAAGCCGAGCCCCACGAAGCAGGCAGCCACGATTACCTGGTCACGCATACCGGTCTGACCTATGTGATCGATAAAAACGGCAACCTGCGGTTGGGTTTTTTCACCGACACGAGCGCGGCCGACATGGCCCACGACCTGGCCATCCTGGCGAGGGAATAGGCCCGGAAAATGGAAACGAAATAACCCTCTACAGATCGCCCAAGGCGTTCTCAAAGTCCGTTGACAAAAGGGCCACTCGCTGGTCGAGTAGGCTGCGAAGCGGCCGTATCGAAACCGAGAAAGGCGGAAAACTGGGTTTCGACAGGCCCTT
>JBFKII010000215.1:0-7366 GCA_041632295.1 Anaerolineales bacterium | reverse complement strand
TTTGCTTATCTCACTGTCCACTTTTTCGGGGGAAGGTCAAAAAGGCTTTCTATCCAGCATTTTGTTGCCCGATTTTTGGAGAGCCATTTCCCTGGCGTTCTGGCGACTCAGCGTTTTTCCGGCTGCTTCTACCCACCTGATTTCTGCGCGGGCCCGTCCCCTAAATGTGTGAAAAACCGAACCCAAAGGCCTAAAGGCGCGAAGAAAATGCCTTCCACCTGGCATTTTGTTGCACGGTTATTCCGGAATCCGGCCTTTTCCGGACCTCAAGGATTTTTTCGGCTCGCTTTCAGCAGGGTAGAATCCGGAGCGATGATCACGATCCACGACTACCAGCCCAGCTGGGCCGGCGAGTTTGAACGCATCCAAACCGAGTTGCAGTCCATCCTTGGCTCCAACGCACTGCGCATCGACCATATCGGCTCGACTTCCGTACCCGGCCTGAGCGCCAAGGACATCATCGACGTCCAGATCACCGTCGCCGACCTGGCCCCGGGAATCGGGGAGAAACTCGCTACCGCCGGATACCGCCTGCAGCCCGATTATGTCCGCGACCACACGCCCCACGGCGAGGACCCGGACCCGAAATTATGGCAAAAAATGGTCTTCGTCGAGCCGGAGGGGCGCCGGCGGGCCAACATCCACGTCCGAATCGCCGGGAACCCCAACCAGCGCTACGCCCTGTTGTTCCGCGATTACCTGCGCGCCCACCCCAACGCCGCCCGTTCGGTGGAGCGGGTCAAGCGCGCCCTCGCCCGGCTCCATCCGGACGATCCGGATGCCTACTACGCCGTCAAGGACCCAGTGTACGACCTGATCTGGTTGGCGGCACGGGATTGGGCACGGCGGGCAGGGTGGAATCAGACCTAATCGCCCGGTTGATACTCCGCCGGCGTCTCCTGCAGCAAGCCGGTAGCTGTGAAGCCGTCCTGCAACATGCGGTTGATGACAGCCTGGATCTCGTACTCCCCGCGGGGGGAGCGCTCCATGCCCTCCAGGTATCCCAGCGTGCTCCCGGGAAGCACGAAGGTCAGGGAGGCGGCCAGCGGCCCGGACTGCAGTTCCGGAGGCGGCTTTTCAATCACCCGCAGGATGCTCCCATCCTGGCCGAACACCACCGCGCTGCGCCCGCTCTGCTCATTTTCGGGAATTTTCTTCAAACTGATGGTGATCTGCGCCCGGCCGGCTGCGTGGGCGGCGACCAGATCGGAGAGATACGCAAGCGGCAGAGCATAGTCGGTGGCTGTCAGAAGGAAGGCTTCATCCCGGTAGAAAAGCCTGGGGTAGGCCTGGACGGCCGCCTGCAGCGCCGATGCCGTTCCATCCAGGACAGGCTGCCGGCAGCAGACCGCCCGCAGGCCCCAGTTTGCGCCATCTCCTACGTAGTGCTGGATCTGGCCGGCCAGGTGGTGGGTGACCAGGATGGCCTGTCGAACACCGGCCTGCGCGGCCGCGCGCAGCACATAATCCAGGGTTGGACGGCCGCCTACCCGCAGCAGCGGCTTGGGGACCCGGTCGGTGTGCGGGCGCAGGCGCTCCCCACGCCCGGCGGCCAGCAGGACGGCGGTCCTCGGTGCCGAGTTCATGACTCCCTGGACCCTCCCGCCAGGTAGACCGCCGCCCGATCGGCGTGCTGCGGGAAATGCCGCTTGTAGCTCGCCAGGATCCCCTCCGCAACCGCCTGCCCCTGCTCCCTTTCCACCAGAGCGACCACGCAGCCCCCTCCGCCCCCACCGCTGAAGCGCCCCCCGTACACCCCCGGGATTTCCTGCACGATTTGCTGCAGGCGGATGATCGGCTCGTTCGCGCTCTGGTACTGGTGGATCGAGCTCTCGCCGGAAATGTTCATCAGTGCGCCGAATTGCGCCAGGTCGCCGGATCGCCAGGCCTGTGCGCCCACTTTCACCCGCCAAACCTCGCTGTAAAAATGGGCCGCCCGCAGCCGCAGGGCCTCCGGCATCTCGCCTGCCCGGCGATCGAAAGTTTCCTGAGATATATCCGACAGTATCAGTCCTCCAGGCTGCAGCCAGCGGGCGGCCTGTCGGCATTCCTCCACGCGCCGGTTGAAGTCTCCTCCCACCGTCAACTCTCGTGACACCCCCGAGAAAACCACCAGCCAGGCAGCGAACGCCGCTTCAGGGGGATCGGGGATCCGCGCGGCCTGCCGCTGGCGGGTGTCGGTCAGCACCAGGCTGCCTTCCGTGCCGTGCAGGATGGCGCTCTGGTCCTGGATCCCGTTGTCCAGGCCCAGGAAGGTGTTTTCGAGAGCCTGGTCCAGGTCGATCAGCTGGGTGCGGTCCAAATCGAACCCATTGACCTCGGCCAGGGCCTGCAGGTAAGCAAGCCCGACCGAAGCGGAGGAAGCCAGCCCGGCGCCCACCAGGCTGCCAGTCACCACGCCGCGGATACCCCGGTGCAGGGTGTGCACCTGCCCCAGGGCCAGCGCGGCGGCCTGGGCATAGCGGGCCCAGTGCCCGCCTTCAATGGGTTGGCCGATCCGAAAGCGGGCCAGTCCAGGGAACTGTGAGCTGGCCAGTTGGACCTCGGGGCCATCTGTGGGCAAATAAAGCAGCAGTGTACCGGCGGAGATTGTCCGGCCCAGGACGGGCCCGCCCTGATGGTCGATGTGAGCGCCCAGGGGGCAGATGCGGTAGGGGACGAAGAGGCTGCCCGCACCCGTTGGATCGCCTGGAAAAGTATTTTCCCATACCACCCTGGCTGCGGCCGCCTGTGCTTCGATGGTGGGGAATGTTCGGATTCCCATGGCACTGATTTTAGCTGATATGAAAGATTGGCCTGAATCATTCGTCGGTCAGGTACGTGATCCTGAACAGACCACCGGCCCATCCAACGGTCATTGCGAGCAGGTCGAAGAACTTGTCCTGAGCCTGTCGAAGGGCTGCGTGGCAATCTGATCGAACCTTTTGATGAATCGGGCCCCTGCGGAGTGGCGCCAGGGCAATCCCCCCCGAGTCTGCCACCTGGCATGGATCTCGCGCCAGATTGCTTCGGGCCTGCGGCCGCTCGCAATGACAATAGGTACCGATCATTGCGAAGGACGCCAAATTGCCTGGGGCCCGCGGCCGCTCGCAACGACTAAAAACCCCAATATAATGTGTGCTCTGAAAACTTCAAAGAAGGTTCACCAAGCGGAGGGGAAATGGATTTCAACTTATCAAAAGAGCAGCAGGCATTCATCGAAGCCGCCAGGCAGTTCGCCCTAACCGAAATCGCCCCACACGCCGCGCGGTGGGACCGGGACGAGCACATCCCGCGCGCACAGATCCAGAAATACGCCGATCGCGGCTGGTTCTGCCTGACCGTCCCGCGGGAATATGGCGGGGGCGGACGGTCGTCTCTGGATGCCGTGCTGCTGATCGAGGAGATCGGCCGCCACTGCGGCGTCAGCGCCCGGGTCCTGGTCGACCACAACTTCGGCGCCGTCGGCACGATCCTGAACTTCGGCACCGAGGAGCAGCGCCGGCGCGCCCTCTCTGCCGTAGCCCGCGGCGAGAAACTGATGAGCATCGGCATGACAGAGCCAGAGGCCGGCTCAGACCTGGCCAGCCTGACCACCACGGCGGAGCTGGACGGGGATGGATACCTCCTGAACGGTGAGAAGCGCTGGATCACCGGCGCCGGCGAGCGTGAATACACGCTCGTGTACGCCCGCTTCGGGGGAGTCCCGGGTCCCAAAGGGATCGGCGCTATTCTGGTCGAGGAAGGTATGGAGGGCTTTACCGCCGGGCCGCGCATCCCCACGCTGGGCGTGCGCGGGGTTCGAGAAGGGGTGCTGCGCTTCGAAAACGCTCGCGTGCCGGCGGAAAACCTGGTGGTCCCGGCCGGGTCGGCCTTCGGGAACCTGATGTCGGCCTACAACGGGCAGCGTGTGGCCGCCTCGGCTGTAGCACTGGGCATCGCCCAGGGGGCTTACGACTACGCCCTGGCTTACGCCCGCGAGCGGCAACAGTTCGGCCGGTCAATCACCGGTTTCCAGAACACACAGTTCAAACTGGCCGATATGGCGATCGACATCGAAGCCGCCCGCCTGCTGGTTTACCGGGCGGCGGCCGGCGCCCGGGCGACGATCAGCGACCGCTACCAATCCAGCCTGGCGAAGGTGTATGCGGCTGAGATGGCCATCCGGGTGACCAGCCAGGCGATCCAGCTGATGGGCGGAGAGGGCTTCAGCCGCGAGCACCCGGTTGAGCGCATGTTCCGCGATGCGCGCGCTTTCACCCTGGCAGGCGGCTCGGCCGAGATGCAGCGCCTGGGGATCGCTACTAAAATCCTGGGACATTCCATCCCGCAGCAGCGCACCACCTGAGCGAAGCAGTTCAGGCCTGGAGCGTCCCCCCAGCTTTCCCGTTAGAAGGGTCCCGAAAGTTTCGAGGAGGCGGGGTCAGCAGGCACAGAAAAGCGGCCGCCCGATGATCGGACGGCCGCCTTTGGTTTTCCATGACGATGCAGGAGCCTGCCTGCATGCCGGGTCGGATCAGGGCAACTTCGGCTCTTCGGGCGCCATGATCGCATCCAGGTCAAGGAACAGCCCTAGCCCAAAGGGGTCCGCCGTCGAGTCGAACAGGGCGCCGTCGTCGATCACCGGTGTGTCCTTGCCGACCGGGACTCGGACCTTGATCAGCCCGGAACAGCTGTTGTTGTTGCCGTCATCCGCCGTAAAGCTGATGTGGTAGACGCGGCCGTTGCCGCCCAGGCCTACGCGTTCGGCACGGACGAATGCCGTTGAGCCGCCAATGCCCATGCCATCGGGGCTGGTGTGGCCGCTTTCCGGAGCATCGACGGCCTCATCCTGGAAGATGCTATCGATGGTGATGGTCAGGACATCCCCTTCCGGATCGGTCACCCCCATGACCTTGATAGGCACGAATTTGTGGTCCGGCGGCCGGAGCAGATCCTTGCTGGGGAAGGCAGCCGTGCACACCGGCGGGCCGTTCAAGTCCAGGCCGACGATCACCGGGTCGTGATCTGAGGCGCGGTACACATCGGGGCTGTAGTAGCCGGCGGGGTTGAAGTTCTCGTCATAACTGATGACAGCCGGCTCGTCGGTGTTGATGTGCCAGTCATCCACGCCGGTCACCTGGCCAAGCAGGTTGGCGTTCGCCAGAGCGTGGTCGAGGTAGCCGGACTGGCCGTCAAAGATGAAGGAGTAGGCACCCGAGCCGACAAAACTATCGAGCAGGTTGGTGTAGCCGGCGTTTTCCAGGGCAGCGATCGGATCCTCCTTGGCGTAGCTATTGAGGTCGCCGATGATCAGGAAATCCGCATCGCCGCTGCCGGTCGGGTCGGTCGCCAGCCAGTTGGCCAGCGCCTGAGCTGCCGCCGTGCGGACTCCGTTGCAGTTGCCCTGGCCGTTGGGGTCGGTCGGGTCGCCGACGTCATCGCAGGGCGAGCCTTTGGATTTCAGGTGGTTGACGGCCACCGTCAGCAGGGCGCCGTCGGCCGTAGCCTGGAAGGTCTGCGCCAGGACCGGGCGGTTCTTGGTGTCGAGGAAGGTTGGATCCACCGACGAGTCGAGCACCGCGAAGCTGCCGAACGGGCTGGCCACGCTGGGCTTGTAGATGAAGGCGACTTTGATCGCATCCCCTCCGATCACGCCTGCGTCGACGAAGTCGTAGGTCCCGGCGCCCACCTCGGCGTTAAGGGCGGCGACGAGCGTTTCCAGGACGGGATCGATGCCGTCCCCGTCTGGGCTGGCAGCGGCGTTGTTCTCCAGCTCCACCAGGCCGACGATATCGGCGTCCATGGCGGACAGGGCGGCCACGATCTTATCCTGCTGGCGCTGGAGCTCGGAGGCGCTGTCCGCGCCGCGGCAGCCCTGGTTACCCAGCGGGCCGCAGATGTCGGGGCCGGTGTCGATGGTGGTGAAGTAGTTGAGCACGTTCAGCGTAGCCACAGTCAGCTCCCCGCCAACCGGATCCGGCGCCAGGGTGCGCAGGTTGGCCGGCGTGAAGACCGGGGCGGTGGTCGGGTGCAGGCGGTAGTCGCGTGCGAATGTTGTATCGTCGAAACAGGGCGAACCGGCGTTGATGCGCCCGAAATCGAGCACACCCAGCAGGTTGGAGACCTGGTCGCCGGCCCGGATTACGGCAGGCGGCGGCGCGCCCAGATACGGCACTGGGTTGGGGTTGTCGCCGCAGGCGCTGATGTCTTGGCCGTCGTCCAGGATCAGCAGGCTGCGGGCGTTCTGGTCCGCCAGGGCGATGGCGTCCGGGCTGCCGGGCACAAACTGGTTGGTCGGCTGGAAGGGCCGGCCGCCTGCCGCCAGGGTCATCTGGCCGTATCGCCCCAGGAAGAAATTCTGGGCCACGATCATGGCCGAGTCGATCTGGACGTACATGCCCTCGAAGCGCTCCAGTTCGCCGTCGACCGTCTCGGGCAGGACCACCGATGCCGGCGCCGGCAGCGGGTTGCCCGCGGTGAGAATGGTGAGCTCCGTCACGTTGTTGATCTCGGTCAGGCCAAAGAACTCGCTGACCTGCCCGACCACCTCGACTTCATCGCCCACGGCGACACCCGTTCCGCCGGGATCGAAGACGAAGATGCCGTCCGAGGTGGCCGGATCGGCATCCGTGAAGGCGGGCGCCGTCTGCAGGAAGAAACCGTTCAGTTGGCTGCCGGACTGGAAGTTGGCTACCACGATACCGCTGGTGCGGGCGAACTGGCCTTCGAAGGGACTGGCCGTACCCGATCCCTGGATTTCCCAGATTTCCAGGTCGATGGCCACGAAATCGGGGCAGTCGCTGGCGGCATTCGGGCTGGGTCCATCTTCGCACCAGGTTTCGGAGAGGTCTTCGGAAGTCTCATCATGCCCGCCGGCGCCGTTGCCGCTGGTCTTGACCTCCACCCCTTCGTTGAGGTCATCACGCTGCCAGGTGCTGCCGAAATTGTGGCTGCCCGAGGCGATGACATCCTGGCTGGAAATTGCAGTGTCCGCCTGGTAAGCGCTGGTAAGCGTATCCGGATCCGGTCCGTCGATATTGACGCCGGTCTTGTCCACCGCCTCAGCTTTGTCGCCCCACAAAGCGTAATCCAGGTCGGTGACCAGATCGGTGGCCCCGTCCCAATGGTAGAGGATGACGACTTCACCGCTGTTCGTCAGCCCGCCCTGGTTGTTAATTGAGCCGGTCAGAGCCTCGCGCATATCCGGGATGGCATCCGAGGCCAAGCCGTCTTCGTACAGCTCGTAGGTCGGGTCGACGCCGTAGGTGGCGAAGAAGTTGTCCGACCCGTTCATCGCGATGGTCTGGTACTCGCTCGGGCCGATGCTTGCGCCGTCGGGGAAACGGGCGTGGAAATCGGCAAAGCCGCCGCCGCCGGCACCGCTGCCGGTTACGACCTTGTAGTA
>JBFKII010000214.1:0-7390 GCA_041632295.1 Anaerolineales bacterium | reverse complement strand
GTGGCTTTGGGCGTGCTCAGGGACCCGGAGGAAATCGTGCTCTGGCAGCGTCTCCTGGGTGCGGTCGGCTTCGGGCTGATCGGTGGGCTGATCGGCGCAGTGACGATGGGCGTGATGCTGGGGCTTATTTTCGAGCTGGTCTTCGGCAGGCGCCTGCGCTGGCAGCGGCCGCAGGAAGACATCCGCACGGTCGACGCACTGAAATGGTCCTGGGCAGGATCGCTGCGGTCAGCCGGGCGAGGGGCCTGGCTGGGCGCCCTCCTGGGGCCTGTGATTGGGACCCCGATCGGGCTTTCGGCAACGGGCGAGCCGCTGGAATTTGTTTTTTTCCTGCCGCTGATCTGCTGTTTCAGCGCGCTGCTGACCGTCCTGCTGGGAGCGATCGTGGCCGCGGTCATCGGCGGGCTGCAGGGCGTGGAGATTCCCCAAAAATCTGTCCCCAACCAGGGGATCTGGCTCTCAGCGCGCAACGCCCTGATCGCCGGCGGCCTGGTCGGATTGCTGCTGGGGCTGCCGTTCGCCGTATTTTCCCAGGAACCACTGGCCGGCCGGCTGGAAAGCCTGGTGAGCGGGCTGCCGATCGCCTTCATGGTGGCCGTGTTCTTCGGCCTGCTGGACTTCATCCAGCATTTCACCCTGCGCTTCATCCTGTGGCGGAACGACCGCATGCCCTGGCGCTACGCCCGCTTCCTGGACCAGGCCGCTGATCGGATTTTTTTACGCAAAGTCGGGGGCGGGTACATTTTCGTTCACCGCCTGCTGCAGGAGCACATTGCCTGCATGGATGTGGCCGCATTTTTACAGAAGGAGGGATAGCCGATGAAAGACTTGAAAATCGCACTGATCCAGACCCACTGGCCCGGCTCCCGGGCGGAGATCAGCACCGTCTATCGCCAACTGGTCCCTGAAGCTGCCGCGGGCGGCGCCCGGGTGGTCTGCCTGCAGGAGTTCTCGCTTTCGCCCTATTTCGCCAGCACGATCGACCCCGCCAACCGCCGCTGGGCGGAGCCGCTGCACGGCGGGGAATCGGAGCGCACCTTCAGTGCTCTGGCGCGCGAAAACGGCGTTTACCTGATCGGCAGCCTGTACGAAAAACAGGACGGCGGAACGTTCTGGGACACGGCCACGGTCCACAACCCGGCGGGCGAGCTGCACGGTTTCACACGCAAGGTCCACATCCCCACCGGGGAGGGCTACCACGAAGACCACTATTTTGGCGGGGCGGACGCCTTCCCCTTGCACGACCTGGACGGCGTGCAGTTCGCCGCCCCGACCTGCTACGACCAGTGGTTCCCCGAGCTCTCGCGCACCTACGCACTGGCAGGCGCCGAGGTGATCTTCTACCCGACCGCCATTGGCTCCGAGCCCAGCAACCCCGAACTGGACACGCAGCAGGCATGGCAGACGGTCATGCGCGGCCAGGCGATCGCCAGCGGGGTCTTCATTGCCGCAGCCAACCGGACCGGCCGCGAGGGGGTGGATTTCTACGGCAGCAGTTTCGTCTGCGATCCGATGGGCCGCATCCTGGCCCAGGCCAGCCGCGACCGCACCGAGGTGATCTACGCCGATCTGCGAGCGGACGTGTTCCATGAATGGCGGCGGCTCTTCCCGCTGCTCGAGCAGCGCCGGCCGGAGATCTACGGCGCGTTGACCCGCCCGCAAAATGAGTGACGCCCCCCTGGCCGGCACGCCGCGCGCCGATGGGTTTTCGATGCCGGCCGAGTTCGCGCCCCACAGCGGCTGCTGGATGCTGTGGCCTGAGCGGCCGGACGTCTGGCGGGAGGGCGCACGCCCGGCCCATCGCTCCTTCGCCGAAGTGGCCGCCGCCATCGCACGCTGCGAGCCGCTCACGGTCGGCGTTTCGAAACGGCAGTTCGACAACGCCCGCGCCATGCTACCCACGGCGGTCCGCCTGTGGCAGTGCGACTACAACGACGCCTGGGTCCGGGACAGCGGTCCGACGGTCGTGCTAGGCCCGGACGGCGCGCGGCGCGGCGTGGATTGGGATTTCAACGCCTGGGGTGGACTGTACTCGGATTTTGAAGCCGACCGCCAGCTGGCAGCGGCGCTGCTGGCCGCGGAAGGGATGGAGCGCTACCGGGCCCCTCTGGTCATGGAAGGAGGCAGCTTCCACAGCGACGGCGAAGGCACCCTGCTGGTCACCGCACAGTGCCTGTTGAACCCAAACCGCAACCCGCACCTGTCCAAGGCGCAGATCGAGGGCCATCTCAAGGACTACCTGGGGGTGGAGGCGGTCATCTGGCTTCCCGAGGGCGTCTACCAGGACGAAACCGACGGCCACGTCGACAATTTGTGCTGCTTCGTGCGCCCCGGCGTGGTCGCCCTGACCTGGACCGAGGACCGGGATGACCCGCAGTACCATATCTCCCGCAACGCGTTGGCTGTCCTGGAAAACAGCCGCGACGCCCTTGGCCGTCCATTTGAGGTCCATCCCATCCACCAGCCTGGGCCGCTGTACTACACGCCTGAGGAAAGCGTCGGCATCCTGCCGTTGGAAGGTTCGCACCAGCGCCTGGATGGCCAGCGGCTGGCTGCCTCGTACGTCAATTTTTATCTCGCTAACGGGGCCGTCATCGCCCCACTTTTCGACGACCCGCACGACGGACCGGCCATGGAAACCCTCGGGCGCCTGTTCCCGGAGCGCGAGGTGGTCGGCATCTACAGCCGCGAGATCCTGCTGGGCGGCGGCAACATCCACTGCATCACCCAGCAGGTGCCGTCAGGGCGCGCTTCCTAGCAAGGCCGTTATCCGTTTGCAGACGAGGTCCAGATCGGATTCAATTTCCTCGTTTTTGAAGCGGATCACCCGCAGCCCCTTCGTTTTCAGCACTTCCTCCCGCCGCTGATCCGCAGCCCTCTGGTGTAAATGGATCGGGCCATCGACTTCGATCACCAGATCCGCCTGGTGGCAGTAAAAATCGACGATAAAGCCATCGATGATCTGCTGCCGGCGGAAGTGCCAGCCCCCCAGGCGATTGGCCCGCAGGCGATGCCAAAGCAAATTCTCGGCCGGAGTCATATTGCGGCGCAGCTTACGGGCAAACTGGCGCTTTTTCCGACTGGTCCTCTGGTTTCTGACAATATTTTTGATCGGCATGGTCCATGGAGTCTACTCATTCCATCACCTCACAGCGAGGGAGAATTGTCCTCGTCCAGAACTTCCTCGCATAAATTCCTTCTCCTTCGCACATCCAACGATCCCCCTTCCTTGGGGAATGGGGCGGCAGCAGCCGATCCTCTCATCCCCCGCACACCTGCAATACCCCCTTCCTTTGGGAATGGGGTGGCAGCAGCCGATCCTCTCATCCCCCGCACACCTGCAAACCCCCTTCCTTCAGGAAGGGGGTGGCGGGGCGCAGCCCTGCCGGGGGTAGGCCTCTCCCCAACCCACTGCCCCCAGCGCATGAATTCCTGCCCCTCCTGCGCCTCCCCTCAAAACCGATACCTTATCGACAACGCCCCCCAAATCAGCTACACTTTTCCTATGAAGTCCCCGATCCGCGTCCTCGAACTCAGCGGCAGCCCGTACGAAATCGGCTTCGCCCACGGCAGCACCTACCGCCAGGATATCCGGCGCTACACTGCCGATCGCATCGACCTGGTCATGGCCGGCACCTGGAGCGGCGGGGTCCGGCTTTCCCGCCAGGAAGTGTTGGACCTGGCCGAGGCCTGCCTGCCCGCCCACCGCGACTACGCTCCAGACCTGTTCGAGGAGATGCGCGGCCTGGCTGCGGCCACCGGGCTGAGCCCCGCAGAGCTGGTCATCACCAGCGGCTTCACTGACTTCGTTGACACCGTTTTCAACCGCTACCCCGCCCGGGCATCCGGGCCCTCGCTGGCCGCGCTGGATGACTGCACCGCCTTCATCGTCCCGGACGGCCGCGCGCAGGGTGCTGGCTTCCTCGGCCAGACCTGGGATATGCACGACACCGCCACCGAATTCGTCATCATGCTGCGCCTGGCGCCGAACGCACAACCCGCCGCCATGGTGTTCACCACCACTGGCTGCCTCGGCCAGATCGGCATGAACGAGCACGGGCTGGCGATCGGCATCAACAACCTGGCCGGGGCCGACGGCGGTGTCGGCGTGACCTGGCCCTTCGTGATCCGCAAAGCCCTGCAGCAAGAGACGGCCGAACAGGCCCTGGACTGCATCCTGGAAGCGCCGCTGGCCGGGGCTCACAATTACCTGATCTTCGACCGGCACGGCCATGGCTACAACGTCGAAGGGATGACCAGCCGCAGCGCCGTTACCCCACTGGAAGACATTCCGCTCATCCACACCAACCACTGCCTGCTCCCCGATACCCTTGCTGTCGCCCAGGAAAAAGACCCCGACATCCAGGCGCGCTCAGAAGCCCGCCTCGACGCGGGACGGTCGCTGCTGGAGGCCGGTGAGGTCACGATCAATGACTTGCAGGATCTGACCCGCCAGGATCCGATCTGCGTGCGTTCCCAGCCTCCCTACCACGTCGAATCGTGCGGCGCAGCGATCATGCGGCCAAAAAACGGCGATTTCTGGGCCGTCTGGGGGCTGCCTGCGGAGAACGAATACGAACATTTCAAGATCTAGCGCCCTCCAGGTGGCCGCACGCAATGCCTCCATGCCCTGGCCACCTTGGGTTAGTATTTCTCCTCATTCTCCATTGAAAATAATAACGGAACTTAAAGCCCGAACCTGGCGCCGGAGCTTATCCTCCTGGGGCATGATTGCACTCCTTTAATCGAACACCGCACTGCGTCTTTGTGCCCTGGTGACCTGGCATACGAATTTCCCCGCGTTCCCACTCTGAACCAGAAACGCGCGCCGGACAGCCGTGCACACAGTTGCATTCTTATTCAACGGAAATCACGCTGCGCCTCTGCGCCCTGGCGTTAAAATATTGAGAGATTCCAACTTGAAATTTCACAGCCGCGCGCCTTTCCAACTCAACTTACGACCGGAGCTGAACCGTCCGATGGACCCCTTCTTCCAAACCTGCATCGAGCGACTGCGCGCTCTGCACACCGATATCGAGAAATGCCTGGCCGGCCTGCCACCCGAGGCTCTGGACTGGCAGCCTGGCCCGGAGATGAACTCGCTGGCCGTCCTGGCTGCCCACATCGCCGGGGCCGAGCGATACTGGATCGGCGATATGCTGGCTTCCGATCCTTCCGGCCGCGTCCGTGCCCGGGAGTTCGACAGCCCGGTAACAGACGAAACGGCCCTGCTCGACAGCCTGCATAGCGCGCTGGCACATTCCGAACCTACGCTGGCCAGCCTGCGCACAGACGATTTGGGCGAGTATCGGAATTCTCACCAGCACGGCCGCGAATTCTCCTTTGGCTTCTGCCTGCTGCACGCTATCGATCACACCGCCCTGCACCTTGGCCACATGGAGCTCACCCGCCAGCTCTGGGACCAGCGGCAGGGCTGATTTTCCGGACGCATGTTCGTCCACCTGCACACCCACTCCTTTTTCTCATTCCTAGACGGCGTCCCGTCCCCTGCCGCCCTGGCCGGGCGCGCCTCCGATCTCGGCATGCCCGCCCTGGCACTGACCGACCACCATGGGCTGACCGGGGCGATCGCCTTCTACCGCGCCTGCCAGGAAAAGGGCGTGAAACCCATCCTGGGTGTCGAACTGGCCGTCCGGCACCGGCTTGGGAAGGGACGCCTGGTGCTGCTGGCGATGGACCTGGCCGGCTGGGGGAACTTGTGCCGCCTCAGCAGCGCGGCCCAGACCGACCCCGGTCGCGATCCGGAAAAAGGCATCGACTTTGATACGCTTGCCATCCAATCGTCGCAGCTGATTTGCCTGACCGGGGGTGCGGGCGGCCTGCTGACCGGCTTGCTGGCGCGCGGGCAGCCAGCCGGCGCCTTCCTGGACGACCTGGCCGGTCTCTTTGGGGACCGGCTGTACGTCGAGCTGCAGATCCAAAAGCCTGCCGACCAGCACGTGGCCCGCGAGCTGGCGGGTCTGGCCGAAAAGCACAGGCTGCCCACCGTCGCCACCAACGGCGTCCACTTTCTCGAGCGCGGCCAGGCGAAACTTCAGCGCCTGCTGACGGCCATGCGCCTCTCCACTCGGCTGGATGCCCTGGATGCCGCAGACTGCGCACCCGAGGGCGCCTATTTCACCACCGCCGGGGAGATGGCCCGCCGCTTTTCCGGTTTTTCCGGGGCCCTGGAAGCCACGGCCGAGATCGCCGATCGCTGTCGCCTGGAACTGCCGCTGGGGGTGCCGCACTATCCGGAACTCGAGCAGAACGAAAGCCGGACCGCCCTGGAGGAGATCCGCCGCCGTTCGTTCCAAGGGGCCGAACAGCGTTACGGCGCGCTCTCGCCTGCCATACGCGCCCGTCTCGAACACGAACTTGCGGTGATCGGCGCGCGCGGCTATGCGCCGCTTTTTCTGATCATGGCTGAGATCCTGAAATTCGCCCGGGAGGAGAATGTACCGACCGCTTCGCGCGGCTCAGCCGCCTCCTCCCTTGTGGCCCACTGCCTGAATATCACTACCCCGGACCCGATCGGCCACAACCTGTATTTCGAGCGTTTCCTCAACCCCGCACGCCGCTCCCCACCCGACATCGATACCGACCTGTGCTCGACACGGCGCGAGAAGGTCCTGCGCCACGTGTACGAACAGTACGGCCGCGAGCGGGTGGCCATGGTGGCCACGGTCAACCGCCTGCGCAGCCGTTCCGCCCTGCGGGAGGTGGCAAAAGCCTACGGCCTGAGTCAGCCGGAAATCACGCGCCTGACCCGCGATCTGCCCTCCCGCGGCTGGGGGCCGCAAACGGCCGGCAAAGGCGATTCAGACCCGTACGCCGAACTGCGAGCTCGCTTCCCCCAGCACGCCCCCATCTTTGACGGCGCCGTCGCCTTGCGGAAGTTCCCCCGCCACCTCTCCGTCCACCCGGGCGGGATGGTGATCGCACCCGGACGCCTGACCGACCTGGTGCCGCTGCACCTGGCCAGCAAAGGCCTGGTCATCACCCAGTTCGACCTGGAAGCGGTGCAGGAAATGGGTCTGGTTAAGATCGACCTGCTGGGGACGCGCGGGCTGAGCGTGCTGGGCGACGTGGCCGAGGCCGTGCGGGAGCGGGACCCCACCGTTTATGTAGCATCCCTGGATGTGCTGGACGCCATTCCCCAGAACGACTCTGCCACTGCCGAACTGCTTCGAGCCACCCAAACGATCGGCTGCTTCCAGATCGAGAGCCCGGGCATGCGCGCCACCCTGCATGAGGTGCGCGCCGTCAACCCGGACGGCCTGCTGGTCGCCCTGGCGCTTTACCGCCCCGGCCCAATGACCGGCGGCCTGAAGGAAGCCTTTGTGCAGCGCCACCTGGGCCGGGAACCTGTCGAGCACCTGCACCCATC
>JBFKII010000213.1:0-7412 GCA_041632295.1 Anaerolineales bacterium | reverse complement strand
GTGTTCTGCGCTGACCAGGCGCGCAAAAAGGGATCGCTGATGGTTTTCCACACCACGTAAACCACCATTGGCGACAGAACCATCCCGGTCCGGATGGCGGAGGCAAAATCCGGGCCGGCGCTTTTAAGGCGCAGGATGAACGATAGGGCCAGATGCGCTCCGAGCACAACCCCTGCGACCGGGATCACCAGCGGATTAAAAAAAGAACCGGCCAGCAGCAACAACCCGGCCGACCAGCCTTTCCCGTCCAAATGGGCCAGCAGGCCCCAAAACAGGAACGCCCTGCCCATCAGCAGGTGCGGAACCCCGAGGAACGCCAGAAAGCCAAATGTTTCCGGGGAAAAGAAATCCAGCGGCAAGGATCCCAGCCAGCTTCCATCCCCCAACACGACCGGCACCCAGCCCAACCCACCGCCAAACACTGCCAGGAGCGTTCCAATTCGGCGGTACCCCTCTACAGGGACGATTCGGGCGATGAATTCATAAGTCGCCACCACACATACCAGGATCGCAAACACCCGGAAGAGATGATAAATGACCACCAGCTGCAGGTGCAACTCTGGAGGGGCTGCAAGCTTGCCCAGGATGATGTAAGGAGCATATGCCAGAATGCCTTCTTGCTGCATGGCCGTGTACGGGGTCCGGAACAGCCAGGCCCCGGTAGTCCCACTCAACATTTTGGCAATATAGGAATTGCCGTCGTCCACGGCAAACAAGAATCCGGAAAAAACCCAGCCATCCCCTCCATTGGCAAAAGCGGCCAGGTAAGGCAAGGAGGTCAGCAAGGCGGTGAACAGGCCAAAAGCCAGCGCCCATCGCCGCGCCCCTCCCAACTTGAGGTGCTCCGAAGTGTGCTTATGATCCTTCATTTTTTCGGAATACCAGCCAACCAGCCCCCAGCAGAAACAGCCCGATGCCGGCGTATAGGCTCAGCGGCATAAATACCACCTCCAGGGTCCGGGCGCCCTGGGGGATTGGAATCCTTTTCAGATCCGTCAGCCACTCCATCCCGGGCCGGGTCTCCCCGTCTGCAAGGACCTGCCAGTATGGGTACGCGGGCAAGCTGTAGTCCAGCGGCCCTTTACGCCCTTCGACGTTAAAGATGATCCGGTTAGGCGACCAGTGGTATGGGACCGGAGACTCAGTGGCTAAATCAACCGCCCGGGGCAGGTTGCGCATATTGCGGTACACATGCACACCACCAATCTCGGCTTCTGGATCCAGGCCTGCCGCGTTGATTTCAAAGTCCGAAACCACGTAACCGACGTTCCACTCCCCGAGCAATCTTGCATTTGGAAGATATTCGGCGTTGGCGGTGGCGATATCCCCATCTTCAAACGGTGGGAGTGTGACGCTGTAGCTCTCGATGGGGTAGCCTCCGGCTCTAGCCATCGCCTGCGCATAAGATTGAATCTGAAGCGGGTCGACACCGTCCGCCAGCTCGAGTCCGAACAGCGCTGCGGTATGCTGTGGAAGGGAGTATGAGGGCGAGTAAACCCTGAATGACCCAGGGCGCTCCAAGAGCCAGCGCGCCAGCTCCTCGCCCTGTGAAAAGACCTGTTGGGGCGTGCGCCGGCTGAGGGTACTGAAATTGACTGCGCTAAGGTCCAGGATTATGAGAAGAAATACCAGCAAAACGGGCCAGGTCCGATCCCGACCGAAGCGTTTGACTGCAACGATCCCCGCCAGCGTTGACAGGCCCGCAGCGCTGCCCCACAAAAAAGATATCGGCAGCGATTTGGCAACTACCCAGACGACCAGCGAAAAAGCCAACCAGAAAAACCCCAATCCCGCCAGAAGCAGATTGGCAGCCCAGCGGGGCCCGGCAGGGCTGCCTTCAGATCCGGCGCCAGGATCTTTCCGTGGCCAGGCAAGTAGATTCTCAAGACCATATCCGGCCAGCGCCGAACCGGCCAGGCCGAAAAGAAACATAGCCCGCGGCGGCACGCGCAGCAAATTCGCTCCGGGAATCCCTGACCACAAGCGGAGCAACGGGATCGCATCCCCCAGTGAAAACAGCAACGCAGCCAGGGACATCCCAACCCAGAATCGCCGGGATCGAACCCTCCCCGGCCATTTATAGTCGCATACACCGAAGATCCCAACAGCAGCCAGAGCCAACGACGCGGCCCCAGGATACACTGTCCATTCCGCCATTCCACCGAAGTCTGGGAAAAGCATTCCCAGCAAGCGGGAAGGCGGAAGGGAAAAGGCCAGGACGTCACCTGCTTCCAGGTACCTGCGGGTCGATAGGGATGTGAATTCCAACAACGGCAGCAGCAGTGGTGCGGACAGCACCAGGGACAGGACCAACTCTCCCGCCAGGCGGGCGGTAACCCTGCCTTTCCCACCCGACACGCCTGCCCATTTTTGCCTGTGCACAATCTCGTAGGCCAGCCAGGCCAGGCCGGCGTAGGCCGCCCAGCGAGGGTCCGCGTAAAAAACCACGGCCAGAACCACACCGGGGCGGCTCAGCAATCGCTCTCGGGACCCACTCACGAGAAACAGCCAGGGAGTCCAGCTGACAGCGTACACCAGGCTGATATGCCCCGCTCCAAAATGAGCCAGCAGCTTGGGCAGCATCGCAAACGCCAGCGCCGCGATCCAGGCAGGTACGTCCGGCAGCCCTTCCCGCTGCAGCATTTTTCGCATGCCCAATCCCCCCCAGGCCAGGTGTAGCCCGGCCAGCAGGTTGAAAGCCCATGCCTGCGGCCAGACCACCGCAAGCCAGCCGGGGGGATACCACAATCCGGATAATGGATTGGCAAAAAATGGGAACCCGCTCAAGATAGCCGGCGACCACAAAGGGATGCTTTTGAATTCCACCAGCGCGCGACGCAAAAACAATAAGTTGGGCAGGTGGGAGATGGTGAGGTCAGAAAATTCCGCCCCGAACAGGTAGTGAAAATCTCCAAATCCGGCTGCAAAAGGTAGGGCCGAGCACAGCAATAGCAAAACAGGCCAGGCCGCTCGGGAAAAAATACCCAGCATGTTCATTCCAGCACCTGGTAGACTGCAACCCCCGCGAGATCGTAAACCAGGCGTAAACCGGAGACGCCAACCAGGCTTTGCGGCCGCAGCGCGGCTTCCCGCGGGCCGAAATAAACGTAATCCACACCCTGGGCCTGAAGGTATGCCGCCAGTGATTCCGGGTCGGAGGCCTGTAATGCAGCGACCACTTCCGCTTCGTTGCGTGCCGCCCCGACCGTTTCAAATGGATGTCCGTAGATCACCCTTCGACCGGTCTGAGCGGGGATGAACAGGCCCATTTCGGGCGAGGCGAACACCAAAGCCTGATCCGGGGTATTGTCGGTGATCCACATCAGGCCATCGAATTCGTTTTTTTCCAGGAACAGAAGGGGGGAACGGGAGATCACCCCAAAAGCAGCCGTCATGGCCAGCAGCAGCGTCCCTGGGAGCACCAGCAGGGTCAAAAGAACGGGTGCCAGCATTTTCTGGCCGGAGGCCTCGCGCAGCCTGTCCAAACCGACCGCGGCCATCCCCGCAACTGGAATTTGCAGGCCCATCATAAAACGCCTTTGCAGCTCAAAAGGCAAAAAAATCAAGACCAGGCCGAGAATAAACCAGGAGACGAGCGCCGCCGGCGCACGCCGCCACCCCACCCATGCCAACAAGATCCCCGGGGAAAAGGACAGAAGCAGGTCCCACCAGGGCGGGGTGGTGGTCAGGTTTTGGGCGTCCCATGCCGAGAGCACCGGATCCCCCCGGATCGCGAGGTAGTCGTACAGCAAGACCGGGGCTCCCCCGACTAAAATTCCTGTCGCCGCAAGGTAAGCCGGATGGCTGAAAACACCCTTGAACGTCAGCCGTCGCTCCTGCAACCGGCGGTACAGGTCTCCCAGGATCTGGCCAGCCCAGGGCAGCAAAGCGATGACAACGCCAAATGGGGAGACCAAACTGAGCACAAAGGACAATCCGGCAAATGTCCAGGCCCCGGACATTGAGAAATCTTCGGATGGCGTGGCTAACCAGACGATCAACGCCAGGCCGAGAGGAAAATGCGGGTTGGTCATGACTGCCAGCAGCGGGATAGCCTCGGCGACCCAAAAATCGGCAGTGATCACATCGAAGGGGACGGCCAGCCACCCCATTCCAAGCCCCAGAACACTGAGTGCCAGCGCTGTGTTTTGTTGAAACGGGCGCGTCAAGATCCGGCCGAAAAAACGCTGCAGCGCATACACCAGGGCTGCGGAACCGATAAGACGGGCGGACTGGTATACCAAATGAATGGATAGCCCGGTCCAGCGGGCGACATGTCCGATCAGGATGTAGTACAGGTTGATATACGCCCCCGACCCGGCCTCAGCCGTGTAAGGCAGTCGAAAGCGCCATTCCCCCCGCCAGCCCTGGTAGGCTTTGGCGAAATAGGTGTTGCCATCGATCGGGTTCAAGATCGCCCCGGCAAAAACATGATCTTCCCCGGAAAAATAATACGCCAGCGCGAAAGGCAGCACCGCGAGGATTCCGGCCGCCAGGAAGACCCCAATCGCAAATTTGCGGTCGTGCATCGCCATGGGATTATTCTATGTTTAAAAAACGATCTGGCAAATGAGCAGCCGGAAGGATTTCGCCGGGCCGCCAGGTTTCCGGAAAGCCAGGTTGCCAACCGCCGCCGCTTCCGACTTGCACGTTATTTCCCACGGCTCTATAATCGGGGCATGAGCCGTTCTTTCAACCTGTTCCGCCTGCAGCAGATCGACACAAAGCTGGACACCATCCGCTCCCGGCTGGACGAAATCGCGGTGCTGTTGAAAGAAAACCGGGCGTTGCTCGAGGCTGAGGCGCGGCTGGCAAGCAGCCAGGCCAGTTACGACGAAGCCCGCCGCGCCCTGAACATCGCAGAAGCCAACACCAAAGCCCAGCGAATCAAAATCGAGCAGACAGAGAACCGGCTGTACAGCGGCAGCGTGACCAATCCAAAAGAGCTCCAGGACCTGCAGAACGAGAGTGCGGCCTTGAGACGCTACCTGGAAACGGTGGAAGAAAGGCAGATCGAAGCGATGCTGTCGTACGAAGAGGCGGAAACAGACTTGAACACTGCCCTCTCCGGGGTTGAAACCGTCAAGGCCGGTATGATCGAGCAGAACGCCTCCCTGGCCGGCGAACAGTCCAGCCTTGATAAGGATCAGCAGCGGCTGGAAACGGAACGGTCTGTGGTCGTGATCGCCGTTACCGAGGAAGACCGCCAGTCATACCAGCGGCTTCGGGAAAAACGGGCCGGGGTCGCTGTGGCAGCCGCCCACGGTGGGACCTGTGCCGCCTGCGGGAATGCGCTCAACTCCTCCCTTTCCCAGGCAGCGCGATCTCCGAGCAAGCTCGTGAACTGCGACAACTGCGGGCGCATTCTGTACGCGGGGTGAGGAAAGGATGCGCCGTTTACTCGCCAACTTTGACCAGTTTTCATTCTGGATAGGGTTTCTGGCCGGGATCCTTTTCTGGTGGATCCTGGCCCGGTTGGTCCCCTATCTTAAAACGCTGTTCGAAAACCTGAAAGCCTGGCAGGCGGAACGCAGCCAGTCTCGGCGGTTGGGGGTTGAATTTCATTTCCGGAATGACGTGCTGCGTTACGTTCAGAAACTGCACACTGCTTCGAGCTTGTTCTCTCTCGAAGAGATCGCGATCGCACCCACTGTGCTTGCACCCCCGCCGGAGACTCGCCCCGGAGAGGAATCCCCTCAAAATGGGGCTACCGATCCCCTGATCCCCTATTTGCCGGATTACCCCGAGTTCGGTTCCCATTTTGGTGCGCCTCGCCTGTCCCTGTTCCAGACCCTTTCGAAGGGGGCGAACCTGGCCCTGATGGGAGAGGCAGGCAGCGGAAAAACGTTTGCACTCGCATACACCGCCATGCAAATCGCACAGCTGACTCCTGAAGCCGGTGCAATGGCGGATTACGTACCGGTGTACCTGCATGCCGCCGACCTTTCTCTGCCTTTGAGCGATGGAACCGAACCAGTCCAGGAAATCGTGCGCGTCGTGTTCAATAACGGGGTCCTTTCCCGCAAGACCACCCCGCAGTTCAGCCAGCTGATGGCCAGTGTTTTTGAGGAAGGCCGTGTCCTTCTGCTCCTGGATGGGCTGGACGAATTGTCGCCGGATTGGATCGGCCGCACCACCCGGTTTTTAGAGATCGTGATGGAGAGCTATCCGGAAACCAGGGTGATTGCAGCGGTTTCACCGGACTACTATGGCCCGATTACCACGCTCGGCCTGGTACCGGTCGTGCTGGCGACCTGGAATGAGCACGAAAGGAGCAGTTTTTACAAGCGCTGGGGGGACCTTTGGGAAAAACATATCCAATCGGAAATCTGGGATGATGGACCACCGGGGCAGGTCGAATCCGGAATGCTGCAAAACTGGATCCAATCCGAGAATAATTCCCAGACGCCTTTGGAGATCACGTTGCGCGCCTGGGCCATTTACGCCGGGGACCTGATCGGGCCGCACAATCGTGACGCCATCCAGGCGTATATCGCCCGCCTTGCCGTGGACCCCGGCGCTGCTGAAACCGCTCTCCAGCGGATCGCAACCCAGATGGTCCTTTCCCAGACTCCCGTGGCCCATTTCTACGCAGCTTCAAACTGGTCCCTGGGGAGGTTGGAAGCCTTCACTGAGGAGGAGCTGGAAGCCCAGGCGCTGGCCGCAAAGGAAGACGCTGAAAAAGAAGAACCGGAAAGCGAGGTGACCCCGGGAAAGATCACCATGCGCACTTTGCAGTCCCTGATCGAAGCTGGGCTGGTTGTCAGACGATTGAACAACCGGGTTACCCTGGCCCAACCCGCACTCGTGGGCTATTTCGCGGCCGGCGGATTGGACACCGGAGCCGGAGTCGGATTACTGATGGACCAGCCGGACTGGTCCGGGAAAATGGTTACGCTGCATCACCTGGCAGAAAGGATCGATATGGGCCAGGTGGTAGATTTGCTGGCAAAACAGGGCGATTTCCACCGCGGCGTGATGAAATCCGGTCGTTGGCTGCGGAATTCAACACCGGGCTCCGCCACACGGATCCAGATCATGCGCAAAATGGTAGGCATCGTGCAGGATGGCATGCAGCCGCGTTCAGTGCGCACCCGGGCGATGTCGGCACTTATTTTTTCGGGGGACAAGAGCATCCCCGCCCTTTGCCAAAAGCTGCTGCGGCACGAAGACCCGGTCATTCGCGGTTTGGCGGCCATGGGGCTGGGGATTACGGGCGATATGCGTTTTGAAAACGAGCTCGCCGGAATGGTTTCGGATGGGACCCTGGAAGTGCGGGCTGCGGCCTGCCTGGGCCTGGCTGCCCTTGGAACCCGAAGTGCGATCGATGTGGTCGCTTCCGTTATGCTGGAGGCGGATGAGGACACGCAGCGAGCCGCCGCCGAAGCCCTGTCCACCGATCCAGGAGAAGG
>JBFKII010000212.1:0-7414 GCA_041632295.1 Anaerolineales bacterium | reverse complement strand
GGCCCTTCGACAGGCTCAGGACAGGCTCAACCAGCGTTTTCCGCCAGGTATCGCGACTTTGAGAAAGCCATGATTTCTTTCTTCGCCCTCGTTGACCCGGCCTGCATTTCGTGGCATAATCGCACCTTGTTGCAACATTACAACCAGCAACAAAGGCTTTGATGGAGACGAGTAGGCCTGTACGAGTTGTCAGCGAGCCCGGGGATGGTGGGAGCCGGGTCAACGCAGCAGGCTGAAAATCCCTCCGGAGCCGTGCACTGAAAGCCGCCCTGGGCAGCGAGTAGGGAATCCGGTTTTGCCCCCGTTACTGGGCTGGCTATCGTCCGCGATCGGCATGCGGACCGTACGCTGAAAGCGCCCGCCCTCACCGGCGGGAACCGGGGTGGTACCGCGGGAGTCAATTTCCCGTCCCTGACTGGGGCGGGAATTTTTGAGTTAAAGGGGAGTGACTGTCACCATAAGGTGACAGTCACTCCCCCCTCCGGAGCGTTCGATGACCTTCAAACCAGTGCCCAACAAGGTGGACTTCGTCTCCCAGGAGTACGATGTGCTCGATTTCTGGAAGCTGACCAACGCTTTCGAGACCATGCGCCAGATCCACAAGGGAAAACCGAAGTGGTCGTTTTTGGACGGCCCGATCACGGCCAACAACCCCATGGGCGTCCATCACGGCTGGGGCCGGACCTACAAGGACCTCTACAACCGCTTTTGGACGATGCGGGGCCGCGAATTGCGCTATCAGCAGGGCTTTGACTGCCAGGGCCTGTGGGTGGAGGTGGAAGTCGAGAAGGAGTTGGGCTTCGAGTCCAAAAAGGATATCGAGGCCTACGGGCTGGAGAAATTCATCAATAAATGCAAGCAGCGCGTCCTGGAGTACGCCGCGGTCCAGACGGAACAATCAGTCCGGCTGGGGTATTGGATGGACTGGAACGACTCCAACGAACTGCGCATGCTGGCGGAGTTGATCGAGTCCGACCCGCAGACCGAGTTCACCCTGTTGCGACAGGAAGGACCGGTTACCGATTCGGTCGAACAGCTGGTCGGCCGGCTCGGCCTGGCAGAGCTGGGGGGCAGCTATTTCACCTTTTCAAACGAAAACAATTACCTGATCTGGGCCTTCTTAAAAAAGTGCTGGGAGAACGGGTGGCTGTACCGTGGCGCCGACTCGATGCCATGGTGCCCCCGCTGCGCCACCGCCATCAGCCAGCACGAGATCGTCACCGACGGCTATGCGGAAGTAACCCACCCATCCGTCACCCTGCGCTTTCCGCTGCGCGAGCGGGAGAACGAATCGCTGCTGGTCTGGACCACCACCCCATGGACGCTCACCAGCAACGTGGCGGCCGCCGTTGGCCCCGACCTGACCTATGCCCGCGTGCGCCAGGGCGAGGAAGTCTTTTACCTCTCCAAAGGCACCCTGCACATGCTGCAAGGGCCCTACGAATTGCTCGGGGAGCTGAAAGGCTCGCAGATGGAAGGCTGGACTTACAACGGGCCGTTTGACGACCTCGAAGCCGCCAACACTGCCGGTGGGGTGACCTTCCTCAAAGAGCTGGTCAAAGAGGTCGGGTCGACTGCCAGCCAGGCGCACACCATCCTCCTCTGGGACGAGGTCAGCGATGCCGAGGGGACCGGGATCGTCCATATCGCGCCGGGATGCGGCAAGGAGGACTTTGAGCTCGGCAGGGAGCACGGGCTGCCGCTGATCGCACCGCTGACAGATGAGGGCTTTTTCCTGCCTGAATTCGGTTTCCTGGCCGGCGTGGACGTCAAAGATGATGACCACCGCCAGATGATCTTCGACCGGCTGGAGGAAAAAGGGCTGCTGTACCAGGTCGAATCCTACACCCACCGCTATCCGACCTGCTGGCGCTGTAAAACAGAACTGGTTTTCCGGCTGGTGGACGAGTGGTTCATCCACATGGGACGCCATTACGACAAGCCCCGTGAAGCGCTGAGCGAGGAGGAGAAAGCCGCCTCGCTGCGCTACCAGATGATGGATGTCGTCGATCAGATCCGCTGGATCCCGGAGTTCGGCCACGCCCGCGAGATGGACTGGCTGCGCAACATGCACGACTGGATGATCTCCAAAAAGCGCTACTGGGGGCTGGCATTGCCGATCTGGGTCTGCAATGACTGCAAGGAATTCCAGGTCGTTGGCAGCGAAGATGAGCTGGAGGAATTGGCGGTCGATGGCTGGGAGACTTTTGAGGGGCACACCCCGCACCGGCCGCACATCGACGCGGTCCAAATCGGCTGCCAGTCGTGCGGCGGGGAAATGACCCGGATCCGCGATGTCGGCAATCCCTGGCTGGATGCGGGCATCGTCAGCCTGAGCACCCTGCGCTACCGTAGCGATATGCAATATTGGCAGGACTGGTTCCCGGCCGACTGGGTATCCGAGTCGTTTCCCGGGCAGTTCCGCAACTGGTTCTACAGCCTGCTGGCGATGGGCACCGTCATGGCGGGGACCGCGCCGTTCAAAACCCTGTTCGGCTATGCCACGCTGTACGCTGAGGACGGCCGCGAGATGCACAAGTCCTGGGGCAACGCGATTGAATTCAACGAAGCGGCCGACGAAATGGGCGTGGACGTTATGCGCTGGCTTTTCTGCAACCACAAGCCGGAAAACAACCTGCTCTTCGGCTACAACCGTGCCGATGAAACCCGCCGCCGGGTGCTGATTCCGATCTGGAACATCTACTCGTTTTTCACGACCTATGCTTCCCTAGACGGCTGGCTCCCGGCGGATGCCGGTTTCCAGCCCGGGACGCCGGAAGGTCCCACCCCGGATAGCGGCAATCCACTGGACCGCTGGATCCTGGCGCGTCTCAACCAGGTCGTGGCCAGGGTCACCGATACCCTCGAAAATTATGATGCCTTCAGCGCCACCCTGGCGGTCGAGGCTTTCATCGACGACCTTTCCAACTGGTATGTGCGCCGCTCGCGGCGACGTTTCTGGAAAGGCGAGCAGGATGACGACAAGGAACGCGCCTATGCCACCCTGTACCATGTTCTGGTCAAGCTGGTGCGGCTGATGGCGCCTTTCATCCCGTTCGTCACCGAGGTGGCCTACCAGAATCTGGTGACCGGGGTGCGCCCCGACGCGTACCAGAGCGTCCACCACACCGACTGGCCGGAAGCCGACCCGGCGGCAGGCGATTCCGACCTGGTGGAGCAGATGGACCTGGTGCGGCAGATCGCCAACCTGGGCCTGAGCGCGCGCAGCGCAGCCGGCCTCAAAGTGCGCCAGCCGCTTGCCAAAGTGCTGGTCCATGTCCGGGAAGCCCGGGCGGAGCTTTCGCAGTCGCTGATCGAGATCGTGGCCGACGAGCTGAATGTTAAGGCGTTTGAGTTTGTGGAAGACCCCGCCCGGCTGGTCAGCTACCGCCTGCTGCCTGTCAACCAGCTGCTGGGGCCGAAGTTTGGTGCGGACTTCCCGAAAGTGCGCGCGGCGCTGGCAGCCCTGGACCCGGCGCAGGCTGCTGCCCAGGTCGAGGCGGGAGAAAATCTGACCCTGACTTTGGACGGTGAGGTGGTTGAATTGTCCCCGGATGAGGTGATCGTGGAGACTTTGCCGGCGGAAGGGCTGGCCACCGCCACCAGCAGGGCTGTCACGGTGGGTATCGACGCGGTGATCACTCCGGCGCTCAAATCAGAGGGGCAGGCGCGCGAGATCGTTCGCCGCATCCAAGACCTGCGCAAAAAAGCGGATTTCAATATCGAAGACCGCATTTCGACCTGGTACCAGGCGGGCGGGGAACTGGGACAGGTATTTCTTGAATGGTCGGACTACATCATGGCTGAGACCCTGACCACAGATCTCCATTCCGGCCCGGCTCCGGAAGACGCTTTTGAGGAGCAAGTGGAGCTCGAAGGGGAAACCGTGGAATTGGGCTTGCGGCGAATGGAAGCTTGAAACAGGCAAAATTAAAAGAGACACCACTCGCGGCGTCTCTTTTTGATTCGCCAGGCTACCCGGCTCAGGGGGTCGTGTTGTTGTAGAACCAGTTGTACGAGTAATAGCCGCTTGTTGGGCTTTCCAACCGGATGGCGATGCGATATTGGCCCATTAATTGTGCGGGGATGTCGTAGGTGGCGGTAAAACTGCCGCCAGCGCCGGAGTCCTGGGTGTCGACCACCCAGCCTCCGATCCCGAGTGTGCCGATATAATTCATCCGCACGGTAAACTGATCGTCAGCCGGGAAATTTTGGGTGGTGATCGTCACGCTGACGTTCCGGGTGACAGCATCGATTTTGAATGTGGGGATGGTCTTCGACGGCGGGCTGGCCGGTGGGGGCTGGACCGGGGGCCCCGGATCAGCGCTGCCCGGTGGGACCGCTACCGTCGCCGTGTTGTTGTAGAACCAGTTGTAGGCGTAATAGCCGCTGGTCGGGCTTTGAAGCCGGATGGCGATGCGATACTGCCCCTTGAGCTGGTCGGGGATGGTGTAGGTGGCGCTGAAGCTTCCACCTGCACCGGAGTCCTGGGTGCCGACCACGTACCCATTGACGCCCCGGGTGCCCATATAGCCCATCGTGACGGTGAATTCGTCGTTGGCGGGGAAATTCTGGGTGACTATCGTGACGGTCTGGTCTTTTTCGACGCTCTCGATCCAGAAGATCGGGATCGTGCTGGCATTGGGTGCGGCCGAGGCCAGGCCGGGGATCAGAAGTACCAGAAACGCAAGCATGGACGTGATTTTCTTCATTGTGCTCCTCCGGGTTCCGAGAAAAGAGAATCATGATGACTATAACTGAAAAAAACCTGGGATTCAATGATCAAAAATGTCACATTTGCATGCCGGGCGGGGTTATAGGCATGAAACACACGGCCTGAATGTGCCATGCGAGCCTGGAGATGCTGACCGATCGCTTAGAATCGCCACAAATGACCTCTGAGCGCCAAACGCCCGTCGAGTTTGAGGTGTTGTTTGAATCCACCTGGCCGCGGGTGTACGCCTTTCTGGCCCGCATGCTTGGGGACCCGGACGAAGCCGAGGACCTGGCCCTGGAGTCCTTCCTGCGCCTTCACGAGCGCCCTGCTCTGCTGGCGGAAGGGCAAAACCCGACCGGATGGCTGTTCAAGGTCGCTGCAAATCTGGGGTACAACGCGTTGCGAGCGCGCCGCCGCAGGCGCTGGTATGAGCGCCTGGCAGGAAAACTCGATCTCCCCGTCCGGCAGCCGGCCGACCCTGCCCGGGCGGTGGAACTTTCGATCGAATCCCAGCAGGTCCGTGAAATCCTGGCCGAGATGCGGCCGCGCGGCGCAAAGATCCTCTTGCTGCGGCACGCCGGATTGCGTTACCGGGAGATCGCTGAAGCCGTCGGAGTGGCGCCGGGTTCCGTCGGTACGCTGCTTTCCCGAGCGGAGAAAGAGTTTGCACGGCGCTATCGCGGGCGTTTCGGCGCCCCGGATTTCGCATAGCCAGGATATTGTTCGCGTTGTTGAAAAAGCGGAGAAAATGATGGAGCACCCAAAGGAAACCCAACTGCTGGATCTCGCCCGGAAACGTCTGTCTGCTTCGCGGTCGTCTGAAATTGAAAGGCACATTTCCGATTGTTCCGAATGCGCCGCCCGTTTTGAGGTTCTTCAAGGGCGCGGCGAATGGGTCGGCGGGCGGCTTTCCAGCCTGAGCACCCCAGAAAACGCAGTGCCAACCGCAGCGGCGCGCCGCCGCCTGCAGGCACGCCTCGAGAGTAAAAAGGAGACACCCCCCATGACAAGAAAAACCCGTTCCTTCGCAGGTGCGGCGATCGCGCTGGCCCTGCTGGTGGCCTTGCTCGCCATCCCTTCTGTCCGCGCGGCTGCGGTCAATTTCCTGGGCCTGTTTCGGGTCCAGCAAATCCAGGTGGTGACCTTCAACCCCGCAAATCTGCCCGAGGATTTCGAGAGCAGGATGATGGATTTTGAAAATTTGATTTCGAATTCCGCCACCTTCACCAGCGAGGGGGACCCGGTACTCGACGTCGACCAGGATCAGGCCTCGGCGCTGGCGGGCTTCGAAGTCCATTTCCCGGCCGGGGAACAAGATTTCCAGGCATCGTACCAGCCGGGCGGGCAGGTGGAATTTGTGGTCGACCTGACGTTGTGGCAGGGACTGATGGAAAGCCTGGGTCAGGAAGCGGTGGATTTTCCGAAATCTATGGACGGGGAGACGGTCACGGTCCACATCCCCAATTCGGTCACCTACCTCTCGGGCGACTGTGCCCGACAGGCCCATGAGGTGGCGGAGGCGCCCGCATTTGAAGGCGGTTCCTGCACCATGCTTGTCCAGCTGCCCAGCCCGACGATCGAGGCGCCCCCCGGCCTGCCGCTTGACCGTGTTGGCCGCGCTTTTCTTGAAATCCTGGGGCTGTCCGCCGCTGAAGCCGAGCAGTTCAGCCGGCAGATTGACTGGTCCACGACCCTGGTCGTCCCGGTGCCGCAGAACGCAGACGTCCGCGAGGTGACCGTAAACGGCGTTCCCGGCACTCTCTTCGCCGGCCGGCACGGGCCCTTCCACAGCCACCAGCTCATGTGGGTGCAGGATGGCATCGTCTACGCGTTCTCGATGGACGGGGAGGCCACGCCTGCGGAGGTGATCGCAGCGGCCGAATCGCTCCAATAGATTAGAATACAGCCTGCACCCGATCCGAACAACCCGCGCAGCCGGCCCACCGGCCGGCTGCGCATCCTTTTCCGCAGAATGTCCGCGAACTACGTCATTGAGACCCACCGTCTCGGCAAAGATTACGGCAACAAAACGGCTGTTGCCGACCTCTCCATCACGGTAAAACGCGGGGAAGTGTTCGGTTTCCTGGGGCCCAACGGGGCCGGGAAGACCACTTCGGTCAAGATGCTGCTCGGGTTGGTTTCTCCGAGCAGGGGTGAAGGTCGCATGCTCGGCCGCCGGCTGGGGGAACCATCTGCTCGGCGGGAAACCGGCTTTCTCCCGGAGCACTTCCGCTTCCACGGCTGGCTTTCGGGCAGCGAATTCTTGCAGCTCCACGGCGACCTGCACGGGGTAACTCGTCGCAGGCTGGCCCCACGGATCCCCGAGCTGCTCGAACTGGTCGGGCTGGAGGATGCGGGGGATAAAAAGCTGCGGGCTTATTCCAAAGGGATGCTGCAGCGCATCGGGCTGGCCCAGGCACTGCTCAACGAACCCGACCTGATCATCCTTGACGAGCCCACCTCCGGGCTCGATCCACTCGGCCGGCGGTTGGTGCGCGATATCATCGCCGACCTGCGCAGCCTGGGCAAGACGGTGTTCATCAACTCCCACCTGCTGAGCGAAATTGAGGTGACTTGCGATCGCGTCGCCTTCATCAAGCAGGGCAGCATCGTCCGGACCGTGGACCTGCGTGGCGCGGAGGAGGAAGTCAGCACAGTCATCATCCGAGCCAGGCCGGTAAACGCCGAAATCCTGGC
>JBFKII010000211.1:0-7422 GCA_041632295.1 Anaerolineales bacterium | reverse complement strand
TTGCGCTCGGGAACCGCAAAGGCAGCGGGCTGATCAACCTGGCAGATCGCAAGCTGGACTTCCCCCTGCGCCTGTCGGTGCGCATTCTGCGGAACGGCGAGGGGATCCGCGAGCCGCTGGTTACAATCCTGGGGACGGACGGCGAAGGACATCCCCAAAAAGAGGAGATTGAACCCGGACGGGTCAAATGGTCGTTGGGCTGGGGCACGGGCGTCTCGGAGCAGATTTACAGCGCGATCACATTCGTCCAGGTGGAAGGCGTGCTGGATGAGGACGAAATCTTCGTGCGTTCACTGGACTACCGCCACCTGGACCAGACCTTGCTCGCCCCGCTTTGGGCTGGCATGCCGTCTGAGGATCAGGCCCGCGCGCTGATCAAAAACACCATACTGAATCCATCCCGCTTCCTGATGGAATACGGGCTTGCGGCCTGCGCCACGCGGCCTTCACCTGAAAGCGCCGTGGAAAGCGAGAGCGTCTGGATCCCCTGGAATGCCATGGTCGGCTCGGGCCTGGTGACCTATGGAAACCCGCAGGGGGCTACCGATCTGGTCTCACGCCTGATGGCAGGCCTGGTGCTGAATATCAAGAAAATCGGCGGCTTCCGCCGGCACCACAATGCTAGAACTGGCGCCGGGTTGGGGGAGCGCGATGCGGTCCTTGGCCTGCCCCCGCTGGATTTGTTTCTGAAATCGCTGGGAATCGAAATATTTTCAACCTGGCGGGTGCGCCTGGAAGGGAAAAACCACTACCCCTGGCCGATCCGGATTAAGTTCCGCGGCCTGCTGATCGAACGCGGCCTGGAAAGCACCGAGATCACCTTCCCCAATGGCGCCCAAGCCACCGTCAGCGACCCCGCCCCCTGCACGATCGACGGCAAAGGGTTGGAGAGGGGCTAGTCTTCCTTTAAGACGCGGTAGTGCTGGTCGAAATAGAGCAGCGGCGGCTGCTTCTCCCCTTGCCTGGCTGCCACGACCTCTCCGATATACACCGTGTGCGTCCCGGCGTCGTGCCTGGCGACCACCCGGCAATCAAAAAACGCCAGCCCGCCTTCGATGAACGGCGATCCGGTGCGAAGCGCGAAGGTCCCAACCTCTTCAAAACGGTAATCACTGTCCGTGCTTGGTATGGAGAACCGGGTGGAGATGTCCTGCTGATCGGCAGCCAGGACCGTAACCCCGAAGCAGTTGGAGGATTCCACCAGTTCGTGGGTGCGGGTCGTGATCTCCAGGGAGACCATCACCAGCGGCGGATCGAGGGACAGCGAGGTGAAGGAGCTGACGGTCATGCCGTGCTGGACGGTTTCGTGGCTGGCGGTCACGATCGTCACACCGGTCGTCCAGCGCCGCATGGCGAAGCGCAGCGCATCCGGGGATACGCGTGTCGGATTATTCTCTATCATTCGGGCCATCATAATGACTGCAGGTGAGAACGTCAAGCCTGCCGCTTTCTACTTGCCATGCCTTTGAGGCTGGTGTAGTATTTTGATTATGAGCAGGAATGCGGACCATACGCAGACCAGTTTTTTGAAGCAAATCCTGACACTTCTGGTTTGGGGCCTGGTAGTGGCCACGTTTTTCATGATCATGATCCCCGGCGGCCAGATCGCCCACGCCCTGGGCAGCAGGTTCCAGGAGCAGCAGGTCTTCGCGCCGCCCGTTCCAGGTGAGTATCCGACACCCACCGCGCGCCCGCGCCCGCGCATCGGCATCGTTGCCGGCCATTGGGGGAACGATTCGGGGGCGGTGTGCAGCGACGACCTGACGGAGGCGGAAGTCAACCTGACGATCGCCACCATCGTCAAGGATCAGCTGGTGCGCGAGGACTTCGACGTCGACCTGCTCAAAGAGTTCGACCCGCTGCTGTCCGGCTACCGGGCGCTGGCCCTGGTGTCGATTCACGCCGATTCTTGCGACTACATCAACGACCAGGCCTCCGGCTTCAAGGTCGCCTCCGCCCTGGGGACGACCAACCAGGATCGTGCGAACCGCCTGAGCGCCTGTGTGCGCAGTCGCTACGCCGAAAACACCGGCTTGTCATACCACGGCGCCAGCATCACCGCCGATATGACCAGCTACCACGCCTTCGATGAAATCCACCACGATACACCCGCCGTCATCATCGAAGTCGGATTTTTGAACCTTGACCGGCAAATCTTAACCAGCTATCCGGACATCGTCGCCAGAGGCATCACCGACGGCGTTCTCTGCTATATCCGCAACCAGGATATCGAATAGCCTGACAGGGAAGAGCTATGGCACAAAAAGACACCGAACTAGCCGTCCAATTTGCGATCAAGCAGGCCAAGCAAGCGCTGAAATCAGGGCAAAAGCGGATGGCGCGCCGTTGGGCGCAGCAGGCCGCTTCGCTGGCCCCCGGCCGGGAGGAGCCCTGGCTGATCCTGGCCGCCGTCGCCAGCCCCAAGGCCAGCGTCCACTACCTGGAAGAGGCCCTGCGCATCAACCCGCAGAGCAGCCGGGCGCGCAAAGGGATGCATTGGGCGGCAAGGCGCCTGCGGCAACAGGCGGCCGCGGCCGCGCCGGCAGCGCCCCTCAAAACCCGCTCGATCGTCACCCCGCTGGCCTCCCCGGACGATCTGGTCCGCACGCGCTCCGTGGTGGTCCCCTGGCTGATGGCCACCCTGGTCGTGCTGATGATCGTCGGCACCTGGTTCGGCACACCCATGCTGGTGCAGGCTTTTTCCGCCCCGCGCAACGCCGCCCTGGCGGTCGCCGCCCTCGAGAAACCGACGGCCACCTTCACCCCGTCCCCGACAAACACGCCGCTCCCTACCAGCACCCCCCTGCCCACCAGCACGCCGCTCCCAACAAGCACCCCCCTGCCCACCAGCACGCCGCTGCCAACAGAGACCTTCACCCCCGTTCCCACCGAGACTCCACTGCCCACCAGCACCCCCCTGCCGACCAACACCCCCGCCCCGATCGCCCTGCCGGCGGGTGTCGGCGCCGATGAGCACTGGATCGACGTCGACCTGACCAACCAGCTCACGCGCGCGTATGTCGGGCACGAGCTTGTGCGCACCTTCGTGGTGTCCACAGGCACCTGGCAGACACCCACGGTGACCGGCGTCTACCGCGTCTATGTCAAATACCGCTATGCGGATATGTCCGGGCCGGGCTATTATCTGGCCAACGTCCCATACGTGATGTATTTCTACCAGGGCTACGGTATCCACGGCACCTACTGGCACAACAATTTCGGCACGCCCATGAGCCACGGCTGTGTCAATATGACGATCGACGATGCCGGCTGGATGTTCGATTTCGCCGTGGTCGGCACGGTCGTCAACGTGCATTACTAAGCCGCCAAGTCCCAGAAAAATAGCAAATACGCCGGCTTTCCACCAGTTTGCCGGCTTTCGCCGGGTTGAAAACAGGGAATAGCCCTCATGAAATCCGGCTGCGGCTCCACCGGCCTCGCTGCGTGGGGCTTCATGCGGCTCGCCGGTGCAACGACCCGGGCCGTGTGGCGTATAATTCGCTGTAAGGCCTACCAGACCGCCTTCCCATTGGATCAAAGAGAGGAATGATGCACCCAGCCTTCACACATGCCCAGTACCATGTCAAACGACAGGCGATCGCCCTGACCGGAAAGGTGCGCTTTTACACCCCATCGAACCAGCTGGTCCTGTTTTCAGAGCAGAAGATGTTCAGATTGCGGGAGGACATCCGCGTTTATGGGGACGAAAGCAAAACCCAGGAACTGCTGACGGTCAAAGCCCGTAACATCGTCGATTTTTCCGCCGCTTATGATGTGGTCGACGCCCTGAGCGGGATTAAAGTCGGGGTGCTGCGCCGCAAGGGGCTGCGCTCGATCTTGCGCGACCAATGGGAGGTCCTGGATGCACAGGACCAGCCTTTCGCGGTGCTCGAGGAGGACACCGCCGCCCTGGCCCTGGTGCGGCGCTTCCTGACCAGCCTGGTCCCGCAAAATTACGATATCACGGCAGGGGGCAGCCAGATCGCCGACCTCAAGCAGCGCTTCAACCCCTTGCGCTACGAGTTGGACCTGGATTTCCGGATGGACACCGCCGGCAGGCTGGACCGCAGGATTGGGATCGCCGCTGCGCTGCTGCTCGCCATTGTAGAGGGCAGGCAGGGATAAATGCCGAACAAAGCGCTGTTCGAGGGTCTGGTGGTGGATGAGTTCGGCCGGCCGGTGGAAGTGGCCTATGTCGGCCAGGATCCCTGCTATGTGGTCGACGATCAGGGCTTCCGGCGCCATATCGACGCCGGAATGGTCGACCGCCAGGTGCTTCAGGCTTTCAAGGACCTGGTCGCCGGCCATGAAGACCTGATTTCCGAGCAGGCGGCCAAGATGCTCGGGCAGGATGACCCGTTCAGCGTGGCCAATATCAGCCAGCAGATCAAGAACATGGAAACCCAATTCGATAAGGTGCTGGAACTCGGGCTGCCCGAGGAGCAGCGTGCCTATATGGGCATGATGGGCTTTCGCGTGCGGATCAACGTGCACGGGGAGGTCATCGAGGTGGAACAGCCCGGCATGGTCGACCCCGACGAAGAATAACCCGGGCGGCCCAAGGAAAAAAATAACCGGAGCTCGGCTCCGGTTTTTTTCTGCGCAGGCTCCCGAAACTCCTGCGCGCAAGTTGGCAATCCAGCCAGTTTCAGCCGGCGTAACTCCAGCCGATATGCGGCAGGGTCAGCGTGTCGCTGCAGTCCCCCGGTTTCGCCACCCCCGCCCCGACGACTTCCCCGACGACGAGATCGTGGTCGCCGCCGATATCGAGGATGTCGTTCACACGCACTTCCAGGTAAGCTGCCGCACCATCAAGCACCGGGCAGCCAACGTTGG
The DNA here is from genome assembly GCA_041632295.1 of Anaerolineales bacterium. Classification (GTDB taxonomy): domain Bacteria; phylum Chloroflexota; class Anaerolineae; order Anaerolineales; family JABWBV01; genus DATDOR01. The sequence continues at coordinate 2,586 of JBFKII010000211.1, read as the reverse complement.
GGGACAGCTCGTATTCCGCCTCAGCCACTTTTTCCGGCTTGCGCTCACGGCTCTTGGTGAAGGCCTTGATGATGCGCTCATCTTCCTTGCGGAAGATATTCAATGCGAACACCCGCCCTTTTTCGACCAGCCCGTGGGAATAGGAGGTTTTTTGCAGCCCCAGCACCACCAGGCGGGGGGTAAACGATGCCTGGGTGAACCAGTTGGCCACCATGATGTTGACTTCCCCTTCTCCATCGCTGGTTGTGACGGCGTAAAAACCATACGGGATCAGGTTGAGAGCCTCTTTGATGGGGTCTTCGGACATGTACCACTCCTTTTTTATGAATATTACCTAGTTAATTATAATCGTGAAATAATGCACAGCCCTGTACGATCGTACAGGAGTGGGCCTGTCTCACCCGCCAGGGGATTAAGAATCTCTATTAATTTACGAGCCGGATTCAATATAGAATTAGGGAACTTTCGGGCGGTGAGAGCGTATTAACCTCCCCATTCTAAGCACAGGCACCGGACTCGATGGCTCCTTTCAAAATTTTCTCCCGCATCGCCCTCTCCCTGGTGGCCGGCGCGGCGCTGTTTATTTTTGCCGCTGCGGCTGTCCTGGGGCCCTATCATTACAGTTTCAACGGCCGTATTTACCCGGGGGTCTCGATCGGCGGTGTTGACCTCTCGGGCCTCTCACCCCAGGTGGCGGCGGAACTTCTGCGCCAGGAAATCCGGTATTCCTTCGATGGCGCGATCGCATTTCGGGATAAGGGTACGGTCTGGATCGCCACCCCGGCCGAGTTGGGCTTCGTCCTGGACGCCAACAACAGCGCCCAGGCTGCTTATTCCATCGGGCGCACCCAGCTGCAGAGCTACGGCTGGGTTTCCCAGTTTTATCCGATGGCAATCGACCTGCCGCCCCAGTTCATCTACGATGAGCGCACCGCGCTGGAATACCTGCAAGGCCTTTCCGGGCTGATCGACGTGCCCACGGTGGAAGCCTCCCTCGGGTTGAACGGCGCCGAGATCCTGCTGAATGCCGGCCAGGTCGGGCGCGAGTTGGATGTCCAGCTCGCCCTGGTCGCCCTGCGCCCGCAACTCCAGTCCCTGCAGGACGGCCTGGTCGATCTCCAGGTGGACGAATCGCCGCCAGTCATATTTGACGCCAGCGAACAGGCCGAAATTGCCCGCGAAATACTGAGCGCCCCGCTGATCGTCCGCGATCCGGATTCCAACCCGGAAGCGCCGGTCGAATGGGTGATCGAACCGGAAACGCTCGCCGGCATGCTGTCGATCGAAAGGGTGGAGCCGGAGGACGGAGAGGCGTTTTTCCAGGTCGGCCTGCGTAACTCCGAACTGCAGGCATTTCTGCGCGGCATCTCGCCGGGCCTGAGCCGCACGCCTCAAAACGCCCGCTTCATCTTCAACGATGACACCCGCCAGCTCGACCTGCTGGAAGAGAGCACCACCGGCCGCGAACTGCTGGTCGAAGCCAGCGCCGAAAAGATCAACCGGGAGCTGGGCGAAGGGCGGCATCAAATCAGCCTGGCTTTCGATTACATCCTGCCCCCGGTCACCAGCCAGTCCACGGCCGAAGAGCTCGGCATATCTGAACTGGTCAGCTCGCAGACATCTTATTTCTACGGCTCGAGCACTGCCCGCATCCAGAATATCAAAGTCGCCTCTTCCCGCTACCACGGGCTGCTGATCCCGCCCGGCGCGACCTTTTCAATGGGTGAGGCGCTAGGCGATGTAAGCCTGAACACCGGTTTCGCAGAGGCGCTGATCATCTTCGGCGACCGCACCATCAAGGGCGTCGGCGGCGGGGTGTGCCAGGTCTCGACCACCCTGTTCCGGACGGTCTTCTTCGGCGGGTTCCCGGTCGAAGAGCGCTATTCTCACGCCTACCGGGTGTACTACTACGAGCTGGCCGCTAACGGGAGCGTCAATACCAACCTTGCCGGCCTGGACGCCACGGTTTACGTGCCCCTGGTGGACTTCAAGTTCACAAACGATTCTGAAAACTGGCTGCTGATGGAGACCTACGTCAGCGAGCAGGGCCGCAGCCTGACCTGGAAGTTCTACTCCACCTCGGACGGCCGCACGGTGGAATGGTCCACCACCGGCCTGCAGAACAAGGTCGACCCGCCCAAGCCGCACTACGAGGAAAACCCGGACCTGGCCAAGGGCGTGATCAAGCAGGTGGACTGGGCTGTCGAGGGGGCGGACGTGACCGTCACCCGGCGGGTGATCCGCAACGGGGAGGAAGTTGCCGTCGACGTGTTCAAGACCCACTACGCCCCCTGGCGAGCGGTCTACGAATACGGCCCGGGCACGGAACTGCCCAAGGAAGCCAAAGAGCAAGGGGCCTATTAGCCCTTAGGCAGATTCGATGCGGATGATCGGCAGACCCCGGTCAGAAGTGTTTATAACCTGAAAATTGTTTTAGGATCTTCCATCTAAAACTTGTCAGCATGAGGGACTGGAAGGCATGTTCTGAGCGGGAGCCGAAGGGTCTCCACCTTGCCAGATCGAGAGCCTTCCACTCGCTGCCCCTTCGGCCTCGCTCAGGGCCAGGCTCGGTCAGGATGACAGAAT
>JBFKII010000210.1:0-7447 GCA_041632295.1 Anaerolineales bacterium | reverse complement strand
GCCCTTCGAAAGCGATACGGCCATGCGGCACTGGCTGGAGGGCCTCGCCGGCCCGCAGGACCCGCTGTTCTTCACCGTGCTGGAAACGGATAGCGGCCTGCCGGTTGGCATGACCGCCTATCAGAACATCTTCCCCGTCCACCGGCGGTTGGAGGTCGGTCATATCTGGTACGGGCCCCGCTTCCAGCGCACAAAAGCCAACACCGAGATGGCCTACCTGATTCTGGAGGAAGCCTTTGAGCGCCTGAGCTACAGGCGGGTGGAGTGGAAATGCGACGCCCTCAACGCCCGCTCCCGGGCCGCCGCCGAGCGGCTTGGATTTCGCGAAGAGGGGCTGTTCCACCAGCATTTCATCGTCAAAGGGCGCAGCCGGGATACCAGCTGGTACGCCATGATGGACCACGAATGGCCGCGCATCAAGAAAAATATGGCGCGCTGGCTCTACAGCGGAGAAACCAGACTTTCATTGAAGGAACTGAACCTGCACCCATGAAAACATCGCTTAGATCCTGCCTGGTTCTGCTGGCCGCCTGCGGGCTGGCTGCCTGCAATTTTCCACTCACGCAAACGCCGGTGACGGCCACCCCCACCCCGGAGGCCTCCCCCACCCCGGAGGCCGGTTCCAGCCCGGTCGTGGAGGGCACGGAGACCCCCGCATCTACACCGACCGCGGCGGACCCGACCCCCAGCCCGCTGCCGCAGCTGGAAGTAACCCGCATCCACATCCGTAGCGGGGAGGGCGGCGCCGAATTTTTCAACCCCGATAGCGGCGAGACCTTCGTGCCGCGCGGCGTCAACTACATCCATTTCCTGCCGGTCGGGGACGGGCAGTACCGCGACTGCGTCATGTCCACCGCACACTACGACCGTGGGCGGGTCCGGGAAGCCTTCCGCCACCTGGCCGAATTCGGCTACAACACCGTGCGCATCTTCTTCGACACCTGCAGCGACGGCCCGGACGGGCTGACGAACTGGAACGGCTCGGGACTCAACCCCGGATACCTGGACAACATGGCCGACCTGATGCAAATCGCCGGCGAAGAAGGCATTTACATCATCTTCACCGCCAACGCCATCCCGGATGGCGGCGGTTACTGGTCTTATTTCGACTCGATCTTCAACCGGGAAGGCCACGAAGGATTCGAGGACGCCCGTAACGCCGACTGGCTGCACACCGCCGGCGTCGAGACCAAGCGCAAAATCTGGACCGACCTGCTGCAAGGTCTGGCAGCGCGCAGCGCCCCGTTCGAGACCGTCCTGGGCTGGCAGCTGACCAACGAATACTGGCTGTGGGGCGATGCCGCCCCACCTTTCACCCGGGACGAAGGTCTGGTTACGACCGCCAACGGGAACACGTACGACATGGCCGACCCGGCGCAGAAGCACCAGATGGCGGTGGACGGGGTGCTCTTTTTTATGGAAGAGATCGTGAGCGAGATCAAAACCCACGACCCCCAGGCGCTGACCACCATGGGCTTCTACGCGCCGCATTTCTCGCCGGACCGCTACATCGTCACCGGCGATATCATCGATCGGGCTCCGGTGGATTTTTGGGATTTTCACGCTTATGTCGGGGATATCAGCGTGCAGGAGCAGGCCGAGAGCTTCGGAATGGTCGGCTACCGGGACAAACCAATCATCATGGGCGAGACCGCCTCGGGCTATGAAAACGTGCCTTCGGCCGCCACCGCACTGGAGCTGGGCGCGCAGTGGATGGCCGAGTCCTGCGATGCCGGCTTCGGCGGCTGGCTGTATTGGGGCTACTACCCCTGGCCTGAAGAGGTCGGGGGGAAAGCCTGGGCGATGCAGGAAGACGGCGAGCGCATCTTCCGCGGCCTGTCCCCGCGCTTCAACCCGGACCCGTGCACAATCCCGGAACTGGAGGTGCGCAACCTGGCCTACGGCAGCACGGCGCGCGCCTCCAATTTTTTGCCCGGGCAGCCGCCGGCCAGCGCCGGGGACGGGCGCAACCTGGCCTGGACCGCGGGGGGATTCCCACCCCAATGGGTGGAGTTCGAGCTGGAGGAGGCCTCTTCGATCTCACGCGTCGGGATGGTGGTCGACCAGTGGCCGCCGAGTATCACCCGCCACCAGGTCACCGCTGTGCTGGAAGACGGATCCAGCGTCTTCCTGGGCCAGTTCGACGGCTTCACCACTTCGTTGGCGCTGCTGGGGATCGACCTGCCCGCCCCGCTGCCGGGGGTGCGCAGGGTGCGCATCACCACGCTGGAGAGCCGCTCGTGGGTTTCCTGGCGGGAGGTGGAAGTGCTCTCCGCACCCGCCGGAGCGGCCGAGGCGCCGGTCTGCCTGGGCCGTGCCGGGAGTGGGGTGCCCGTTTTCGCCGACCCGCTGGCGGAGGCGGAACAGGTCGCTTCGCTGAGCGGCGGGCAACTGGCCTATTTCGACGGGCGCCACACGGACGCCGATGGAGCGGCCTGGCTGCGCAGCGGCGGAGGGACCTGGATCCGGGAGGAGAGCCTGGCGCTCGATGCCGGGTGCGAAACGCTGGCTGACGTAACCCCGGAGCGGCCGCTCGTGCCGGTAACGTTTCGGGTGGGTGTGCCGGATGGCACCCCGGGGGAGGTCTTCCTGGCGGGCACATTCGGCGGGATCGAGTTCGAGGCCTGGATTCCCTGGATGATCGTGCTGGAGGCCGCCGGCGGCGGTACCTGGTCGGTGGACATGCTGCTGCCGGAGGGGAGCGAGATCCAGTACGTATTCACGCGCGGCAGCTGGGAGACCATCCAGCGGCCGGAGTCCTGCGGGCAGACCGACCCGATCGTGTTCACGGTTTCGGGGCGCGAACCGATCGTGCGGGAGGACCAAGTCGTTAAATGGCGGGATTTGGACTGCGAATGATTTCCCCCTCGGTGGAATGGTTTCGGTAGAGACGGGACATGTCCCGTCTCTACAAATTTACGGCGAAATCCCGTCGACCGTGGTGAGCAGCCCGTGGATGTAGGGGGCGAACCAGAACACGTTGTCGCCAGCGTAACTGCCACTTGCATGGACCACCAGGATCAGGCTGACTTTTTGTCCGGCCAGCTCGCTCAGGTCGACCTGGACTTTTGAGATCTCCTGGTCGTACACCTCGCTCCAGGAGCCCAGCGTCTGGATCGCCCCGGATTCTGTCCGGTAGTCCAGGCGGTAAGTCACCTCGCAGGCGCTGCTGCCGTAGAAGCAGCCGATGTACGTTCGGAAGACATCGCCCTGGCGGATTTGGACAGCAGGAAACTCCCCGCTGATCCAGCCGTCCTGGGTGAAGGGCGGGTGGACCCAGAATGCCGGCTCATCGTCGATGCGGCCGTCCTCGAAGTGGGGCGCCTCCACAAGCTGGACGAAACCGGATTTATCCGAGGCCGGGCCCCAGCAGGGGATCGGGCCGTCCTGGTTGCGCCATTTGGCCTCGCAGATGTGATCGACCAGGTCGTAGTAGTGGGACAGCGAGAAATCGACCACCTTGATCTCCACCCAGAACACCCGATTGGCGGCGTTTCCGATGCCGAACAGCTCTCCTGCCGCACTGCGCAGCTGCCAGTTGCCCTGGTACTGCCCGGGCTCGCTCGGAGCGACCAGCGGCACGCCGACATCGACATACCCCCCTGGCGGCACGCTGTGCGGAAGGCTGACCGTACTGCTCGCGCCCATCCGCTCCCCGCTGACGAAAAACAGCGTGTAAGCGCTGGTCCAGGTGCAGGTGCCGGTGTTTTGCAGGCGCCAGGTTTTCACGAAAGAAGCGCCGGGGGGCAGTACGGCGCCATCGGGAACCACGACATCGCCGACAAAGCGGGCCCGGTTGCAGACCATCGGGGTCGGCGTGGGCCAGGGGGTACTGGTCGGGTATGGCGTGGCGCTGGCGACCGGCGTCTGTCCGGGGCCCGGTGTGGCGGTCGGATTCGCGGCGGCCTGGGTGAGTTGGGCGGCCATCGTCTGAACGATCGGTGTCCCGAGCCGGTCTTTTTCTCCGCCTGCGGTGGGCGCGAACAGGTTGCAGGCCAGCATCAGCAGCAGGACGCCGGCAGCGATAAGTTTTTTGGGGAAGGGGTTTCCGTCAGGCATTTCTTTCTCCATCCTGTGGCACAATCCCTCCTATAACGCCGGAAAGGGGCCGATGGTTCCCTGCGGAAAATGGGCGGTTTGTGAAAATTCCCCCAAGCTTCCCGAATCGGAATATCAGACAGGCGCCTCCCCGCTGATCGGCAGGCGCACCCCCACGACTGTTCCCTGGCCGGCGCGGCTGCGCAGGGTGGCCTGCCCGCCGTGCCGTTCGACGATCGCGCGCACCAGTGCGAGCCCCAACCCGCTGCCGGGCACCCCGCGGGCGCCCCTGCCGCGGTAGAGCTCCTGCCAGACATGGGCGATCTCCTCCGCCTCGATGCCCTGCCCGGTATCGGCCACCTCCACCACCACGGAGGTGCCGTCCTCGAAAGCGCGCACCTCCACAGTGTCCCCCGGGCGGGCGAACTTCAGGGCGTTGTCGAGCAAATTGTGAAGCGCCAGCAGCAGCAGGTCGTAATCCCCGGAGACTTCTGGGAGCGGCCAGGGGGCCTGCGGGACAGAAAGGGAGATGTTGATCCCTGCGCTACGGGAAGCGGCGGCCCGATCCTGCGCCAGGTCGACCAGGGTCTCGAGGATCTCGGCGATCGAAACCGGGCTGTGTTCGAGCGGGCGGGTCTCCAGGTCGGCCAGCTTTCGCAGGTCGGCAACCAACCGGGAGAGGCGATTGGTCTGGGCCTGCACGCTTTCGAGGGCCGGGGCGTCGGGGGTGCCCCCCAGGTTGGCCAGCCCGGCCTGGATGGCGGTCAGCGGGTTTTTGAGCTCGTGGTCGAGGCGCTGGAGAAAGCGCCGGCGGTCCTCGGCGGCCTTGTTTTCCTGCTGCTGGCGGTTCTCCTGAAGCAGGCTTTGCAGCCAATCACGGTAGACCGCCCAGCCCCAGATCGCCAGCGCCGCCAGCAGCCCGAGGATCTGGGCCAGTGCTGCCAGGTCGGCGCGCAGGTAGAGGGTGGGGTTCGGCAGCCAGCCCAGGGCAAAAGCGATCCCCAGGCCCAACCCGAGCGCCAGCGGAATCAGGACCGGCAGCCAGCGGCGGATCACGCGCCGGCCTCCACCGGAGCGACGTAGCGGTACCCCTGTCCGGGCAGGGTTTCGATGAATTGGGGCGTGGCGGGGTCGTCGTTGAGCGCCCGCCGCAGTTCGGCCACCCGGGTGTCCACCGCCCGCGTGCCGACCGGGTAATCCCAGCCCCAAACTACGTCCAGCAGGCGCTCGCGGGTCAGCAGCTCATCCGGATGGGTGAGCAGGTATTCTAGCAGCAGGACCGCCTTGGGGGTCAGATTGAGTTCCTTATCCTGGAAATGGACGCGCCGCGAGCGGCGGTCAAAGCGCAGCGGACCGCTGGCCAGCATCCAGGCGGCCGAGATGGGCGGCTGGCCCGGGCGGGCGCGCCGCAGCACGGCCTTGATGCGCGCCACGAGCTCGTGGGGGTCAAAGGGCTTGTTGAGATAGTCGTCGGCGCCCTCTTCCAGGGCCATGGCGCGCTCGAAGGCCTCGCCCACCTGGGTCAGCAGGATCACCGGGATCCAGTTGCCGGACTGGCGAAGCCGCCGGAGGGTCTCGCGGCCGTCCAGGCGCGGCATCAGCACGTCCAGGACGACCAGCTCGGGGGCCTCGGCCTCAATTTTCTGCAGCGCCTGCTCCCCATCGGGGGCGGTCAGGGTGGTGAACCCGGAGCGGCCCAGGAAAGCCGCCAGGTTGGTGGTGATATCGGGCTCGTCATCGACGAGCAGGATCTTCGGGCGCGGGTCGGTCATGCCGGTTGCGCCTCCCGGCGGATGGCGCGCAGGGACAGGTAAAGCAGCAGGCCGATCGGCCCGGCCAGGAAGGTGAAGATCAGGGCGATGGAAGTCAGCCAGGGGTTCAGGGACCGGTCGCGGCTGTCCAGGTAGGCCCAACGGCCGACGAACAAGTCGAAGGCCAGGAAATGGGCCCAGGCCACCAGCGCGCCCTCGGGGGTCCCCAGCAGGGCGGCGATCGCTCCCAGGGACGAGAAGTCCACCGCAGGTGCGGCGGCGTTGGCCGTCACCGTCACCAGCAGGATGGCGTAAACCAGCGGCAGGACCACGATCGGCCAGAAGGAGGCCATCAGCCGGCGGGTGACGGCCCAGCGCGGCGCCAGGATCATCAGCAGCCAGAAAGGCAGAACAAATAGATTGATCAGGTTGTACAGGTTGTCCATATTTTCCCTTCGGTCCGGTTCAGGCCGACGGCTCCACGGTTTCCCTGGCGGAGTACAGGCCCACCAGGCGGGCCATCAGGACGGCGATGTACAGCACCCCCACAACCGCTTCCAGGTTGGCCAGCACCCGCAGGGCGGCGATGCGCCCGGTGGTCGCATCCCGGTGCACGCTCATGCCGCTTCCAGGGCGACGGCTGCCCGTACGTAAGTCTGAAGCAGCGCCTGGTCCGGCTTCTCACCCGGCAGATATTTCAAGTGGCGCAGCTTTTTGCCGCTGCCGAGCAGGGCCCCCTTCGGGTCGGGCAGCTCCAGGCCGCGGTAGAAGTGCAGGTTGATGTGGTTGGTATGCAGGGTGAGGGCACAGACCACTCTGGGCGCTTTGAAATATAAGGCATTGAGCCGCAGGGAAACGTCCTGCACAAATGCCGGGTATACCTCCATGACCCACCCTTGAAGCTGCAGGGCCAGCCGGCCCACATCGGGACTGTGTTTTTCAAGCAGTTCCTCTAGCCAGCCTTCCATGGCGTTGCTCACCTGTTCATCCTGCCTGGGTGTCGGATGGGGTCATGACCATCACCGGAATGTGGCGGCCGGCGGCGCGCCTGGCGTATGCAGCGAATCCGGGGTACATGCGCACGGCCTGTGCCCAGTAGCGCGCCCGTTCGTCCCCCTCGGCCTCTTGGGCCTGGAAAGCGGCCGTGCGGCCGTTGATGGAGATCAGAGATGCGGGGTTTGCCTGCAGATTGCGGTACCAGGCCGGATGCCGGCTGCCGCCGAAATTGGAAGCGATCAGGATCACACGCTCCCCGTCCGGGATGCCGAGCAGGGGGCAGACGCGCAGCTTGCCGCTGACCGCCCCGTAGGTCGTCAGGTGAACCACCGGCAGACCGGACATCATCTCGGTCAGGGTGCGCCTCCCGCCCGAGAGGGACAACATCGCCCGGTCCAGGGCCGGCAGCACGCCAGACAGCAACGCACTGGCGGCCGGGGTCGAAGCCAGCCGCTGGATGGCGCGCTGCCAGCGCGGGGGGGTGGGCGAGGGGATCTGCATGCCGGAAATTGTACCCCAGCAGGATCCGGGCCGCCCGAAGGGGAAAATGGAGGCCGCCCGGCGTCACCGCCATGCAACTGAACTGCTTTTAGATAGATCGAGGGATTGATTTTCCCTGTAAAATTTGAGAGGATAGAAGGGCCAAGCGGGAGGGATCCCAT
>JBFKII010000209.1:0-7458 GCA_041632295.1 Anaerolineales bacterium | reverse complement strand
TGGTCAAAAACATGGAACGCTGGGGGGCGCGCAACGTGGCGATCGCCAACGAGACGCCGGAAAACCTGGCCGAACGCCTGCCCGGGTTTTTCGACCGTGTCCTGGTGGATGCGCCCTGCTCCGGAGAGGGGATGTTCCGCAAGATGCCGGAGGCCGTGCGGGACTGGTCCCCGGAATTCGTCCAGGGCTGCGCTCTGCGGCAGACGGCCATCCTGGAGCCGGCTGCCCGGATGGTCCGGCCGGGCGGCTGGCTGTGTTATGCGACCTGCACCTTTGCGCCCGAGGAGAACGAGAGAGTGGTGGCCGCTTTCCTGGATGCGCATCCCGAGTTTGAGCTGGCTGCGCCAGAATGGAAGCCGGGATACGCTCCGGGGCTGGCCGCAGAAGGGGTGTTCCAGCCGCCGCGTTCGCCCGTGCGTCTGTGGCCGCACCGCGCCCCGGGGGAGGGGCATTTCATCGCCCTGCTGCGCCGAAGCGGTCCCGATGACCGGTCCCAGATGCCGCCCGCGCAGGCATCCGCCGGCAGCCTGCCATCCCGGCTGCTACCCTTCTGGCAGCGCTTTGCGGCGGAACGCCTGAGGGTCCAAATCCCGGAGCACCGCCTGCGTCTGGTCAAGTCTTACCTGTATGCCTGGCCTGAGGGCACCCCGGATGTGCGCGGCCTGCGAATGGCGCGGCCGGGCTGGTGGTTGGGCAGCTTCAAAAAAGACCGCTTCGAGCCCTCCCATGCGCTGGCGATGGCCCTGCGCCCGGAGGAGGCGGCCGATTCGTTTTCACTCCAGGGCGACGATATCACCCGCTACCTGCGCTGCGAAACGCTTACCATGCCGGGGCAGCCTGGCTGGCGCCTGGGTCTGCTGGAAGGCAGGTTTCCGCTCGGTTGGGGAAAACAGGTCGGCCCCCGTATCAAAAACCATTACCCGAAAGGCCTGCGGATCATCTGAGCCGGCTTTGATAGAATCGCACACCATGAAAAAACTGTTCCTACCATTCCTGTTGATCTGGCTTTTTGCCCTGCCCGCCTGCAGCCGGGCACCTTCCCCGGTCGCTTCCCCGACCGCTACCGCTTTTCCCCCGCCGGACACCGCCACCACCCAGCCCGAAACCTCGCCTACTTCCTCCCCGGAGGAGGCCACCCCCACAACAATCGAAGCAACCCCCGAGCCGACCGAAACGGCACAGCCCTCTCCCACACCCGATCCGAACTTTTACACCTTCGCCGCCATCGGCGATTACGGCCTTTGGAGCGCGGAGGAGGAGCAGGTCGCCGATCTCGTCAAATCCTGGGACCCGGCATTCATCATCACCCTGGGGGACAATAATTATCCCAACGGCGCGGCTGACACCATCGACCAGAACATCGGGCAGTTCTACCACGAGTTCATCCACCCCTACAAAGGGGAATACGGTCCCGGGGCGGACATCAACCGCTTCTTCCCCAGCCTCGGCAACCATGACTGGGTGACAGAGGGCGCGCAGCCCTACCTGGACTATTTCGAACTCCCCGGAAACGAGCGCTATTACGATTTCGTCTGGGGGCCGGTCCATTTCTTCGCCGTGAACGCGGACACCCACGAGCCTGACGGGGTCGGGCGCTCCTCGGTCCAGGCCCAATGGCTGCAGGCCGGACTCGCCGCTTCGACCTCCCGCTGGCAGGTCGTCTACATGCACCAGCCGCCCTACTCTTCAGGGCGCCACGGCTCGACGGACTACATACAGTGGCCATTCGCCGAATGGGGCGCCGACGCCGTCCTGGCCGGGCACGACCATTCCTACGAACGACTGATCGTTGATGGGATCCCTTTCATCGTCAACGGGCTGGGCGGCCATATCAACCGCTATTTCTTTTTTACCCGCATCGAAGGCAGCCAGTTCCAGTACCGCTCTGGCCACGGCGCCCTGCGCGGCACCGTCACCCCAGACAGCCTGAATTTTGAAATGGTCACCGTGGAGGGGGAGGTGATCGACAGCCACACACTGACCTGGACCGGAAGCAGCCAGGATGCGCCCCCTTCGGTCTCCCAGCTGCCGGACCCGTCGCCCTTCACCTGGGAGCAGGTCGCGCAGGGCTACGCCCAGCCGCTGCTGGCAACCCACGCCGGAGACGGGTCCGGGCGACTGTTTATCGTCGAGCAGGCCGGCCAGATCCGCATCCTTGGCCGTGAGCAGGCCTTCCTCGACATCCGGAACCGGGTGGGCAGCAGCGGCAACGAGCAGGGGCTGCTTGGCCTGGCTTTTCACCCGGACCACGACGCCAACGGCCTGTTCTTCGTCTACTACACCGATCTGAACGGGGACACCGTCGTGGCCAGCTACCGCACCTTCGCCGAGGCCCAGGACCTGGCCGATCCGACCAGCGAGACGGTGCTCCTGACCTTCAGCCAGCCCTTCCGCAACCACAACGGCGGGCACCTGGCTTTCGGTCCGGACGGAAACCTGTACATCGCCTCCGGGGATGGCGGCTCGGCCGGCGATCCGGCCGGCAACGCCCAGAACCCGGCCAGCCTGCTGGGCAAGATCCTGCGCCTGGATCCGGGTTCTGGCGATGTCGAGGTGTACGCAATGGGGCTGCGCAACCCCTGGCGCTTTGCGTTCGATGGGGGCACCGGGGATCTGTACATCGCCGACGTCGGCCAGAACGTCTGGGAGGAGATCAGCTTCCTGCCGGCGGGATCGCCCCCGGGAGCCAATTTCGGCTGGGACTACCTCGAAGGCACCCATACGTACGAAGGCCAGCTGCCGGGCGGGCTGGAAACAGTGATGCCGGTGGTCGAGTACAGCCACACGGAGGGCGGCTGTTCGGTGACCGGGGGGGAAGTCTATCGCGGCGAGGCCCTGCCGGATTTCCAGGGCGTGTACCTTTACGGCGATTTCTGCTCGGGCCTGGTCTGGGGACTGGTGCGGGATGCGGGCGGCAACTGGCAGAACGGGCTGCTGTTCTCCACCGATTTTCAAATCACCTCCTTCGGCCTGGATGAACAGGGCGAGCTGTATCTGGTGGCTCGCCAGGGCGGAATTTACCGCCTGTCGGCGCGCTGATCGGGAGCGCGTTCAAAATTCCCATCGCTCTAAAAATATTGTCCTGTACAATAAAGCCCGTAAAGACCACTGTGCATTTATTTGATCAGGACGGGAGCGGATGATGGCGGAACCTTACCGGGAACACCAATGCCCAAACTGCGGCGCCCCATTGGGTATCCCCGAAAAGCACGAGCGCTTTTTCAAGTGCCAGTTCTGCGGCACCGTGCTCGAGGATCAGGCGACCGAGGAAGAACAAGAAACCGGGGTGTTCAAGATCAAGATCATTTCCGAGGACATCGCTGCCGCCCGCCAGCGGGATGTGCCGGTCTACACTGCACCGCCGATGACCACGACATACACGGCAACCGACGTGGGGCGGGCCACCGGCCGGGCCGGCTGTGTGCTGACCGCCCTTATCGCTTTGCTTTCCCTGGGCGCTGTCGCCCTGGCATTCGTCCCCGGGCTGTTCGCTTCCGGTGCGCTGTCCGGTTTTCTTGAGCGCGCTGGCCTGGGGGACTGGCTGGAGGGCAGCCCGATCGGGGAGGCGCTTCCGCAGGCGCCCCCGTCAGCCCTGGGCGGCCTGCGGATATTCTCATATGGTGTGGTCGATCTGCTGCCCTCCGATAATGACACCTCCCCTGATTTCGTGGGGGTCGCCAACCTTTCGGATGACACCAAAGGGCTGCTGTACATCGACTTCGATTCCGAGCAGCCGCTGCGCTGGAAAGCGGAAGTTGAGGAGGGCGCTTCGTTCGCGTTTAACCGCTTCCTGGCGGTCGATGCCCGCCTGGTATTCAACTACGGCAGCACCCTGGTGGCATTCAATCGGGAGAGCGGGGCACGGATCTGGGAAGCGAGGCTCTCGGACGAGATCCAGCACAACATCTGCCAGGATTGCCTGAGCCGTTTTGGGGAAGCGATTCTGGCCCTGACCAGGGATGGTGTCCTGGCGGCCTACGACAGGGGTAGTGGGGAGCAGCTTTGGAGCGCACGCCTCAATGAAACCCCGCGTCAGATCGTCAACTTTGGGGGCCTGCCGGCCGTTCTTGACCAGGAAGGCGGCGATCCCTATCTCCAGGTCTACGACCTGCAAAGCGGGCAGCCGCGAGAGCAGATCCGCCCGGCCTGCCCCAACGATCCCTTCCCCAGCGATCCCCAGGTCCCGGGAATATATGATCCGGTGATCGTATCCACCGAAGGGAGCAGCCTGTACTTCATCGCCGGCTTTTTTGAGCCCGGCTGCATCCAGCGCTGGGACACGGCTGCCGGTGAGATGATCTGGCAGGCCACTTTCCCGGTAGAAGAAATCCGGGGCACCGAATATGAAAACCTGCTGCTCACAGGCGAGCGCTTGTTTATCGTCAACGATCACGGCGCGCGCTCGTTTGATATTTCTGACGGCGCTTCCCGCCAGCTGGTCGCAGATGAAGACTATAATTTTCTGCCTTTGGGCGAACGGGATGGGGTGCTGGTGGTTCTGGCGGAGCGCACCCGCGGCACCCGCCGCTGGGAGATCTGGGGGGTCGACACCGAATTGGGAAACGTTAAGTGGAAATTTGTCCCCGAAAACGCGGAAAGGATCAACTCTTTTTCAGGCACGCTGACCGGAGATGCCGGTTGGACAGCCGGTCTGACCCCCGGGGGACTGACCCTGGCTGTAATCGTGCCGGATAGCCGTACATTATTGCTTCAGACCATTCCCCTGCAAAGCGGCACCGCATCCGCACCGGTCAGTGTGGCGCTGCAGGAGAGTCTGACCGGATTCCTGGTGAACATGGCCGGCTGGCATGGCAGCCGGCTCTGGCTGGTCGTCGGCACGGATCTGTACCAGGTCGACACCGCTTCCGGCATGGTCGAGTACCTGTTTCCTTAACGACGAATGCGTATATCCGGGGCGGCTGTACCAGGATTCTGTGCAGCCGCCTTTTATTGCCCTTGATTTTTTTTGTTCGATAATGGTATATTTAATTCGATAGATATCGAATTAAATCGAGGTACCTGATGAATGCCAAACATGAAGAGCTGCACAGGTTTGCCGAGGCGATGCTGGATGTTGCGCGCCTGAAGATCGTCGGCGAGCTTTCCCGGGGCGACCGTTCGTTGGAAAGGCTGGCTGAAGGCATTGGGATGCCCCCAGATCAGGTCCGCTCCCACCTGCGGGTCCTGCGCCTGGCTGGTGTGGTTTCGCTTGCCCAGGGGTCGCAAGGCGAACCGGTTTTCCGGATTGACGGGCGCGCCCTGGAGCGCATGTCCCGGCGCCAGTTTGCCCGGAGGCGAGCGCAGAAGAAAAACGAACCTGACCTGCGGCGCATCGGCCCAGAAATCAGCGACCGGGAGGCGCAGATCATCCGCAGCATCACCCACAAGGACGGGCGGGTGCGGGTCATGCCCGGCCCCAACAAAATCAAGGTCATCCAGGCACTGGTGCGCTACGCCATGCAGTTCGTCGAACCGGGCAGGGAATACGACGAGCGAGAGCTCAGCCAGGTCCTGGCGCCTATCACGAACGATCCGGCCTCGATCCGGCGTTACGCGGTGGATCTGGGCCACATGCAGCGCAGCCGCGACGGGTCCCGCTACTGGCGAATGGAGGCCGGAGATGCCTGAGGAACCGAACGCCGATCTGTTGGTGTTTTTCAGCGCCCTTTCCGACGCCAACCGCCTGAAAATTATCGGCCTGCTGGCTAAGGCTGAGTACAGCGTGGAAGAGCTGGCCGAAATGCTTGCGCTGCGGCCTTCCACCGTCTCCCACCACCTGAGCAAGCTGTCCAAAGTCGGCCTGGTCAGCGCCCGGGCGGAGGGTTATTACAACCTCTACCAATTGAACACCAGAAGCCTGGAAGAGATGGCCCGGACGATCCTGTCCCGGGACACCCTGCCGGACTTAGCCGCCGGCGTGGACATGAATGCCTATGACCGCAAGGTGGTCAAGGACTTCACCGGTCCCGATGGGCGGCTGAAAGACATCCCGTCCCAGCGAAAAAAGCTGGAAGCGATCCTGCGCCACATCGTGCTGGTTTTTGAGCCCGGAGAGCCCTACAGCGAGCCGCAGGTCAACGAGGCGTTGGCGCACTTTCACCCCGACACCGCCAGCCTGCGGCGGGAACTGATCGCCTCCGGGATGATGACACGAGACAATTCAGGTGCGGCTTATTGGCGAGCAGAGTAAAGGAGAAAGGTATGGAACAATTATCTGAAGTTGCTCCGGCCTTTGTGGAAATGGCCCACCGGATTGTGTGGGCCAGCTGTGCCACGGTTGACAGCCGGGGCCGGCCGCGCTCCCGCGTGCTGCATCCGATCTGGGAGTGGGACGGCGACGAGCTGCGCGGCTGGATCGCCACTTCCCCGACCGCCATCAAGCGGGCCCACCTTGCGGATGCCCCCTTCATGTCCGTCAACTACTGGGCGCCCTCTCAGGATATTTGCACAGCGGAGTGCCGGGCGGTGCTCACCCAGGACAATGAGATCCGGGCAAAGGTCTGGGACCTGTTTGCCAAGGGCCCAGCGCCGGTGGGTTATGACCCCACTTTGATCCCGGCCTGGACCAGCCCGACGGTCGACAGTTTTGCAGTCATCCGCCTGGAACCCTGGCGGCTGCGGGTTTTTCCTGGGACGTTGTTTTTTGGCAAAGGGGGCAAGGTACTGACCTGGAAAGCCTGAGCGGGTTACACCTCCCGCTGGCGGATGGCCTCGTAGATCAAAATCCCCGCCGCCATGGCCACATTGAGCGATTCCATCCGGCCCGGCATCGGGATGTACAACCGGGTGGCCGGCAGTTCCCGGGCGTCCGGGCCTGTGCCGTGCGCCTCCCCGCCGAGGATCAGGGCGGAGGGCGCGCGCAGGTCGGCCTGGGTGTAAGGCAGCTCGCCTGCGGAATCGGCCAGATACAGGTGCAGGCCTTTGGTCGCAGTGACGATCTCTGGCCAGTCCTGGTTGTGGATCGGCAGCCGGAAATGGGCCCCCATCGCAGCGCGCACCACCTTCGGGGAGAATGGGTCGGCGCACCCCGGGGCCAGCAGGACCCCGTCCACCCCGGTGGCGGCGGCGGTGCGCAGGATGGCCCCCAGGTTGCCCGGATCCCGCAGCGCGTCCAGGGCCAGCAGCAGCGTCGGCTGCTTTGGAAGCGGCCGGCGTTCAATCGGCAGGACTGCCAGGAAGCCCTGGGGGTTTTTCGTATCGCTGGCTGCCCGCATGACCGCCTCGCTGACGGGGGTCGGGCGCAGATCGGATCTGGAACCGACCAGGTCGGATAATTCCAGCTCCAACCCGGAGGTGAACAGCAGTTCAAGCGGCCGCTGCCCGGCGGCGAGCGCTTCGGCGACCAGGCGCCGGCCTTCCAGCACGAACTGGCCCGCCTCGCGGCGGAACTTCGACTGCGACTGCAACCGGCGGATGTGCTGGACGGTGGGGTTCCTGGTGGAAGTGATCAATCGTCGG
>JBFKII010000208.1:0-7505 GCA_041632295.1 Anaerolineales bacterium | reverse complement strand
TGCATCGAGGTGCGCGGTGTCAAGGTCAAAGTCGCCAACGTGCCCGTCCCCGTGCCGTACGGATCGGCCTTCGAGGGAGAGGTGGTGCGCAAAGCCAGCATGCGAGTCGAGTTCGGTGGAAAGAACTCGCGAGCTTTCGAATTCCTGCGCATGCGGCCGATGGAGGAGCTCGTGGATGGCCGGGTGGAAGTGATCGGCCCGACTTTTGAGGGCGTTCCGGAGCAAGGATCGATGGATCTCGGCATCGTGATCGATGTCGCCGGACGCCAGATGCAGCAGGACTTTGAACCCGTGCTGGAAAGACAGGTGCATTATTTCATCAACGGCGCTTCCGGGATCCAGCACATCGGGCAGCGCGATATCGCCTGGATCCGTATCTCGCAAGCGGCAGCCGAAAAAGGCTTCAACCTGGAGCATTTCGGAAAAATCCTGCACGCCCGCTTTCATTCAGATTTTGGGGCCATCGTAGACAAGGTTCAGGTGACCCTCCTGACCAAGCCGGAACGGATCGCCGAAATGCTGGCGGAAGCCCGCTTGGCGTACGACTTCCGCAATAAGCGGCTGGCGGACCTGACCGACGACAGGGTGGAAGAGTTTTATTCCTGCACCCTGTGCCAGTCCTTTGCCCCGAATCACGTCTGTATCGTCAGCCCCGAACGCCTGGGGCTGTGCGGAGCCTACAACTGGCTGGACTGCAAAGCCTCCTTCCGCATCAACCCCACCGGTCCGAACCAGCCGATCAAGCTGGGCAAGCTGGTAGACCCCAAGAAAGGCTATTGGGAGGGGACCAACCAATACGCCGGCGTCGGATCCCACGGAGTCGTCGAAGAAGTCGCCATGTACTCGATCATGGAAAACCCGATGACCGCCTGCGGGTGTTTCGAATGCATCGTCATGCTGATCCCGGAAGCCAACGGGGTGATGGTCGTCAGCCGGGAGGACACCAGCATGACACCCGCCGGCATGAAATTCAGCACACTGGCGGGGATCGCCGGGGGCGGCCTGCAGACCCCGGGCGTGATGGGAGTCGGAAAATACTACCTGGTCAGCCCGAAGTTCATCTACGCAGATGGTGGTTTCAAACGGATTGTCTGGATGAGCAGCTATCTCAAGGAAAGCATGGCGGATGAACTGGAAGCCGTGGCAATCCGTGAAGGTGACCCGGACCTGATCAAGCGCATCGCCGATGAACGCAGCGTAACGACCCCTGATGAGCTTCTTGCCTGGCTGGAAGAGCACAACCATCCGGCGTTGATCATGGAGCCGATCTTCTAATACGTGCAGCGTGCAGCGTACCAGGTGTCGCGATTTTCCGAATCTTGTATGCTGGACGATGCACCAGGCGTATACCTATGCCCGGGAACAACACACTTTCTGATCCTATCCTCGTCCGCGATCTGATGTCTGTGGGCGTCCCCACTTGCCCGGCAGACACCTCGATTCTCTCACTGGCACAATCGGTGCTTGAAAAAAATTGGGAGGCGGTGGTGGTGCTCGAAGGGGAACAGGGCCATGCCATCGGGGTCGTAAGCCGAGATGAGCTTGCCCAGGCATACGCAAAAGGGGGGCTGGAAAATGCGCCGGTTGAAGCGATCATGTGCGAAAGGCTGGTCACGCTTCCCCCGGATATCCCTGTGCGCACGGCAGCCCAGATCATGCTCGATGAGGGGGTGCGAGCTGCTTATATCACCCATCGAGCGGGGGGGATCGAATATCCCGCTGCCTGGCTGACATTCAGCCATTTGCTTCGACACCTGGCGAATGACGACTTGAGCGATCTGGGAATCCGCGCATCGCGCGAGAAACCGCTTGATATGTTCGTCCGCCGCCGCGAAGAAGCCCGCAGACGCCACGCCTCCGGAGGGCGTGAAACTTGAAGCAGATCCCCTTGTTTTACAGGCTGCAAAATCGCTTTTCGACCAGGACGAGGGGCCCGGGGTACCGTTTTGGATTGATGAGAGAACGTAATAAATCGCCGACCCTTGCCATTTCAACAAAAATACACCCCGGCTCATAACATCAAAGGACAAACACGAAAGGAGCATTGAGTGGACAAACAAACCCTGATCGATCATCTCAACAAAGACCTGGCCGGTGAGCTCAGCGCCATCATCCAGTACCTGACATATGCCGCAAAGGCATCCGGCCCGTACCGACCCCAGCTGGTGCAATTTTTTCTGGCGGAAGTCGCAGATGAGCAAATGCACGCCCAGTTTCTGGCAAACAAAATCGTCGCCCTGGGAGGCGAACCCACCACAGTCCCGGCCCCTGTCCCGCCGGCAACTACAAACAAGGAAATGCTGGAAGCGGTGCTGGCCGCAGAGCTGCAGGCCGGCAAAGATTACACACAACGGGCCCTGGAAGCGGAAACCTATGGGGACAAAGGGCTGGTGGTCCAGCTGGAAGACATGGTGCGGGACGAAACGGGACATTCCGAGGAGACTGCCCGCATTCTGCGGGACTGGCCGTTATAGCCAGGGGGCGATCTGACAACCAACCGATCCAGAATGGAGCATCCCATGCCGATCGAAATCCCTGTCGATACATTTCCCGGAGCGGTCCGCCCGGTCACCCTCGGGTCGACTGCCGCGCAAGGTGGATCCCGGACCCGCACTGTGACCGTAGGCGGTCAAAAATCCCTGCCGTTCCTGCACTTTGAAGCGGCCAGCCCCAATCCCCCGGCGATCGCAGTGGAAATGATGGACCGAAGGCCGGACGATTGGTCCCCGCTGCTGATGGATGCATGGGGAGAGGCGATGGACACGCCCGCTTCCTGGGCGCAGGCGATTGAGGCCGCCGGCGCGGACCTGATCCAGCTCACCCTGAGCATGACGGACGAGAGCGGTAATCCAAATACGCCTGAACAGGCCGTGGCCGCCGTCAAGGCGATCCTGGAAGCCAGCGGGCTGCCATTGCTGGTCAACGACCCGGGGCAGCCGGAGCTGGCAAACGAATTGCTGGTCCCTGTGGCTGAAGCGGCGAAAGGCGAACGACTGGTCCTGGGGATCTGCGAGGACAAGAATTACCGCACGATCGTTGCCACCGCGATCGCCAACGGCCACCTGGTCACGGCACGCGCGCCGATGGATGTCAACCTGTCCAAGCAGCTCAACATCCTGATCCATGACATGGGGATGCCGCTCGACCGGATCCTGATGGACCCCACAACCGGTGCCCTCGGTTACGGGATCGAGTACGGCTACTCAGTCATGGAACGCCTGCGGCTGGCTGCGCTGCAGGGAGACGGCATGACTCAACTTCCGATGATTGTCACCCCCGGCTGCGAGGCGTGGAAAACCAAGGAGGCCAAGGTCGGAGAAGGGGTCCCGGAGGAATGGGGCGAATGGGAGGAGCGAGCCATCCACTGGGAAACGCTGACTGGTGTGGCGCTGCTGGAATCTGGGGCGGACATCGTGGTCTTGCGCCATCCGCATAGCGTTCACCGTGTTCGGCTGGCAATCCGGGAGCTGATGGCAGTCCCGGAGTTCGCTTGATCCCGGATTGAGAGAAAAATAAACGGAGCGAACCAGATGGCGCTTTCAGGTATCCAGATCTACAAGCTGCTGCCGCAAACAAATTGCAAAGATTGCGGTTTTCCAACCTGCCTGGCTTTTGCTATGAAACTGGCTGCAAAACAGGTGGAACTCGCGGCCTGCCCGCACGTCACAGAAGAAGCCCAGGCCCAGCTGGCCGAGTCCGCGACACCCCCTATTCGCCTGGTCAGCCTAAAATCCAATGGTAGCACCGTCAAAGCCGGCAACGAGACCGTGCTTTTCCGGCACGAAAAAACTTTCTACCACAAACCGGGGTTCTTTATCCGCCTGCGCGACGATATGCCCGAGGAAACCTTGAAAGCCCGAGCCGCAGAAGCTGATCGCTTCCAGGTCAATTATGTCGGCAGGCAACTGGCCATTGACGGCTTTGCGATCCAATCCGCCAGCGGGGACCCATCTACTTTTTCCCGCGCTGTCCGGCTCGTACGAGAAGTCAGCCAGCGGCCGCTGGTGCTGGCCGCACGCGATCCGGACGACCTGGCTGCAGGGCTGCAGGCTGTGGACGGTGAATTCCCGCTGATCTACGCCGCCGACGAAGAAAACTGGGAGGCGGTCTCCAGCCTGGCCCGCCAGCACGGCGCTGCCGTGGTCGCCAGAGCCGAAGGGTTGGAACAGCTGGCTTCGTTGTGTGAAAAAATCAAAGCGGCCGGCGTGGAAGATATCGTTCTCGACCCGGGAGGAAACGATCTGTCCGAACGTCTCCAGCTCGCCACCCAGCTCCGGCGGCTGGCTTTGAAAAATAATTTCCGCCCGCTGGGGTACCCTTTGATCAGCATCGCGGGTGAAATGGACGGAGATCCTGCCTTGGAAGCCATGGCTGCAGTGCAGGCTACTGCCAAGTACGCCGGGTTTATCGTGCTGGACCATTCCAGTCCCGGGCTGCTGTATCCCTTGCTGGTGTTGCGTGAAAACATCTACACGGATCCGCAGAAACCGATCCAGGTCCAACCCGGCATCTATGAGATTAACAGCCCGAGCCCGGATGACCCGCTTTTGGTGACGACGAACTTCAGCATCACCTATTTCAGCGTGGCGAATGAAGTGGAAAGTTCAGGGCTGCCGGCATGGCTACTGGTTTGCGATGCGGAAGGGATGAGCGTGCTGACCGCCTGGGCCGCGGGCAAGTTCGACGCCGAAGGGATCGCTCGGGATGTGAAGAATTTCGCGGCCGCGGACAAAATCAACCACCGTACCCTGGTGCTGCCCGGCCACGTCTCCGTTCTGTCCGGAGAGCTGGAAGAGGAGCTTCCCGGTTGGCAAATTCAGGTCGGACCTCGTGAAGCCGTCGACCTGCCACGGTTTATGAAGGAAGTGCTGACCCATGTCTGATTTTGACAAGATGGCCGGGGAATTCCTGGCCCAGAAACGTATCGCAGTCGCCGGGGTTTCCAGGAACTCCCAACAGACGGCTAACCTGATCTACAAAGCCTTCCGCAGCCGGGGCTACACAATGTTTCCGATCAACCCGAATGCGGCCACCTTGGAGGGCGACCCCTGTTATCCGGATCTGGCGTCCATTCCTGGGGGCGTGGATGGCGTGATGATAGTCACACGCCCGGAAATCACCGAATCTATCGTGCAGGACGCCATGCGGGCTGGAGTGCCAAGGGTCTGGATGCACAACAACACCTTCATGCAAGGCAGCGCCTCAGATCCGGCGATTAGTTTTGGGCGCGAAAACGGGTTAAAAGTGATCCCAGGTGGCTGCCCGATGATGTTCTTTGATTTTGGCCATAAATGTATGAAATGGGTTTTGGGGGCCATGGGCCGGCTTCCGACGGAACCTTGATGGAGTGAGGATGTGGAGCGGCATGCCAGCCGCCCGACGCAAACAGAATGGCTGAACACCGGATCACCATCGTTTCTAAGGGGGAGGAACCAGCGATACTTACCGTAGCGACTGGAACGCTGCTATCGGAAGCCGCCAGGGCTGCCGGAGTGGAGATCGCCCAGCCCTGCGGCGGCCAGGGGCGCTGCGGCCGCTGTGCGGTTGTCGTGGAGAACGGCGGGGTGCGTAAACGCAGCACTCTGCGGTTGTCCTCGCAGGACCTTTCTGCAGGCTACGCTCTGGCCTGCCAGACCGTGGTGGAAGGCGATGCCCGCTTTCAGGTGCCTCTCCAGGAGAAAATCGAGCGGCGCCTGACCACCGACCGGGTGCTGGGGGAAGTGGAAGTCCCGCCGGGATACGACCCCGTTCGATACCAGGATTTGCAGCGGGTTCAACTGGACCTTTCTCCGCCGAGCATGGACGACCAGCGGGACGATTGGAGCCGGCTGCTCTCCGCCTTGCGCCAGCAGGCGGGTATACCCGCGCCAGCCGCATCTCTCCCGGTTTTGAGAACACTGGGCGCCGTTCTGCGCGCCGGCGAGTGGAAGGTCACCGCAATCCTTCACGTCCACCCAACCCAACCCCGCCTGCTGGGACTGTACCCGGGCTACGTCCCAAGCGAAACCCCATTATGGGGCGCAGCCGTGGATATCGGCACCACAACGGTGACGGCCTGGCTGGTCAATCTCCGAGATGGCCGGGTGGTTGCCCAGAGCGCAGATTACAACGGGCAGATCGCACGCGGGGAAGACGTCATATCACGAATCATCTACTCCGAAAAACACAATGGTCTGGAGGAGCTGCGCAGCCTCGTGCTCCAGACGATCAATACCTTGCTCGACACGGCTTGCAAACGGGCCGGGGCGCAAAAAGGGGAGGTGTACAAACTGGCGATCGCCGGTAACAGCACCATGATGCACCTTTTCCTGGGCCTTCCGCCGGAAAGCATCCGGCGCTCTCCTTTTGTCACCGCGGTCAATGACCCACCCCAATTGACCGCAGCAGCGGTCGGTCTGGCTGTGCATCCGGAAGCAGTCGTGGACTGCCTGCCGGGTGTGGCGAGCTACGTGGGCGCGGATATCACGGCGGGAGTGCTGTCCGCGGGGGTCGATGACAGCGACGAAGTCTCCCTTTTCATCGACGTGGGCACCAACGGAGAGACCGTGATGGGCTCCCGCGAGTGGCTGGTCACCTGCGCCTGCTCGGCCGGCCCGGCCTTTGAAGGCGCCGGGGTTGTCGACGGGATGCGGGCCACCAGGGGGGCGATCGAAGAGGTCTGGATCAACAGCGACTCCCTGGAGCCGACCGTACGGATGATCGGACGGTCGAAACCACGCGGGATCTGCGGCAGCGGGCTGATATCCCTGCTGGCCGAACTGTTCATCACCGGCGTTCTCGATAAAGCGGGCCATTTTAACACCGCCCTTCAATCTGAACGGGTGCGTACCGGCGCGCACGGCCCGGAGTATGTGCTGGCCTGGGGCCCGGAAACGCATCACGGCCGCGACATCACCCTGACGGAGGTGGACGTGGACAACCTGCTGCGCGCAAAGGCGGCGATTTTCGCAGGTTTCACGGTGCTGGCCCAGAGCGTTGGGCTGCCGCTGGAATCGGCCGGTACTGTGCGCATCGGGGGCGCGTTCGGCAAATACATCAACGTCGAAAAAGCCGTGGAAATCGGATTACTGCCCGACATACCCTGGGAGCATTTTATCTTTTTAGGGAACACCGCGGTCAAAGGTGCCTACCTGGCCCTGCTCGACAGCCGTGCCCGGGGGCGCATTGCCGAAATCGCCCGAAAAATGACCTATATCGAACTATCCGCCGACAACACCTTTTACGATGCCTTCACGTCGGCCCTGTTTCTACCGCATACGGATATCCAAAAATTTCCGTCGGTAGCGGAGCATATCTTATGAAATTGAACGGACTTCATATCTTACTGACCTATACCTGCAATTTCGCTTGCGACCACTGCTTTGTCTGGGGCAGCCCCCACCAGCGCGGGGTATTCACGGTTTCAAGACTGAAAGAAACCCTGGACCAGGCTGCAGAAGCCGGAGGGATCGAAGAGATTTATTTCGAAGGGGGCGAGGCTTTCCTGTATTACCCACTGCTGCTTG
>JBFKII010000207.1:0-7512 GCA_041632295.1 Anaerolineales bacterium | reverse complement strand
TTGCAGTCCAGGAGATCCTGGGCCGTGGTCCCGTCACCCAGGTCCATGCTGGTCTGATAGGCCAGCATGATGACCCCCAGGCCGTAGCGTTGGGAAGCCTGCTGCTGCTCGCCCTCCGAGGCACTGGAACCGCAGAAGAAACCCAGTACCTCGTCGTATGGGACATTGTAGAGGTCTGAAATCGCCAGGACCACCGGGTGGGTGGTGTCCGGGGTGCGGCAGTAGAACCCGTTGTTTATGGTCGTTCCGTCCTGGGATTCTGGGGAGTCGACATTGGTGGAATCGGCGGGATCGGCGGCGTCTGTCTGCAGCTCGGGGCCGGTTTCATCCTCTTCCTGGGCCCAGGCGGGCATCGCAAAAACCAGGGAAAGCAGTAGAATGGTGGTGATCGCAATCCATTTTCTCGGCATTTTTTACCTCTCTAAAATTACAAAATAAAAGGCTACCAAGGCAGCCAATGTGTGCTTATGACCACTTTCATCATAATATGGATTGGGGCGGTTTCAAATCCATAAATGGTCATGGGATTAACCATTCCTCATGCAGCGAACAAGGAGCCCTGATGTCCCTAAACCTGGTTAACACCTTTCACCTCGATCTCGAACCCTGGACATTCACGCTCATCCAGGATGGCTCGACAAATTTTGATCTGGCGGAATTCTTTCCGGGCCTGGAGCCGGAAAAGGCGGAAGCGATCCAAGCCCAGTTCGGCCTCGAACCGGGCAAATTACCGCTTTCGATCAATATCCTGCTGGCTGATAACGGCCGAGAGAAGATCCTGGTCGATACCGGCCTGGGGCGCGATATCGGCAACGGTGAAGGCCAGCTACTCGAAAGCCTGGCCGGGCTGGGAATCGATCCGGCGGGAATCGACGCGCTGGTGATCACCCACGGTCATTGGGACCATATCGGGATGATCGCAGATCCTTCCGGCGGTCTATGCTTCCCAAACGCGCAGCACTTCATGCCCGCCGAGGAGTGGAATTTCTGGACGGCGGAAGTGAACCTGGAGCGGGTCGGGGAACCCAATGCCGATTGGGCGCGTAAGAACCTGCCGGCCCTGGAGGGAAAGGTCATCTGCGTCCGGGAGGACGCGGAAATCCGGCCCGGGCTCCGACTACTGCCCGCGCCCGGGCACACACTGGCCCAGGTGGCGGTGCTGTTCGAAGGGCAGGCGGGGCGCCTGCTGCACGCCGCCGATGCCTTTCACCACCCTTTTCAGGTGCTTCATCCGGACTATTCCACCGCGGTCGATATGCTGCCAGTGGTGTCCTCCCAAACGCGTCAGTCCCTGCTGGAAATCGCCGGAAACGAGGCGGTCATCCTGCTCGGTTACCACTTCCCTTTTCCCGGCCTGGGTTCGGTCGAGAAGACGGCAGGCGCGCCTCGCTGGATCCCCAGGTCGGAATGACCGGCCGGGGCCAACTGCAACCTGCTTCCGTGCCAAAAACCCCTTCAGACCAGGGCGCTCTCGTGCCCGGAGTCGTGCACAAAGATGCAGGTGGACTTGGTCTCAGCGACCATCCGCTTGACGAAAGACATATCGATCCAATCCGGCAGGCCGAAAATTTTCAGGTCCGTCAATGAAGCGTGCGGCAGGTGTTCGAACAGCGTACCGACATAGACCTGGACCCCCGTGCTTCCAGGCATCCGGCCCAGCCGGGTCAGCTGGCGCAGGTAGTTTTCGGCTGGTTCCCGGTTTTTCGCCTCGCTGACTACCGTGTTGAGCTGAATCCTCCCTTGCCAGTTCTGGGCGATCTGGTAGGCCAGCAGCAGCGAAAGGTCCAGGTTGCGCAGGCGCAGACCGATCTCCCAATGCGGGCTCTGCTCCCGGATCCAGATATTGATCATTTGTTCGCGCCCCAGCCCCGCAATTTCGTGTTGGGCGTAGATCACCACACCCATGCCGTTTTCCAGCGCTTTGTTGTACATCGCCTGAATGTCTTTCTCGCGCATCCCTTTCTTGTGCACCAGGAAGAGGATGTTGGGGCGGAAAAAAGTCGTGCGGAAAACATCCATGCTCAACTGGGCGCCGCGCCGCAGGTTGTCCGCGTCGTGCACGGTGTGGTGGGCGAAAATGCCGTCATTGGCGAAACCGGCCATGATCGGCATGAGCTTCTGCTTGAGCGGCGTTTCTTTTTCTGGCGAAATGCCGACTACCCGGATCGAGCCGCGCGGCGCGCACAGCGCCTTGATGAACCGGTAGCTGCCCAGGAGCGTGTCGCTCTCCGTGACCGGCATCAGGAGACTCGGCTTCCAGGCGCGTTCCTGGTCCGTGGGCAGCGCCAGGGTGCGCTTGGCCGCCCACTCTGCCAGGTTGACAAACAGCCCGCTGCGCACATCGCTCCAGGGCGCCATCA
The DNA here is from genome assembly GCA_041632295.1 of Anaerolineales bacterium. Classification (GTDB taxonomy): domain Bacteria; phylum Chloroflexota; class Anaerolineae; order Anaerolineales; family JABWBV01; genus DATDOR01. The sequence continues at coordinate 5,152 of JBFKII010000207.1, read as the reverse complement.
ACTGCCGGCGGGAGAGGTAGGCTTAGATCCCCAGAACGACGGTCATCGCGACCAGGCTGAAGGTGGGGTTGATCAGGAACATTACAAAAATACAGCCCACCAGGCCGATCAGGGGCACAAACCCCGGTATGCGGAAAGACGGGCGGAAAGTGACCAGCTTCAGGCGCTGCTCGAGCAGCACCACACCGTTGAGCGTGGCATAGGCGATCAGGAAAAACATGGTGATCAGCGGTGCGATGGCGTTTAACCCGCCTCCGGACAATCCGAAAAACAGGGTCAGCAGAGCCAGAACACCGGTGAGGTACATGGCATTGCGCGGTTCACCGTTGCCGGTCAGCCGGGACAGCCAGTCCCCGTTGGGGAATATCTGGTGCTCCGAGAGCGCTTGAAGCAGGCGCGGCGCCCCGACCAGGGAGGTCAGGGCCGAGGAAAATGTGGCCGCCAGAATGCCGGCCTGCACCGCCGGACCGAAAGCGGCTTTATCGACCATCACGGTCAGGTTGCTGACCAACTCTTCGGGGGAAGCCACCTGTGAAAGCCAGAAGGCCAGCACGATGTAAATGATTATGGATAGGGCCACTGCCGAGTGGCGTACTATTCGGTATGCTTTCCCGGGGGTCTTTCAAATCGCCGGACATGTTGACGCCCGCCAGCACGCCGGTCACCGCCGGCAAGAAGACCGCAAACACCTGCCAGAAATTGCCGTCGCTGAAGCCGCCCCACAGCTGCGGCGTGTGCACCATGCCTTCTTTCCCCAGAATGGCAAAACTTCCAAAAAACACCGAAACCAGTGACAGGCCCAAAATCGCCAGGATCCCGTACTGGATGCGGGCGGCGAAATTGGCGCTGATCAGCGCGATCAGGAAAGCGGCCGCAAAAGCGACCAGGAGAACAGCCAGTTCCGAATGGTTGGGGAAAATGCTCACCCAGCCTTCGGTGAAGGCAAACAGGTAAAAAGCGACCGAGATCGACAACGCCAGGTATAGGGGCAGGCTGATGCTGCCCCCGACTTCCAGTCCGAGCGACTGGGCGATGATGGAAAAGGCCCTGCCGGCGCGCACGCGGATATTGGTCGCCACCGATGAAATCGACATCGCCGTCGAGGCCGTGATCAGGTTCGCGAGCGTGATGATCAGGAGCGCCCCCCCAAACCGGCATTGCCCACTACCCAGCCCTCGCGCAGGTACATGATCGCACCTAAAATAGTCAGGATGGTGGGTGTGAACACCCCGCTTAGAGTCCCATATTTACCGCTTTGATTCTCAGATTGGGAAGAAGGAGCGATTTCCGTCATGCGATCTCCAGGCCATCAATAATTCGCTTGTATTGTTACGCAATTCGGTCCGCAAGGTCAGATATTCAATTCGATCCGGCGATTTTTGGCGGCTACAAGCCAGATTCAGCTTCATCCCACAGGCTTTCCCCCGCCGCACTGCGGATCTGTTCCGCGCGGATTTCAGCCCCGTGATCCCCGGGCTGCCGGCGGTTTCGGTAATCCGCTTCGATCTCCTGTTTGAAGGTCTCAAAAACACCGGAAAGCATCCGTTTAAAAATAGGGAGCATCATCCGGATCGTCGTGCGCTGCATGAAAGGCCCATCCGGGGGCAGCGAGGTTTTGGTCAGGCGGGTGCCGCCCTCGATCGCCTCCAACCGGTATTCGCTCAGCCCGCCGACATCGGGAAATATAGGGGTCATCTCCCGTACGATCATACGCTCGAACGGCTGCCACTCCAGGATGGTCTGGGGCACTACTTTGTCCCCGTGATAGCACTGGTAAACGCTTCCGGGTGCGACGCGCCCTTTCGAGCGGTTGGTGATCTCCATGCGGTCCGAGCCGATCAGCGTGTTGCGGTATTCGGGCTGGACCAGGTAATCCCAGGTCGTTTCCCGCGGCAAATCGATATCGACTTGAAAGCGCGCCCAGATGCGGTCCTGCGGGAAATCCACTTTGGTGGTCTCGCGCTTGCTTTCCCAGACCGGATGCATGTCCTGCACCCAGACCTGCACCTCTCCCAGGTGCTCGTAGGCTTCGCGATGTGCTTCAAGAGTTTCCACCCATTGCGGATTATCGAGCTGCCGCACGGCGGCATCCGTGAAGAGCGCGTAAGCCCGGATTCCGGTGCTCTCGGCCACGCGGTTTTTCAGCAGGCGGTGGATCAGGTTGACGTCGCTGCCGACCAGCTCGTCGTGCCCCGAGGCCTGGCCCGTTTCCGCGCGTATCCGCTGAATTCCGAAGGTGCCGTAATGCACGAAAAATTTCAGGTCCAGGTTTGAAATGTTGGCACAGGCGTTGCAGCGGCAGGTGTTGTTGAGCACCATGCGTTCGATGGCTTTGCGGAAGGTGACGTAGGTGTCTTCGATTTTTTCGATGAAAGTCTGTCCCTGGAAGAAGTCCTCCCCCAGCGCGTAGCTGATCACCGCATCGCCCGCCAGGCGCGAGATGACCAGCGGTGGGCGGGTCCGGGAGACCAGCAGTTCCAGCAGCGCGGTCAGGGTCTCCTGGGCGTGCTCGAGCTCCGATTCGTTCAGGTACTGGGTGTAGCCGGTGATATCGGCGATCAGGAAATAGCCGTTGTGTGTTTGTGCCATCAGACTCTCCCGTCTCTACCAGGCAATCATACCATCCTGATGAATGTCGAATTCAATCGCCACTGCCTGGAAACCGCAACTCGAACAACCCCGGTGTGTTTAGAAAACTAAGGGAGCGCTGCCTGCGGCAACAGGCAGCCATTGGATGGCGCCGGTTCCACCAGCAATGTCGCCATCTGTACGAGGGAGCGTGTGACCATGAGTCCGCAAACCAATCCGGACCGTCCGATCGTAAAGATCACCTTGCTGACCGCCGGGGTGCTGGCCATCCTGGGCGGCGCGACCATGTCCCCGGCGCTGCCCAGCATCCGCGACCAGTTCAGCGGTCTGCCCAATATCGATTATTTGTCGCGCTTCGTGCTGACCCTGCCGGCCCTGCTGATCGCCATCAGCGCCCCGGCTACTGGTTATCTCGTGGACCGGTTTGGGCGCATGCGAATCCTGTTACTCTCGCTGGCCCTGGCCGGCCTGGCGGGCACATCGGGCTTTTTTGTCTCCTCATTCAATTTGCTGTTGCTTGGGCGCGCCCTGTTGGGCGTGGGAGTGGCGGGCATCATGACCGGGGGCACCACCCTGATCGCCGATTACTACCACGGTCCGGAACGGGCCAGGCTGCTGGGCCTGCAAACCGGGCTGATGGGGCTGGGAGGTGTGTTCATGCTGCTGCTGACCGGCGTACTGGCCGACATCCGCTGGAACATCCCGTTCCTGATCCACCTGTCTGCGCTCCTGGTGCTTCCTTTCGTATGGATCTATCTGTACGAACCCAGGCGAGCAAGCCGCTGCCCCGACGACCACCCGCCGGTGGGAGAGCCGGGCACCTGTGCCGGGGAATCGGAGCTGCGCGCCGGCCGGGGGGCTGAATCCACCTCGGAACCGGTGGCGGTCCCTGTACGCCTGCTCGCATTTCTGTATCTTCTCGTTATCTTCATTCAGATCAATTTTTATATCGTCCCCCTGTACCTGCCTTTCCACCTGGATGACCTGTTGGGGGCATCGGCGACCCAGAGCGCGATCGCGATTTCGTTCATGGCCCTTTCCTATTCCCTTTCCTCGATTTTCCTGGGCAAGGCGATGGCCCGCTATGACCGCATCACGGTCATGATCATTTCATTCATGATCCTGGCCGTTGGCTACGCGCTAATTCCGCTGGGCGCGGCCAACTTCGTGCTGTACGTCGGCCTGGTCGTCGCAGGCGCAGGGCTGGGAATCGTGGTCCCCAGCCTGTATGTCTGGCTTGCCAGTGAAATTCCGCTCGAAATTCGCGGCCGCGCGCTGGGCGGCTTCACCACCGCTATTTTCCTGGGGCAGTTCCTGTCACCGATCCTGAGCCAGCCGCTGATAGGGACTTTCGATATTGGGCGCACGCTGCTGATCGCCAGCGCGATTTTCGCCCTCAGCGTCCCCCTGCTGTATTTTAGCCGGCAAGGTCTGCGCCGGCTGGGCACAGCCACACCCTGATCAGCCCAAATCCGTTTTTCCGTCCTTCCATTCCCGCAGCGCCGGGAGGGCGGTTTCATAGCCCACCTGGGCGATCGCCTGGTAGGCGCCGTAATCGAAGGTTGAGAAATTCTTGACCCCCGGTTGAATCAGCAGATCGGCCAGCCCCTCCTGCGCCCGGGTCTGCTGGGCGCTGTTGATCTCCATCGTGCGCATGATGATCCCGGTCCGGGAGGGCAGGTCGAGGTTCCTGGAAAAAGGATTGAGGCGGTTCAGCAGCACGCGCCAGCCGGAAACATCGGTCTCAAAATCATAGAAGTGCTTTTCCCGCGACAGCGGGTTGGCGTGCACGCCGATGATCCGGTCGCTTTCAGTGCGCTCCGACATCAAACGCACAGGGAAATTGTCCATGATACCGCCATCGACGATCAATTCCCCGTCTTCCATCACCGGCGTGAAAACCCCGGGGATCGCCAGGGAGGCGCGCACCGCCCGCCACAGGGGGCCACGCTCGTACACCACCGGCTCGGCCTGCGTCAGGTTGGTGGCCACACAGAAAAAAGGCGCCCACAGGTCTTCAATCCGCCGCCCGCCGAAAGATTCCTGAACAAAGTCAGTCACTTTTTTCGAGTCCATCAGCGCGGTGTATGGCAGGGTGCGGTCAAATATCGCCTGCGGGTTGGCAAACGTTGCGGCCGCCTCCATCAAGGCGGCATTGGTTTCGTAGACCTGCATGTACCCGCCGATGACCGCCCCCATGCTGGAGGAGCCGACGATGTCGATCGGGATGCCAAGCTCTTCCATGGCGCGATGCACGCCCAGGTGGGCGAAACCGCGCGCCCCGCCGGTGCTGAGCACCAGGGCGATGGCGTGACCGGTCAGGCGGCGCGCCAGCCTGGCCATGTGATCCACATCCCCCTCCCGGACGTGGTGGTGGGCCCGCAGCCGGCGGGCGTCCAGCCAGGCGGCAGTCCCGGCGGGCGCATCCGTCCCGGCCGGGTGCCACAGGACCAGCTCCACCCGCAGCGACACATCCAGCCCGTCGATCATCGCCTCCGCCTGGGAAGGCGCCGGATCAGAGCCCGGACGCCCCAAGACCAGCACCCGGTCGGACTGGCCGATG
>JBFKII010000206.1:0-7521 GCA_041632295.1 Anaerolineales bacterium | reverse complement strand
GTCCTTGTATTCCATATCTAGATTCGATGGCGATTATACACGCCCGGCCACGGAGCGCCGTATTGCTCTTATCTTTTTCTTACGGGTAGGGGCGTATTGGGTTCCGGGTGAGTGCTCATGCCAAATAAACCGGGGACCGGCGTCTGCCAGTCCCCGGTGCGATTATTTCTTCACCCTTCCCCGGCGATTGAAATCAGGCCGGGGGGAGGGTTGCAAGTGTTATTTGGCGTTGATCGAGACGGCAATCCGCTTCGGTTTGACCTCTTCGGCCTTCGGGACCGTCAGGGTCAGCACGCCATGCTCGTAATCCGCCCGAATGGCATCGGCGTTGACCTGCAGCGGGAAGCTCAAGCTGCGGGAAAAGGACCCATAGCGTCGCTCGCGCAGGCGGTAATCCTCGTGATTGATGGTCTCATCGGCACGGGTTTCGCCGCTGATGGTCAGCGTGGACTTTTCCATCGTAATGTCGATGTCGTCCGGGTTGAGTCCGGGCAGGGAGGCTTTCACCACGTAGGCGTCTTCGTTCTCGACGACGTCCAGCGCCAGGCCCCAGGTGCGGGCGTGCTCGTGCACGGTCGGATAGTTGTCGGAGAACATGCGGTCCATCGAATCCCACAGGGATTGAATGTCACGGGAAGGGTTCCAACGAATAATGCGGTTCATTTTTGTTTCTCCTCTTTCGATTTCTTTTTTTCAATTCGACCCTATTAAACCGAAAGGCTGTAAAAAGACCGTCGGTGGAACGTCTGATGGGCGTAAAAAGAATCTCAGAAAAAAATTAACGCCTGGCGGGACCGCTGCAGAGGTTAAGCAAATCGGGGACCGGCGCTTGCCAGTCCCCGGAAAAACGTATTTGTCCTGCGCCCCTAAAAAGAATTTGTCTAAGGGTAAGGACGTTTCCCAAGATTAGTTCTGATTGATCGTGATGGCGATCCGCTTGGGCTTGACTTCCTCGACCTTCGGGACAGTCAAGGTCAGCAAACCATGTTCGTAATCCGCCACAATGGCGTCGGGGTTGACCTGCAGCGGGAAGCTGATGCTGCGGGAGAAACGGCCGTAACGCCGCTCGCGCAGCCGGTATTCCTCGCTGTGGATGGTTTCATCAGCTTTGGTCTCGCCGCTGACCGTCAGGGTGGATTTTTCCATCGTGATGTCGATGTCATCCGGATTGATGCCCGGCAGGGAAGCCTTCACGACGTAGGCATCCTCATTTTCGACCACGTCGAGGGCCAGGCCCCAGGTGCGGGTGTGTTCCTGCATGTTCGGGAAGTTTTCAGAAAACCTGGGATCCATCGAGTCCCAAAGCGACTGAAAATCACGGGAAGGGTTCCAACGAATAATGTGTTTCATATTCAATCTCCTCTATGTGTGTATTTCTTTTACACTTAAGAATATAGTCTTCGCATGTAATAGATACATCAATGGAATATAAATATTGCGTATTTTTCATCTTAGAAAATAATAAACTTTGCTGCCGGAGGCATAAACCAGGACGGCCCCCTCAAATGCGCAGATTTTGAGTGTGAAGGAATCGGAAAGAATAAATTTCTTCGGAAGCAGCAATTACTGGCTGGTGTTGTTACCATTTGCCAGTTCGTTTCAAGGGCGTACTTAATTGTCTATGGCAAATTACCTGAGAACAAGATCAGGTAAAATAGCCCAAATTCACCCGCCGTAAATTGCCCGCAAGGAAAAGCCCATGAGCATTGCCGAGGATCTGCTTGAAGAGAAAGTGACCATGCTGGATCTGACCGAATTCACCCAGGTGGAGTCGGGGACGAGTGTCCTGCAGACGCTTGAAAAAATGAAAGCGGAAAAGAATAACTGTGTCTTCGTCACGCGCGGCGCCAAGCTGGCTGGGATCCTGACCGACCGCGATGTGCTGCGCCGGGTGGTGGACCGGCCCGACCTGTGGGAGCGCCCGGTCGATGAAGTCATGACCCACCAGCCGCGCGCCATCCAGGCCAGCCAGACCGCCGGGGAAGCGCTGCGGATGATGAACGAAATGCATTTCCGCAACACGCCGGTGCTGAACGCAGACGGGGAGATCGTCGGCAACCTGACCTTTATCGGGTTGATCCGCTATCTGGCCGATCACTTCCCGGAAGAGGTGATCAACTTGCCGCCGGAACCGGACCAGTTTGGAGAAGAACGCTACGGCGGGTGACGCCGGTATCAGCAGGAAGCTCAGCCAGGTTCCTGCATGAGGAGAATTTGCATGACGGATGAAATTCACGATATGGATGGGTCGATCGAGGATCTCGAATCGATCGTCATCCGCTTTGCCGGCGACTCGGGGGACGGGATGCAGCTGACGGGCACCCAGTTCACCAACACAGCGGCCATATTCGGCAACGATGTCAGCACGCTGCCAGATTACCCGGCCGAGATCCGGGCGCCCGCCGGTACGCTGCCGGGGGTGAGCGGATTCCAGGTCAACTTTTCGTCGACCAAAATCCGCACGCCGGGGGATGCGCCGCAGGTGCTGGTGGCCATGAACCCGGCCGCGCTGGCATCCAATCTGAAAGAGCTCGAACACGGCGGTGTCCTGATCGTCAACACCGATGCATTTACCCAGAAAAACCTGCAGAAGGCGCATTACGAGAGCAACCCGCTGGAGGACGGTTCGTTGGATGGATACCAGGTGCACCCGATTCCACTGACCACGCTCAATAAAAACGCCCTGGCCGATATCGAGGGGCTGGGGGCTAAAGAGGTGGACCGCAGCAAAAACTTTTTTGCGCTCGGGCTGAGCTTCTGGATGTTTGACCGCTCCCTGGAGCCGACCATCGAATGGGTTGAAAAGAAATTCGCGCGCCGGCCCGAGATCGCCGAGGCCAACAAACGGGCCCTGAAGGCGGGTTTCAACTTCGGCGAGACTACACGCACCTTTCAGCGCCGCTTCCGCATCCGCCCGGCCAAGCTGCCTCCCGGCACGTACCGGAAGATCACCGGCAACCAGGCGGCGGCCTACGGCTTCATCACTGCCGCCCAGAAGGCGGGCAAGCCCCTGTTCTACGGCGCCTACCCGATCACCCCTGCCAGCGACATTTTGCACATTCTGGCGCCGCTCAAGCATTTTGACGTGCGCACCTTCCAGGCGGAGGATGAGATCGCCGCCATGGGGGCGGTCATCGGGGCGGCTTTCGGTGGGGCAGTGTCGGTGGCGGCCACCAGCGGCCCCGGTATCGCCCTCAAAAGCGAAGCCATCAATCTGGCCATGATCCTGGAGCTGCCGATGGTGATCGCCAATATCCAGCGCGGCGGCCCTTCCACCGGGCTGCCGACCAAGCCGGAGCAGTCCGATCTGCTGCAGGCGATGTTCGGCCGCAACGGGGAGAGCCCCATCCCGATCATTGCCCCGTATTCGCCAGCGGACTGTTTTGATGCCGCCGTGGAGGCCACCCGGCTGGCCATTTTTGCTTCCAGCCCGGTCATTTACCTTTCGGACGGGTACCTGGCCAACAGCGCCGAGCCCTGGCGCATCCCGAATCCCGACGAAATTGAACCCATCCCGGTCGACCATCCGACGAACCCTGAGAATTTTCAGGCCTACGCTCGGGATGAAGAAAGCCTGGCCCGCAAGTGGGCCATCCCGGGCACCCCGGGATTGGAGCACCGCCTTGGGGGGCTGGAAAAGCAAAAAGGCACCGGCAACGTCTCTTACGAACCGGACAACCACGCCTATATGACCTGGGTGCGGGCGGAAAAGGTTCGGCGGCTGGAAAACGTCATTCCCGAGCAAACGGTCTATGGAGATCGGAAAGGGGACTTGCTGGTGCTCGGTTGGGGATCCACCTTCGGGGCCATCCGTACGGCTGTGGAACGGGCGCGTGCCCTTGGGCGGGCGGTGTCCCATGCCCATATCCGCCATCTCAACCCGTTCCCCAGGAACCTGGGGGCGATATTGGACAATTACAAACGGGTGCTGATCCCTGAGATGAACCTGGGGCAGCTGGCGATGATGGTGCGGGCCCGCTACCTGGTCGATGCGATCACCCTTCCCAAAGTGGAGGGTCGTCCGTTCCGTATCAGCGAGATCAGGGCCAAGATTGAGGAGCTCAGCTGAACGCCGCCCGCCCCGGCCAACCCGCGGCGAAGATGAAGAGGAATTGAAAAGATGACGAATGCAACCAACGGACACAGCCTGACCCGCCAGGATTTCATCTCCGACCAGGAGGTGCGCTGGTGCCCGGGCTGCGGGGATTACGCCATCCTGGCGCAGATGCAGCGCACCCTGCCCGAAATCGGCGTGCCCAAGGAGAACATCGTGTTTGTATCCGGGATCGGCTGTTCGAGCCGCTTCCCGTATTACATGAACACCTATGGGATACACAGCATTCACGGTCGGGCGCCCACCCTGGCAACCGGACTGAAGGCGGCCAATCCCGATTTGAGCGTCTGGGTGATCACCGGCGACGGAGATGCTCTGTCGATCGGCGGCAATCACCTGCTGCATGCCTGCCGGCGCAATGCGGACCTGAACATCATATTGTTTAACAACCGCATTTACGGGCTGACAAAAGGCCAGTACTCTCCGACCTCGAAAGTGGGGCATGTCACCAAGTCTTCCCCGTTCGGGTCGATCGAGCAGCCGCTGAACCCGATCTCGGTTGCTTTGGGGGCTGAAGCCACCTTCATCGGGCGTTCGGTGGATGTGCATGGGAAACATCTGCAGGACATGCTTCTGGCGGCGGCCGCTCATAACGGGACATCCTTCCTGGAGGTGTTTCAGAACTGCCTGATCTTCAATGATGGGGCATTTCAAGAGGTCACCGATCGCAGGATTCGTGATGACCACGCGCTCGAACTGGTTCACGGACAGCCGATGATCTTCGGCCGGGAGGGGAACAAAGGCATCCGCCTGGAAGGCCTGGGTCCGGTCGTGGTGGAGTGGGCGCCGGATGAGCAGCCTCCGGAGGACATCCTGGTGCATGATGAAAGCGATCGTTTTCTCACCTACCTGTTGGGGCAGATGCAGCCGCCCGAATTTCCGTACCCACTCGGCGTAATGCGGCGGGTGTCGGCGCCGGCGTACAACGAGGGGTTGATCGGGCAGGTGGAGCAGGCCAGGGCGAAGAACGGGCCCGGCGACCTGCGGAAACTGTTCTTCGGAACCGAAACCTGGACGGTGGATGTGGACCTGGAGTCGGCCAACACGGCGGAGATCGAGGGTGGGGGGATCGTTGGCCTGGATGAGCAATATATTGAAGAAATTGACCGCAACGATTTAGAGCCCTCTGAAATGGAGCATAACCTGGAGAGCGACTCCCTGGCAGAGCTGCAGCCGCACGAGCCGATTGCGGTATCCAGGGGGACTTCCCTGTCGGATGTGATTGCCAGGATGCGGGCGGAGAACATCGGATCGGTCATGGTGGTTGGCTCCGAGGGCAGGCTCGAAGGCGTTTTCACTGAGTGGGATGTGTTGAACCGGGTTGCCGGGGCGGTCACCGATCTGAAAGCCGCCCTCGTGGACGACTACATGACCCCCAATCCGACCGCGCTCGAGCGGGACGATCCCATCGCGCACGCCCTCCATTTGATGGCCGTTCACCGCTTCCGGCATTTGCCCCTGGTGGATTCCGACCGACGTCCGGTGGGTCTGGTTTCGTTTCGAGATGTGGTGGTATATATCCAAAAGTATTTTGCCTGAGGGGAATAAGAAATTGCCTCCCGCGCAGTGGCCTGATTCAGGATAGGAGCGAAAGATGCAGGGTGAGGGTGAGGTATGATTGGGGATTATTAATACGGAGTGACTGTCACCTAAAGGTGACAGACACTCCCCTCAAAACGGGGGAATTCGATGCCATATCCAAGAAAAGACCTGATCACCTGGCTGCCTGGACAGTATTACCATATCTACAACCGTGGTGCGCGACGCTTGATAATTTTCAAGCAGGATGCGAATTACGATTATGTGATCGAGAAGCTGGAACATTACAGCCAGGTACTGTCCATCTCGGTCATCGCTTACTGTTTTATGCCCAATCATTACCATTTCCTTGTTCGGCAAGAAGGCGACCACCCGGCAGGTCTCCTTCCCCAGCGCATCTTCAACGCCTATGCCAAGTCCTTCAACAAGCGCTTCAAACACAGCGGAACGATCTTCGAAGGGCGCTATCAAGCCAAACACATCCAGACCCAGGACTACCTGCTTCACCTGTGCCGATACATCCATGCCAATCCTGTCCGGGCGGGGCTGGTCTACCAGCCTGAGGACTGGCATTACTCTAATTTTTCCGCCTGGCTCGGCTGGGATGGCCGTGTGTGGGCCGTCGATAGATTCAAAAGACACCATTTTTCAACAACCGCAGCCTACCTGGATTTCGTTCAGGCGTACGTGGATGATTTTGCCGCCTACGCCCCAATCATTTTGGGGTAAGATCGGTTCCGGCAATCTCCTGTTTTCATAATGCCAACATTCAGATGCGAAACGTACCGGATTTGCGTGACTCGGCGCCCTGGAAAAAGCGCTACCATGCAGAAACCATCCTTTGGGGCCGCCAGGCGCACAACAACCCAAAGCGGGGCCTGGTTTGCACCAATCGGGACGGGATCTACCAGCTTTACGCCTGGGATATCCCCGCCAACCGCCTCACCCGGCTGACCGATCAGCCTGCCGGGGTGGTTCGGGGAAAGATTTCCTCCCATGGAGAATGGATTTACTTTCTCCAGGATGAGGGAGGCAACGAGATTGGCCACTTCGTGCGCGTACCTTTTGAGGGCGGCCCTGCCCAGGACCTCACCCCGGGCCTGTCTCCCTACTCCTCGTTTAACATCAATGAGAGCCGGGACGGAAGCACCCTCGGTTTCACCATCCCTGGGCCAGGGGGTTTTTCGGTTTACACCATGCAGGACATGGGAGAGCTGACGCCGCTGATTCTCCTGGAGCGGGCGAGCTTCGGGCCTCTGTTCTCTGCAAACAGCGCGCTGGCGCTGGTCTCCAGCACGGACCATTCCAAAACCCTCGATACCCACCTCATCGTTCTTGAAACTGGGACCCGCCAGGTGTTGGCGGAGCTTTGGGACGGAGAGGGAACCAGCATTTCGGGGGCTATTTTCTCGCCGCTGGATGGGGATGCCAGAATAGCCGCTTCCAGCAACGTTACCGGCTATCCGCGCCCGTTCCTCTGGGACCCGCACAGCGGTGATCGCAGGTTTTTGCCCCTGGAAAATATCCCCGGCGACGTCCAACCGTGGGATTGGTCGTATGACGGGCGCTATATCCTGCTGAACCAGATTCACCACGCCCGCAGCCGTCTCTACCGTTATGACCTGGAGAACGATACTTTGAAACGCCTGGATCATCCGGAAGGGGTGCTGGGAAATTGGTACGGCGCGGATTATCTTCCGGATGGAGAGATCCTGACCACTTTTCAGGATCCTTCCACCCCCTCACGCCTGGTCACGCTCGACGGGGCCAGTGGGGAAATCCGCCGCGTATTGCTCACCGGGGAGCGCGTCCCGTCAGGCCGCAGCTGGAAGTCTGTCACTTTTGAATCGGAAAATGGCGACGCGATC
>JBFKII010000205.1:0-7549 GCA_041632295.1 Anaerolineales bacterium | reverse complement strand
GCGCTGAGCAGAACGGCCAGAAAAAGATATGGAAGAGTGGTGTAAATTTTCATCTTGAACCTACCCGGAGCAGGCGCCCCGGATTTGGATCTTAAACCCATAAAATTACGAAAATCTTAAGCCTGCTGGGGCGCCTGAGGCTGGCCCTGCCGCGGCAGGGTGAAATGAAAGACGCTTCCCGGGCCTGGCGTGTTGTTGTGGGCCCAAATATTGCCGCCGTGAGCCTCCACGATCCCCCGTGCGATCGCCAGTCCCAGGCCGGAGCCACCGGATTCGTAACCCTGCCGGGTCCGGCTTTTTTCCCCGCGGAAAAAACGGTCAAATATGCGCGGTAGGTCCTCTTCCGGGATGCCGAGTCCGCTGTCCGAGACGGAAACATGGACATCCCCGTTTTCCATGCCGGCCTGCAGTGAGATTTCCCCCCCCGCCGGGGTGTGGCGCAGGGCATTTTCGAGCAGGTTGTTCAGCACACGTTCGATCTTGTCCGGGGCCATCCAGACCGGGTCGATCTCCGGCTGTGCGGCAGCCTTGAGCAGGATCCCGGCCTGGCGCGCCCGCGCGGTGAAGCGCTCCAGCGTATCGGAAATCAGGTCGGAAAGCGAGGCGGCTTCCCCTTGAAGCTCCAGGCTTCCGGCGTCCAGCTGGGCCAGCTCGAAAAGGTCGTTGATCAGCCGGCTCATGCGTTCGATTTCCACCTGGCTTTGCTGCAGATAGCGCTGAATCGTGGCTTCGTCCGTCACGACCCCATCGGCCAGGGCATCCAGCATGGCCCGCAGGGAGGCCAGGGGGGTGCGCAAGTCGTGCGAGGCCCAGGCGATCAGGTTGCGACGCGCTTCCTCAAGTGCTTTTTCTGCCGCGTCGGCGGTCTCCAAACGGTGGACCATCTCGTTGAAGGATTTGGCCAGCTGGGCGACTTCATCTTCGCCAACCGCCTCGATACGAGTCGAGAAGTCCCCGCTTCCAAGCCGCTCGGCGCCTTTAACAAGGTCCCGCAGCACCTGTGTAGCGGACCCGGCGATGAAGACCCCAAACAAAACCGATATGCTGCTGGCAAACAGCAGCAAAAGCGTGGCTAACGCCAGGTCATGGCTGTTAATGAACATCAACCTGGCGGTGAGCCACACGTTGACCATGGTCAGGCCTCCGGCGATCAGGTAACTGACCGCCAGCGCCTGCGTCAGGCTCTTGAACCTGCGCCACCAGCCCAGCCGGTGTGAGACATACCCGACCGCCCCGGAGGCGATCGCTGTGATGCCAAGCAGGATGCCAAGCTCCAACAGGTCCCCGACCGGGGGATCCATTACCAGGACGATCAGCAACAAGGTCAGGCTGAGCGCGGCAAATATCCCCAACAGGTAAGAAAAAATCTGGCGGTTCATGTTCCGGCCGGGTCCGAGGGGCCGCTCTCAAACTTATAGCCGACCCCCCAGACCGTCTGGATGAAACCCGGCTTGGATGGGTCGTGCTCAATTTTTTCGCGCAGCCTGCGAATGTGGACCGTCACCGTGGACGGATCCCCGTAATAATCGAACCCCCAGACCTCATCCAGCAGCTGCTGGCGTGAAAACACCTGCCGCGGGTGGCGGACAAAAAAATACAGCAGGTCGAATTCTTTTGCGCTCAAAGCCACAGACTTTTCGAAGGCCACAACGGTCCGGGCCCCGGCATCGATGGATAAATTGGGGAATTCAAAGCTCTCCCCCGGCGCAGGGACCTGTGTGCCGACCCGCCGAAGCACAGCGTTGACGCGCGAGACCACTTCGCGCGGCGAAAACGGCTTGGCGATGTAGTCGTCTGCCCCGAGGTCCAAACCTCGGATGCGGTCGCTGGTTTCTCCCTTGGCGGTCAGCATGATGATCGGCAGGTTTCTTTTCGGCCCTCCGGCCGCCTGCCGCAGGTGGCGGGTGATCGTCAGGCCGTCGATGCCTGGCAGCATCAGGTCCAACAGGACCAGGTCAGGGGGTTCAAACGAGACGGCGTCGAGCGCTTCATAGCCGTCCGCAGCTTCATGCACCCGGAACCCCTCCCTTTCCAGGTAGCGGCGCAGGACCTCCCGGATGGTGGCCTCGTCGTCGACCACTAGGACGGTTAGCTCTTTTTTTCCCATACCTACGATTTTAGCGGGAAAACCGTTTTTGTATAACGGATCGGGGCCCGATCACGGGACTGGCGCCAGAGGTGCGGCGTTGAAAGGCACGCGGAATGGCTGGCACCAGATCACAACCGATTTGAACGATTCCAGCGGCAGGTCCGATGGCAGGAGGTAATTCTGGTTGCCCAGGTTGCCTTTGAGCGACCCTAAGTCAACCGCACCTTCCAGTTCCAGCCCGACCGTGTTCGGAACCGGATCCTGCACTGCCAGGTAGACGTGCAGGTCGGGGCCGTTGAGGACTTCGAAATCCTCGAAGCGCAGGACGCGGCTGCCGTCCGACAGACGGTACACAGTGGCAATCCCGGTTCCGTGATGGGCCAGGTCGTAGAACGATCCCTGAAAAAGGATCTCCATTTCCGATGCGTTTTCAGGCATTTGTTCCTGCACCTGGCTCGGTTCGGCGGTCATGGCGTCGGCCATCATTTGCGTGGCGAGCATGGGCATGGCGGGATCGGCAAATACGTCTTGCGGCGTTCCGGCGGCGGGAAAAGCCTCGTCGACCGTCCGGTCGAAGAACAACGGAGACAGCAGGTAATAGCCGATCGAGAGAGCGATCAGCACCCCGATCAGTAGGAAAAATTCTTTTCGCTTCATGTTTCGTCCATGTAGGGTCCAGATTACCCAGATCTTAGCGACAGGTTGTTACGAAATTCTTACTGCCGGAAGGCGCCAACGATATTCCTGGCGGAACAGCCATCCAGGTGGATTATAATTGCCGGGTTCTGCGCAGCCCACCGTTGGCCAGGGGAGTCTGGGTCTGTGTCCCGGTGTGCGATCGTCATAATAGGTTTCCTGGTTTTTCCAGTAGGCCGCCCCGTGATTCCAAGGAGCAATCATTGATGGAAACATTAAAAAATTTCAGCGGCAGGATTGTGACCGTTGCACTCCTACTGGCGGCGATTGTGTTTGCTGGAAGCGAGCTGCGGGCGTACGCCCAGGAACCGGAGCCGGGCACCCGCCCTGACCCTGCTGCGGCGGCCCGAGAGGCCCTTTTTCAGCGCATGCAGGATGACTTTGAACGGGCGGTTTCGCAAGGCAGCGGCCTTGAGGCCCTCAGTGCCACTCCCTGCGTCGAGGGAATGGCCGGGATATATCCCTGCCTGAACATCGACCTGCTCTCCTTCTTGCCGCACAGCAGCATGGGAGGCACCGGAGGGAATGACATATGGGGCTGGACCGACCCATTGGACGCCAAAGAGTATGCTCTGGTGGGCCAGACCAACGGCACCGCCTTCGTCGATGTCACCGATCCGGAAAATCCGGTTTATTTGGGCAGGCTGCCCACCCAAACCTCCAGTTCGTCCTGGCGTGATATCAAGGTTTATGCCAACCATGCCTTTATCGTCAGCGAAGCCAGCGGTCACGGAATGCAGGTTTTTGACCTGACCCGCCTGCGCAACGTCCCCAGCCCGCCGCAGACCTTCACCGTAGACGCCCATTACAGCGGATTCGGCGGCGCCCACAATATCGTCATCAATGAGGACAGCGGCTATGCTTACGCAGTGGGTGCGAACGTGTGCAGCGGCGGCCTGGAAATGGTCAACATCCAGACGCCAACGGCCCCGACCGACGCCGGCTGCTACAGCGGGGACGGGTACACCCACGACGCCCAATGCGTGATCTACAACGGTCCTGACCCCGATTACCAGGGGGACGAAGTCTGTTTTGGGTACAATGAGGACACCCTGACCATCGTCAATGTCACCAACAAAGCCAGCCCGGTCCAGATTTCACGCAATCCCTACGCCGGTGACGGATACACCCACCAGGGTTGGATCACCGAGGACCAGACCTACCTGCTGTTGGGGGACGAGCTGGATGAAACCAGCTTCGGCCACAATACCCGCACCCGGGTCTGGGATATCAGCAACCTGGACAGCCCCACCATCATCGGTATCCATGACGGTCCGAATGCCTCGATCGACCACAATTTATACACGCACAGCGGCTACGCCTTCGAATCGAATTACACCAGCGGCCTGCAGATTTACGATCTGTTCGATGTGCAAAACGGGAATCTTACCCTGGCCGCGTTTTTTGATACGTACACTCCCAACAATGGCACCAGCTTCAGCGGATCCTGGAGCAATTACCCCTATTTCGACAGCGGGGTGGTGATCGTCAACGGCATCGGGGAGGGCCTGTTTGTTCTCAACCCGTTTCTGGCTCCCGATTATGTCCTCTCGCTTGCCAGCCCCTCCCTGGCGGTATGCGTGGCCGGAAGCGACGCCACGTCGGTCGATATCAGCGATAAAAACGGCTATACCGGTACAGTCAGCCTGGCCGCCAGCGGCCTGCCAGCCGGCAGCAGCGCCCAGTTCGATCCCGCCAATGTGATCGTCCCCGGGAGCAGCTTGATAACCGTGACGGTCAGCACCACCGGGCCCGGCAGCTATCCGTTTGACTTGAACGCCACCGACGGCAGCATTCAGCACACCGAAGCGATGCAGCTGGACGTCTTCAGCGGACTGCCTGGCACACCGGTACTGGTCTCGCCCGCCAACGGCGCGACTGCGGTCAGCAAAACCCCGACTTTCAGCTGGAACGCGGCGGCCGAAGCCGCCGGATACACATTCGAACTGGCCACCGACAGCGGATTCTCCAATATCGTGGAGACCGCACAGGTGGGCGGAAACACGTACGGGCCTGTCGGGCCCCTGGACCCCCTGGCTTTGTACTACTGGCGGGTGCGGGCGGATAATGCCTGCGGTGATGGGGCTTTTTCTGCCGCCAACAGCTTCACGACCGAGGATATTCCGCCGGTCCTGTTGGTCGAAGACGAAGGGTCAGGTTCATCGCAGCTCATGAAGTACACTGACGCGCTCGACAGCCTGGGACTGACTTACGACGTCTGGGACACGACCGGCGCGGATATCGAGCCGGGAGCGGCCGACCTGGCCCCATACCAGGCGGTCATCTGGTTTACCGGTGCGCTGTTCGGTTCCGCAGGCTCCGGACCGGCCGGGCCTTCGGGAAGCACGGAGGCCGCCCTGGGCAGCTGGCTGGACGGCGGGGGGTGCCTCTTCATCTCCAGCCAGGATTACCGGTATGACAAAGGCCTGACGGGTTTCATGACCGGTTACCTGGGTGTTTCGAATGTGACCAACGATAACGGCGACTACATCAGCGTGGAAGGCCAGGGGGTGTTCACCGGCCTGGGGACCTATGCCCTCAGTTACCCCTTCACGGATTACTCGGACCCGATCACTGTCGGTAACGGCGGCGCGACCGGTTTTTTGGGCAACAACGGCCGGGTGGCGGCTTCCACGAAAGAGACCGCCAATTACAAAACTGCCTACCTTGCGTTTCCCTGGGAGGCGATATCGACCGTTGCCGGTCGGGAGGACAGCCTTTCCGCCTTTATCGACTGGTGCGACATCAGCAGCCCGGTCAACGGCACGGCCACCGGCACCGTGATCCTGCAGGGGCGGACCGATAACAGCGGCGCCCAGGTGACGGCCTGGCAAGCGGGTAGCCCGATAACTGGCGATGTGACCGCGGCCGGGGGTGGTTACAGCCTTTCCCTGCCGGCCGGAACGTATTCGATGACCGTCAGCATGGCGAGCTACCTGACCGAACAGGTCGATAACGTGGTGGTCGCCTCGGGCGGCCTGACCCCGCTCCCAGACATCACACTGCTGGGAGGCGATGTCAATGGAGATGGGACTGTTGATATCCTGGACCTGTCCGCCATCGGGGCAAAGTACGGCCTCTCCTCCGGAGATCCGGGATTCGACCCCGCCATGGACATCAACGCGGACGATATCATCAATATCCAGGATCTTTCCCTGGCCGCCGCCAATTACGGCCAGACCCGAACCGTTGAAAGGGATTAAAAACCTCACGGCGTGCCCGATACGACTTCTGGGTACGCCGTGTTTTTTTCCCAACCATGAAATGCGCTCGCCCCTCGATTAAAACGCAAGATCGGGATGCAGGCGGGCGGATGCCACCGAATTGTAGATGAGGAGAACCCGTGAAGCATCTGAGGATCCCACTGCTCTTGCTTTCCGCCGCTGCGGCGCTGCTACTGCTGAACATACCGCTCGCAATCGCGCAGGAAGATGAGGCGGACCCCGAGGCGCGCCGAGCAGCGCTGATGGCCCGCGTGGAGGCCGATATCCAGGCAGGGCTCAAAGCGGGCAGCGAGTTGGAATCGATGGGGTTGACCCCCTGTGTTGCAGGATTTGCCGGCCCGTATCCCTGCGACAACGTGGACCTGCTGGCATTCCTGCCTCTCTCCGCCATTGGCGGGGGCAGCGGGAATGACATCTGGGGCTGGACGGACCCGCAAGACGGAAAAGAGTATGCAATCATGGGCCGCTCGTCGGGCACCTCCTTTGTCGACATCTCGGATCCGGAGAACCCGGTCTACCTGGGAAATCTCCCGACCCACAGTGCGAGTTCCAGCTGGCGGGATATCAAGGTTTACGCCAATCATGCTTTTGTCGTCAGCGAGGCGGGGGCGCACGGGATGCAGGTGTTTGACCTGACCCGCCTGCGGTCGGTCCCCAACCCGCCGGTGACGTTCAGTGAGGACGCCCATTTCGCCGGCTTTGGCAGCGCTCACAACATCGTGATCAATGAGGACAGCGGTTATGCCTATGCCGTCGGCGCAGGCACCTGTGCGGGCGGGCTGCATTTTATCGACATTCAAAATCCCCTGGCGCCCGCAGACGCCGGCTGCTTCAATGCAGACGGCTACACCCATGACGCCCAGTGCGTCAACTATAACGGGCCGGACGGCGCGTTCACCAATCAGGAGGTGTGCTTCAATTCAAATGAAGATACGCTCACTATCGTCGACGTGACCAACAAAGCCGCGCCGGTGTTGCTCGCCCGGGAAAGCTACACCGGCGTCGGCTATACGCATCAGGGGTGGCTGACGGCCGATCACCGTTACTTCCTCCAGGACGACGAGCTTGACGAAATCATCTACGGTCACAACACACGCACCTACATCTGGGACGTCTCCGACCTCAACGCGCCCCTATTCGTGGGCGCATTCACCGGCGTCACGCCCGCCAGCGACCATAACCTGTACATCCACGACGACTTCGCTTATCAGGCCAACTATCGCGCCGGCCTACGCATCGTCGACCTGGTCGACGTTGGCGCCGGACAACTGACCGAGGTCGCCTACTTCGACACCTTTCCCGACAGCGACGCCGACGGCTCCAATGGCGCCTGGAGCGTTTACCCTTACTTGGCCAGCGGCTCGATTATCGTGAGCGATATTCAGCGCGGCCTGTTCATCTTGCGACCCACCCTGCCGCCCTCCTTCACGCTCTCGGCCGCCCCGCCGGCGGCGACGGGCTGCGACGGCGTACCGGCCCAGATGACCATCGGCGTCCACGGCCGTCACGGCTACGGCGGCGCGGTCGACCTGGACGTGGC
>JBFKII010000204.1:0-7625 GCA_041632295.1 Anaerolineales bacterium | reverse complement strand
CGGGGTTTGGTGAGTTTTGCGCGCAGCTGGGCGTCCCAGACCTGCCGGAACGGGTGCCGAAGCCGGGCTGAGAGCGGTAAGAACCTGACCCTGGTCCCGGTGCGCCGCGCCGGGACAACTTGAAATCCGAACATGCAACTACCGGAAGGAGGCTGCCGCCGAAATTCCAGACCACTTGGTCGGGCTCGCCTCGCTCGCCCGGCTCAACCGGCGCTTGTCGTGAGCCTGTCGAAACCGAGGGCGTGTGGACCGTTTGGTTTCGACACGGGCTCGCTCCGCTCAACCGGCGCTTGTCGTGAGCCTGTCGGGGGAGTGCCTTGACACCGAATCATCTCGAGCGTGATCGCACTCGGGAACCTCCCCCATTGCGGTCAGGCAGGTTGCAGCGAGATGGCTCCCGGCCGAGCCCACAATTTTGGGGCTCACTCGCGCAGGACAGCCGGCAGGTAGATCGATTCGGTGTAAACCGGCACTCCGATATCCTCTGCCCAATCATTGAAGGACATCCCGACGAAATCCTGCAGGTTGTTGTACTTGGCCAGTTCGGAGTTGATCACCCCGGCCAACCCTGGGCTGCCGGCAGCCGCGATGCGCTGCCAGATATCCAGTGCCTGGTCCATCATCTCCTGGGTGATGACCACCTGGTCCCCCTGGCCGAGCACCAGCGCCTCCAGCCCCGGCATCAGGTTGTGCAGCGTGCGGTAGCCGTCCCAGACCAGCTGCGGGTCGGTCCAACCGATGCGGCCCATCTCGTTGGCATGGGCAACGTACAGATCGATGTAGGCCTGCCCTGGGGTGGTTGCCGAGAACAGCGCAGTCAGCCCTTCCATCACGGAGAAGTCGTCCAGGGCGCCTCCGCCCAGCAGGCCTTCCAGGAGGCCGGCGGGGCGCGTTGTGCCCGGGTTATTGCTCCAGTACAGGCAGTTTTCGCCCTCGAAACCCAGGATCGCACCGGTCCCGGTGGCGATACCGGCCGGCGCCGGTCCGGTGTTGTGCCGGCTGCCGGGGAAGGCGTACCGGATCAGGCCGTTTTCGTCGCGGAACGCCAGCCTGGGGGCGTAATCGAAAGCGATGGAAACACCGTCTGGTGCGGCGGGCAGGCTGTCGAGAATGATGTCCAGCGGCCAGGAGGCCAGCCCATCCTCGGAATGCACCAGGCGCAGCGAGTTGTCGTTGAGGGCAGTGTAAGCGATGTAAGGAGTCAGCCAGGCATCATTGCCCAGGACGAGATCCAGGCTGCTGATCGGGCCGGTGTTGAAGACCGCCACCGTGTTCACCCATCCGTCCTCGTTGAAGGCGTAGAGGATGTTTTGGGTGCCGGAGTCGTAATAGGCGATCGAGATCACATCGGCGGCGGCATCGTTTTCCACCTGGACATCGACCGCGATGCGGTTGTACTTGCCGGTGTCCGTGCCGTTGCCGGAATCCACCAGCTGGTCGGTCTGGGAATTGGGGGCGTCCTCGTCCCAGGTGGCCAGGCGCAGATCGCCGAGGGAATGCTCGTAATAGCTGGCGTAGATCGTGCCGCCGCCCGGCTGGCCGTCCCCAGGGGTGATGGCGGCGTCGATATATCTTTCGCTGCCCAGCGGCATGGCAGCCAGGTTGATGTAGAGCCCCCAGGTCGTGCCGGTCCACTGGGCCAGCCACAGGCTGTGCACGCCGGAGAGCGAGCGGGTGAAGACGATCAAGGGGCGTTGGCTTTCATCCAGCAGGATGACGACCTGGTTTCCGAGCGTGTCCGAGCCGGAGAGCTGGAGCACGGTCTGCTTCTGGAAAGAGGCGCCATCCCAGGTGGCGTATTTGAGTTCCTGCTGGCCGGAAGTGATATAGGCGATGTGGGCGAGGCCGGAATCGTCGTAGATCAGCGAGCTGGGAGTGCCGGCCAGTCCGGCGCCGTCCACGTAAGCCGAATCCCAGGCGAGCCCGTCCCAGCCGGCCACGGTCAACTGGTCGGGGAGCGGGAAGGCGTCGTGGAACGTCAGGCCGGGCCAGCCCTTGTCCAGGGCCAGGGCAGGTGAGCGCTCATCGCCCCCGATGCTGACCGTGCGGAACTCCCAGTGCGGGCCGTAGTAGGCGTACTTCAAGTCCCCGTAGCTGCGGTCGTGGTAGGCCATGTGCGGGATGCCGGCCGCATCCAGCCCCAGAGAGGAGGACATGCCCACGTCCCCGGCGCTGTCGATCGTAGTGATCGCCCAGCTGACCCCGTTCTCCTGGGCCAACTGCAGGTCGTTCGGGCCGTGGAAGCTGATGTATGGGGTCCCGCCGCTGTCCAGGGCGATCGACGTGTAGGTTCCGCCCTGGCCGTTGATATTGACGTATTCGACGTTCCACTGGCTCCCATCGTGGTGGGCGTATTTCAATGCGTCCAGCGAGGCGTCGTAATAGCTGATGTGGGGCTGGTCCTGGTTGTCGAATGCCAGGCTGCTGTGCAGGCCGACGTCCCCGTTGGTGTCGACCGTTTGTGAGCTCCAGTTTGCGCCGTCGAAGCTGGCGTATGCGAGCGAGGTGCTCGGGGCGTCGTAGTATGTCAGGTGCAGCGCGCCGCCCGTGTCGAAGACCAGGTCGCTGTGCTGGCCGGTGCCGGAACCCGAGGCGACCACCCTGTAGGTCCAGTTCACGCCGTTGAATTCCATGTGGACCAACTCTTCCTGCAGGAAGTTGACGTGGACGATATGCGGCAGATTGCTGAGGGGCTCGATGGCGATGGCGCTGTGGAAGCCCAACCCGGGCCCCTGGGCGACGGTCTGGACGTTCCAGGCGCCCCCAGTCCAGCGGGCGTATTTCAGGCTGCCGTTGGTCAGATCGCGGTAGCTGATGTGGGCGTAGCCGTTTGAATCCAGGGCGATATCGACATAGTCGCCGACATTGGCGCTGCTGTCCACGGTCGTGGTGCGCCAGACGACTCCGTCCCAGTGCATGTATTTGAGGTGGGTGCTGAGGCCTTCCTCAGCGCTGTAGGCGATGTGCGCATAGCCATTGTCGTCCAGGGCCAGCGCAGCGTAGCTGCCGGTGTCCCCGCGCACATCCAGCGTCTGGATCTGCCAGCCTTCATCGGACTGCGGCGGTGGGGTGAGGGTCGGCGTGGGCGAGGGGGTGGGGGTGAAGGTGGGCGTGTTGGATGGCGTGAAGGTCGGGGTGGGAGTAGCCTGGGCGATGACCGTGTCGTGCACGAAGATGTCGTAACGGTTGTTGGTGTCGCCGGCGACCAGGTTGTTGGCGACCGAATCGAAAACTACCCGCCGGCCGTCTCCAGAGATGTCGGGCATGAACGAGCTGCCGTTGGCCTGCCCCAGTGAGTTGGAGACCGAAGCGCGCCGCGTCTCGCCGAACACCCGGTCGCGCACGAAGATATCCACCCAGCCGGTGTCGCCGGCGACCAGGTTGGAAGCCAGCGAGTAGAAAGCCACAAAGCGGCTGTCCTCAGAGATGGCGGGGAAGTAGGAGTGGTTGTTGGCCTGGACTTCGTTGCTGTCCACCGAGGCCAGCTCCGTCCATATGTTTCCGGGCTCGTCGAAGATCCCGTTTCCGTCCTGGTCGCGGTCGTGGATGAAGACGTCGTAGCAGTTGGAGGCCGGGCAAGACTGGGTATCTCCGGGGACGAGATTGCTGGCCCGCGACCAGAAGGTGACGTAGCGGCCGTCGCCCGAGATCTCCGAATCGGTCGACTCCCCATTGCCTTCGATGCCGTTCGAGGCGACCGACACGCGCACCGTACTGATGGCCCACGGCTCGTCGAAAACGCCGTCGTTGTCCAGGTCGCGGTCGTGGACGAAGGTGTCCCGCTGGCCGTTGGTGTCGTTGGGAACCAGGTTGGTGGCATAGGAATCGAAGGAAACGTGGCGGCCATCCGAAGAGATTCCGATGTCGGTGTAGCCCGAAGTTCCGTTGGCCTGCGTGCCATCCGAGGCAACCGAGACGCGCACGGTGTTGATCTCCCCCCGCTCGTCAAAAACGCCGTCCTCATCAAAATCGCGGTCGTGGACGAAAATATCGGCTACGCCGTTGGTGTCGCCTGGGACCAGCGCGGAGGAAGTGACAAAAGCGACGAAGCGCCCGTCACCAGAAATGGCGGGTTTTGCGGCCCACAAATTACCCTGGCCGCCGTTGGAGTCCACCGATACCAGGACAGTCTGCCCGGTCTGCTGGTCGTGGACAAAGATATCCTGCTGGTTGTTGGTGTCGGTCATCACCAGGTTGGAGGCGATGGAGACAAAAGTGATATGGCGGCCATCGGAAGAGATGGCCGGAGCTTCGAAATCCCCGGAGCGAAAATTGGCCTGCGTGCCGTCGGAGGCGACAGAAACCCGCGCGGTCTGGCTGGTCTGCAGGTCGTGGACGAACACATCCTTCACCCCGTTGGTGTCGTTGGGCACCAGGTTGGAGGCGTAGGAGATGAAGGTCACATAGCGGCCGTCGGCGGAGATGGCGGCATAGTTGGAATCGTCGTTCGCCTGGGTGCCGTCGGAGGCCACGGAGACCCGCAGCGTGATCCATCCGCCGGCCGCCGCCTGCTCCATCCCGGCCAGCCGCCCCTGCAGCACCAGCATCAGGCTGAGGAAAAAAAGACCCAGTACCAAAATCAGTCGCCTTCTGGCCATGAAAACGCTCCTTCTTTCGCTATCCGCGCCGGTTCTCCGGGCGCGGGCCAAAACCCAATTGCCCCAGAAGGGTGCCGGCATCGTAGTACAGGTCGATCTGCCTGACTTTGCCGCCCGCCAGGGTGCAGAACAGGGACATGGGTACCAGGATCTCGAGTCCGGTGGGAGGTAGCCCCTGGAAAGGGCGCTCGTGCCGCCCTTGCAGCTCAAAGGCAAACGCGCAGGTGTCCTGTTCCTCGACATGGCAGTGCATCCGGACGCGGGTTTCCCCAAGCCCGGCGCCGAAATATGCGTGCCAGATACCGCGCACATGGCCCTGGCCTTCAAAGGTCAGGTGCTGGGCGTGATCGACGAAGACGGCGTCGGCCGCAAAAGGGGGGTCGGTGCATAGGAGCAGCGCCCGGTGGACAGCGTGATCGGTTGCCATGCTGCTACTGTAGCGGCAGGCCGTGTGCAAATGCGTGTGCGTTTTCGGGGGAAATAAACTGCGCTATTCGAGCGAAGCGATCAAATCACCCACCTGTTCGAGCAGCGCGGCGAGAACCGGTAGGGAGGTCCGGATGGCCTCGGGCAGCTCCGGGAGGGGATCCGGGTCGGGCAGCGCTTCCCCGGTCAGCGCCTCGAGGCGGCGGCGCACGTTGGAGTCTGAAGACCGGGCATAAAGCGACTCGTAGGCGGAGATGGCCGCTGCACGCCGGTCCGCCTGCCGCGGATCGAGCTGCCAGATGGCGTCATGCAGTGCCGCCTGCTCGCTTTCCAGGGTCCATTCGGCCTCGAGGCTTTCGAGCTGCTGGATGGCTTCTTGTCGCCTGGGTGGGTCGGCCAGCGCAGGCAGGGAGGCCTGCAGTTTTTCCGCCTGGAACTGCACGCGGCGGTGCCGCACCCCGGCTGCCAGCCGAATGCATTCCTCGAGCAGCTCCCCGGCCAGGTCCAGGTCTCCCGCCTCTGCCTGGTGGGAAGCGAGGGCGAAAAGCGATTTGCACAGGTTGCGGGGCAGGTTCATCCAGCGGTTGATCGCGACCGATTGACGGGCGGTCCGTCCAAGGCGCTCCTGGTCAGCCTGTCCGGTGTAGGTGTCCACCAGGCGGCCCAGAACGATAGAAACCAGCTGCCTGGCGTCCAGTTCGAGGGCGATCTGGAGGCCGTGGGCAGCGCAGTGAAGGGCTTTTTCGTACTCGCCGCGCCGGTTGTACAGGTCGGCCATGTTCTCGAGCGCAAAGCAAACCCCGATCCGGTCCCCAAGCTCCTGGTCGATCGCCAGCTTGTGCAGATAGCTTTCCATCGCCCGCGGGTAGTCCCCGCGATCCCGGTGAACCAGACCGATATTGCCGACCGCCTGGCTGGCGCTGAGCCGATCGCCGTCTTCTTCGTCCATCTGCTGTTTCAGGCGGTAGTGTGCGAGCGCTTTTTCATAGTCCCGCTGGCTCCAATAAACGATGCCGGTGTTCCCGATGGCGATCCCCTCCCCTTTGCGGTCCCCGCTCTCCTGCGCCAGCCTGCGGGCCCGCTCCAGGTGCGACCGCGCGGAGTCGTAATCGCCCAGATACCACTGCACCAGGCCGAGAGAACGGATGGCCTCGCCGATCCCGGCCGGATCGCCGGCCTGGCTGAACAGCCTTTCGGCCTCTTCGAGCACCTCACGGGCCTCGTTGAACCGCCCGCCCCGGGTCATCAATCGCCCCAGGGAGGCCAGGCAGCGGCCCCGTGCGGCGGGTGCCCCGATTTCTTCGGCGATCTGTAAGGCGGCCCGGGCATGGGATTCGGCTTCCGCCCAGGCCGAGGCCAGCTGGCGCACCTCTCCGAGCCCGAGCTGTGCCCGCATGCGTCCCTCCGGCTGCGCGCTGATCCTGGCCGCCCGTTCGTAATAGCGGATCGCCTGTTCGTGGGCGTAGACCTCCGCCGCCTGATCGCCGGCCTCCAGAGCGGCCTGCGCTTCCCGCTCGGTATCGCCAGCGCGCTGCCAGTGATAAGCCAGCCTGGCCGCCGGTGCGCCTGCGGATGAAAGTGCTTCGGCAGTGCGGCGGTGCAGCAGGCCGGCCCGAAGGTCGCTCATATCGCCCAAAACGGCCCGCCGGACCAGGTCGTGGGCGAAGTCATACCGGTCGGACGCCGGTGCGGCGGGTTTGAGCAAACCGCGCCGCATGCCCTGATCGATGGCCGTAAAGGTCTCCGCTTCGCTTCGCGCGCTGATCTCCTGAATGCGTTTTGGCGTGGCAGGTTCGTCCATCACGGCGAAGGTCTCGATCACCTGGCGCCCGCCTGCGGGGAGCAGCTGGAGACGCCGGCGGATGAGCTCGACCACCGATTCCGGCACCGGGAGTGATTCGGGCACATCGCTCGAGAGGGCCAGCTCGCGGATGGTCTCGGTCAGGAAAAAAGGGTTGCCGCCGGTTGACTGGGCGAGCAATGCACCTAGATGAGGCCGAAATCCGGGAGAAAGGGCCGGCCACTGGGCGGACAGCAAGTCGAGGATCTCCGCATTCTTCAGCGGCTGCAGGGCGATAGAGGGTGCACCGCCGCGCCTCAGATCCTGCAGAAGGGTCTGCAGCGCAGGATTGTCTTCCCTCTCCTCAGGCCTGTAGGTCCCGATCAGAAGCCGGGGCTCCTGCCGGATGCGGCGGGAAGCGTAATGGAAAAGCTGGAGCGAGGATTCGTCCGCCCACTGCATGTCGTCGAGGAAAATAATGCCCGCTGCCGGTCCCTGGCTGCGATGTGGCAGATCGTACAGGATCTCGGCCACGGATTGGTGGAGTCGCAGCGCTGCGCCTCCATGCGTGGGCGGTGGGGCCGGGATGCCGTGCCCCGAACCAGCCACCAGAGAGGGGATCAGGCGCCCCAGGTGCTCGCGAGCGACCATCGAAAGGCCCCCGAGCGCCTCCGGCTCGAGGCCGCCCAACAGATCCTCCAGCAGCTCGATCCAGGGGCGGTAAGGCAGCGACCGGGATGACTCGAACGCCCGGGCCCGCCACAAGGGAATTCCCGTGCTCGCGGCGAACTCCTCGACCAGGCGGGTCTTGCCGGCGCCGG